>JBJMIH010000093.1:0-56727 GCA_045806985.1 Mycobacteriales bacterium | reverse complement strand
GGTGCTGTTCTGGCACTCCGACGGCTTCTCGACCGCCTGCGGGCACGGGACGATCGCGCTCGGCGCGTGGGCGGTGGAGTCCGGGCAGGTGCCGTCCACTCCGGACAGCGAGACCGAGGTGGTGCTGGACGTGCCGTCCGGCCGGGTGGTGGCGCGGGTGCGGCGGGACGGCGGCGCGGTCGCGGATGTCACCTTCCGGAACGTGCCGGCGACCGTGCTGGCCAGGGACGTGCCGGCGGCCGGGGTACGGGTGGACCTGGCCGACGGCGGCGCCCGGTACGCCAGCGTGCCGGCCGCCGCCTTCGGGCTGACGGTCTCCCCCGACCACCTGCCGGACCTGATCCGCGCCGGCCGGGCCGTCAAGCACGACCTCGGCGGTGACCTGTACGGGGTGATCCTGTACGAGGAGGTCGGCCCCGACCACCAGCGCAACGTCACCGTGTTCGCCGACGGCCAGGTGGACCGCTCGCCGTGCGGCTCCGGCACCTCGGCCCGGCTGGCGCTGCTCGCCGGCGAGCTGGGCGACCGGCCGTTCACGCACGAGTCGATCCTCGGCACCCGGTTCACCGCCCGGATCGTCGGCGAGGCCGGCGGCGGCGTGGTCACCGAGGTGACCGGCGCCGCGTACCGCACCGGCGAGCACACCTTCGTCCTCGACCCGCGGGACGAACTCGGCACCGGGTTCGTGCTGCGATGACCGCCACCAGGCCGGTACACCTGCGCGAACAGGTCGGGCACGCGCTGCGGGCCGCGCTGGTCGCCGGCGAGCTGGAACCGGGCGTGGTGTACTCCGCGCCGGCGCTGGCCGCCCGGTTCGGGGTGTCGGCCACCCCGGTCCGGGAGGCCATGCTCGACCTGGTCCGCGAGGGCCTGGTGGAGACCGTGCGGAACAAGGGTTTCCGGGTCACCGCGCTGTCCGACCGGGACCTGGACGAGGTGACCGAGCTGCGCACGCTGATCGAGGTGCCGACCGTGACCGGGCTGGCCGGCCGGCTGGACGCGGCCGCCCTGGACGCGCTGGAGCCGCTCGCCGCCCGGATCGAGGAGGCGGCGGCCGCCGGCGACCTGATCGCCTACGTCGAGGCCGACCGGCGGTTCCACCTCGAGCTCCTCGGCCATGCCGGCAACCGGCACCTGGTCGAGGTGGTCCGCGACCTGCGGTCCCGCGCCCGCCTGTACGGCCTGCGCACGCTCGCCGCCCGCGGCGCGCTGGCCGCCTCCGCCACCGAGCACCGCGCGCTGCTCGACCTGCTGCGCACCGGCGACCGGGCGCGCGTCGAGAAGCTGATCCGCCACCACCTGGAACACGTCCGCGGCCTGTGGGCGGGAGAGGACAGCCCGTGAACGACGACAGGTTCGCGACCGGCAGCCATGACTGGCCGGTCACCGACGCGCTGGTCGAGTTCATGTCCCGGGGGTGGGCCGACACCGAACGGCGCGACCTGGCGCCGCTGCCGGTCGCGCCGTGGGCGGCCAAGCGGCGGGCGCGGCTCGCCGAGGCGTTTCCCGGCGAGCGGGTGGTGGTGCCGGCCGGCCGGCTGCTGACCCGGTCCAACGACGTGGACTACCGCTTCCGGCCGCACTCCGCGTACACGTGGCTGACCGGCGACCAGAACCCGGACAGCGTGTTCGTGCTGGAACCGGACGGCACGGCCGCGCTGTACCTGCGGCCCCGGTCGCGGCGGGACGACGGCGAGTTCTTCCAGGACCGGCGGTACGGCGAGCTGTGGACCGGCCGCCGCCCCTCGCTCGCCGAGGCCCGCGCCCAGCTCGACCTGGAGTGCCGGGACCTGGCCGGGCTGGAGGCCCACCTCGCCGGCACCACCCCCACCCGCACCTTGGACGACCCGGAGTTGCGCGCCGTCCTCGCCGAGCTGCGGCTGGTCAAGGACCCGTGGGAGGTGGAGCAGCTCGAGGCGGCGGTGGCCACCACGGTGCGCGGGTTCGAGGATGTGGTGCGGGCGCTGCCGGAGGCCACCGGCGAGCGCTGGCTGGAGGGCGTGTTCTGGCGGCGCGCGCGGGCCGAGGGCAACGACGTCGGGTACCACTCGATCGTGGCGGCCGGCGCGCACGCCACCACGCTGCACTGGATCTCCAACGACGGGCCGCTGCGCGACGGCGACCTGCTGCTGCTCGACGCGGGCGCGGAGTCGCGGACGCTCTACACCGCCGACGTGACGCGGGTGCTGCCGCTGTCCGGCCGGTTCTCCCCCCTCCAGCGGGACCTGTACGAGCTGGTCAGGGCCGCCAACGACGCGGCGCTGGCGGCGCTGCGGCCGGGCGCGGAGTACCGCGACTTCCACCGCGCCGCCATGCGGGTGCTCGCGCACGGCCTCAGCGACCTCGGTGTGCTGCCGTGCCCGGTGGAGGAGGCCCTCGACCCGTCGTCCACGGTGTACCGGCGGTGGACGCTGTGCGGGTCCGGCCACATGCTCGGGCTGGACGTGCACGACTGCGCGGCGGCGCGGGCGGGCGAGTACCTGGACGGCCGGCTCGCCGCCGGCCACGTGCTGACCGTCGAGCCGGGGCTGTACTTCCAGCCCGACGACCTGCTGATCCCGGCCGAGCTGCGCGGGCTGGGCTTCCGGATCGAGGAGGACGTGCTGATCACCGGCGACGGGTACCGCATCCTGTCCGACGGCCTGCCGCGCACCGCCGACGACGTCGAGTCGTGGATGGGGTCCCTTGCACCCTGACGTCGTCGTCATCGGGGCCGGCATCGTCGGCGCGGCCTGCGCGGCCGCGCTGGCGGAGGCCGGGCTGGCGGTGACGGTGCTGGAGCGGGGGCCGATCGTGGCCGGCACGTCCGGGGCTGGCGAGGGCAACCTGCTGGTCTCGGACAAGGAACCCGGGCCCGAGCTGGACCTGGCGCTGCTGTCGTACCGGCTGTGGGGCGCGCTCGAACCGGCGCTCGCGGAGCGGATCGAGCTGGCGGACAAGGGCGGGCTGGTGGTGGCGTCCACTCCGGACGAACTGGCCGCGCTCGGCCGGCTGGCGGCGGCGCAGCGCGCGGCCGGGGTCGATGCGGTGGCCGTCGACGACCTGGCCGGGTACGAACCGCACCTGGCGCCCGGCCTGGCGGGCGGGGTGTTCTACCCGCAGGACCGGCAGGTGCAGCCGATGCTGGCCGCCGCGCACCTGCTGCGCTCCGCCCGGGTGCGGCCGCACACGCCGGTGACCGGGCTGCTCCGGGGGCGGGACGGGCGGCTGACGGGCGTCCGCACCCCGTCCGGCGACCTCGCGGCCGGGGCGGTGGTGAACGCGGCCGGGGTGTGGGCCGGCGAGGTGGCCGCGCTGGCCGGGGTGAGCCTTCCGGTCCTCCCCCGCCGGGGGTTCGTGCTGGTCACGGTGCCGGTGGGAACGCTGGTACGGCACAAGGTGTACGCCGCCGGGTACGTCGCCGACGTGGCCAGCGACGCGGCCGATCTCCAGACTTCGCCGGTGGTGGAGGGGACGCCGGCCGGCACGATCCTGATCGGGGCGAGCCGGGAGCGGGTCGGGTTCGACCGGGAGGTGTCGCTGCCCGTGTTGCGCCGGCTGGCGGCGCAGGCGGTCGCGCTGTTCCCGGTGCTGGCGCGGGTGCCGGCGCTGCGGGCGTACCGGGGATTCCGGCCGTACTGCCCCGACCACCTGCCGGTGATCGGGCCGGACCCGCGGGCGCCCGGGCTGTACCACGCCTGCGGCCACGAGGGCGCCGGCATCGGCCTCGCGCCGGCCACCGGCCGGCTGATCGCGCAGCAGGTCACCGGTGCCGAGCCGGACCTCGACCCGTACCCGTTCCGCCCGGACCGCTTCGCGGCCGCCGCATGATCCACTTCACCGTCGACGGCCGGCGTCTGACCGCCGAACCCGGCCAGACCATCGCCGCCGCGCTGCTGGCGGCCGGCGACCGGCCCCGCTATCTCTGCGGCATCGGGGTCTGCTTCGACTGCGCGGTCACCGTGAACGGCGTGCCCGCGCAGCGTGCCTGCCTGGTGGTGCCGCGCGACGGCGACGAGGTGAGCACCCGTGGCTGAGCGGTACGACGTCGCCGTGGTCGGCGGCGGGCCGGCCGGGATGGCGGCCGCCGCCACGGCGGCACGGGCCGGCGGCCGGGTGGCCCTGGTGGACGGCGCGCCGCGCCCCGGCGGCCAGTACTGGCGGCACCGGCCGGGCCACGAACCCGGCGGGACGTACACAAGCCTCCACGCCGCGCTGGACCCGGTACACCACCACGCCGACTCCCCGGTCTGGTTCGTCGAGCCCGGCTTCACCCTGCACACGCCGGGTCGCGAGATCGCCGCCGACCGGCTGGTCCTCGCCACCGGTGCGCACGACCGGCCGCTGCCGTTCCCCGGCTGGGACCTGCCCGGCGTCATGACCCCGGGTGGTGCCCAGGCCCTGCTCAAGGGCCAGGGCGTGGTACCGGGGCGGCGGATCGTGGTGGCCGGCGCGGGACCGTTCCTGCTCGCGGTCGCCGCCCATCTCGCGGCGGCCGGCGTCGAGGTCGCCGGTGTGTACGAGGCGGCCAGCCGGGCCGCCCTGCTCCGGTACGCGACGGTGCCGGCGCCCGGCAAGGCCACCGAGGCGGCCCGGTACGCCGCCGTGCTCGGTCGCCGCCGGGTGCCGTACCGCCCCGGCCACGCCGTCACCGCCGCCCACGGGGACCGTGCTGTCGAGGCGGTCACCGTCAGCCGGCTCGCCGACGGCCGTACCCGCCAGATCACCTGCGACACGGTCGCCGTCGCGTACGGCTTCACCCCTCGCCTCGAACTGGCCACCGCCCTCGGCTGCGCCACCCACCTCGCCGCGGACGGCACCCTCGTCGTCACCACGGACCCCGCCCAGCGCACCACCGTCCCCGGCGTCTACGCGGCCGGCGAGATCACCGGCATCGGCGGCTCCGCGCTCGCCCTGGTCGAGGGCCAGCTCGCCGGCCACGCCGCGACCGGCACGCCCCCGCCGACCCGGCTGCTCCGCCGCCGCACCGCCCTGCGCCGCTTCGCCGCCGCCATGAACGCCATCCACGCCCCACCGGCCGGCTGGCCCGACTGGCTGACCCCCACCACCCCCATCTGCCGCTGCGAGTCCGTCCCCTACGGCCGCCTCGCGGAGGCCGTCACCGACCTCGGCGCCACCACGGCCCGTACCGTCAAGCTCCTCGCCCGCCCAGGCATGGGCCTCTGCCAGGGCCGGATCTGCGGCTACCCCACGGCCTGCCTCACCGCCCACCTCACCGGCCGAACGACGACAGATGACGACCTCGCCGCCTTCGCCGAACGCCCGCTCGCCCAGCCGGTACCCCTCGGTGAACTCAGCGAGACCCGAAGTCACGTTCCGTGAGCACACGCCACGCCGCACCGCGGACCGACAGGCCGGCACCCGGCGCGGTACCCGCCGCCAGCCCTACCCGGACGGCAACCGCCGCCGGCGGCGCGGGAAGCGCGGCAAGGACCGGCTCCCCACCACCCCGATCAACCACCGCGTCCGGCCCGCGCTCCCCTCAGCACCAGAGCGGCCGCCGCGAGAACGAGGACCGGCCGCCGGAGACGACTCAGGGCACCCATGATGACCCCAAGTTTTAGCAATGCCTAGGCAAAGCTCACCAGGTTGAGCGTGCTGTGAGGGGCTACCTATGTCGAGTAACATCCACTCCATGAGCGAGACCGCCCCCGAGCTGCCGCTGACCGAGGCTGGTGACCACTTGGCCGAGGTGGCTGACGCGGCCCATGGAGGCGAAGTGATCTATCTCACTCGGGACGGCCGCCGCTGGGCGGCGATGGTTCCGGTCGAGTTGGCCGAGGAGATCGAAGCAGCTGAAGATGCCGAGGACAGGGCCGCCCTCGCTGCTGCCCTCGCCGAAGGCGGCGAACCGGTGCCGTGGGAACAGATCAAGGCTGAGCTTGATCTGTAAGCTCTGCCGGTGCCCTTGTACGAGGTGCGGCTCCTGCCTGCCGCGCAACGGCAGCTCCGCAAATTCGACGCTCACGATCGTCAACGATTGAGCTCGCTTATCGAGAGCCTGGCTACAACTCCCCGGCCAGTGGGCGCGCGGGCGATGGTTGATGAGCCCGGATACCTGCGGGTGCGTTCCGGTGATTATCGCGTGATCTACGAAGTCATCGACAAGGAGCTCATCGTGATCGTTGCCGTCATCGGCCATCGGCGCGACGTCTATCGGCGCT
Organism: Mycobacteriales bacterium; assembly: GCA_045806985.1. Taxonomy (GTDB): domain Bacteria; phylum Actinomycetota; class Actinomycetes; order Mycobacteriales; family JBJMIH01; genus JBJMIH01. Next base: position 50,563 of record JBJMIH010000093.1, on the reverse strand, counting down.
GACTAGAGGACCGGCGGCTGGGCCCCGGCGGGCTAGGCTGCGGGCGTGTCGGAGCGGGACGGGGAGGGGCGGGCCGAGGGGCTCGAGGAGCTGCTGCTGCGGAAGTTGCGGGGGGTCGAGCGGGGCCTCGAGCAGGATGTGGAGCGGGCCGTTCCGGCGTGGTTGCGGGAGACGCCCGGGGAGTCGCGGTGGGCGGTGAGCTTCACGATCGTCGTCGCGATGGTGTTGCAGGTGCTGTTGCCGGACCGGTTCGCCGTGCAGCCGCGGTGGGTGCTGTTGGGGCTCCAGGTGGTGTTGCTGGTCGGGGTGGTGGTGGCCAACCCGATCCGGATCGAGCGGCCGTCGACGCTGGGGCGTACCGCGAGTCTGGGCCTGACGCTGCTGTTCACCGCGGCCAACGCCTGGTCGGCGGGGCGGCTGGTGGTGGCGCTGGTGAACGGGACCGCGGGCGACAGGGCGGGGCCGCTGCTGGCCAGCGGGGCGGCGATCTGGCTGACGAACGTGGCCGTGTTCGCGCTGTGGTACTGGGAATTCGACCGGGGCGGCCCGGTGACGAGGGCGCGGGGCACCCGGCGGTACCCGGACTTCCTCTTCACCCAGATGACCACGCCGGAGCTGGTGCCGCCGGAGTGGGAGCCGACCTTCACCGACTACTTCTACCTGTCGTTCACGAACGCGACCGCGTTCAGCCCGACCGACGTGCTGCCGCTGACCCGGTGGGCGAAGCTGACGATGATGGCGCAGTCGGCGGTGTCGCTGGTGGCGGTGGCCCTGGTGGTGGCCAGGGCGGTCAACATCCTCAAGTAGCACGCGCGGCCCCCGGGCCGGAAGGGCCGGGAGCCGCGCGCGTCCTGGTCTCGGGGTCGAGGAATCCAGGAGTCGGGTTCCAGGAGACGATCAGGTGTTGTTGGCGAGCGCGACCAGCCGGTCGTGCGCGCCGTTGAAACGGTCCTGGTCACCGGGGAAGGTGCCGGAGTCGGCGAACTGCCAGATGGTGTAGAAGCCCCAGCCGGCCGGCAGGGTGCCGACGGAGCTGGAGTACCTGGCGATCCACAGCGGGTTGTTGCCGGAGAACGCCGAGGAGTTGCCGGTGCAGGTCGACCACCAGTCGGTCGTCGTGTAGATGACCGCCCAGCGACCGGTCCGCGCGTGGTACTCGTTCACGAACGAGGACACCCAGCTGACCATGCCGGCGTGGCTGAGGCCGTAGCACTCGGCGCCGTACGGGTTGTACTCGATGTCGAGCGCGCCCGGCAGGGTCTGGTTGTCGGCCGACCACGCGCCGCCGTGGGCCGCGAAGTAGTCGGCCTGGGTGGCGCCGCTGGTCGTGTCGGGCCTGGCGAAGTGGTACGCGCCTCGGACCAGGCCGACGTTGTAGGAGCCGACGTACTGCTGATAGAAGTCCGCGTTCTGGTAGTACGTGCCTTCTGTCGCCTTCACGTAGGCGAACTGCGCGCCGTTGGCCTTGACCGTGCTCCAGTTGACGTTCCCCTGGTAGGAGGAGACGTCGAGGCCGGGCAGTTGGGTCGCGTACGGGACGACGGCGACGTGGGGGTCGACGGTTGCCGCGTGCGCGGGGCTCGCGGCAACCCCGGCGACGAGGCCGGCCGCGGCCACGGCGATGCCGCAGGCACGCAATCTTCGGGACAGGGACATGTAGAGCCTCCGGGGGTCGGCCGGAAACGGATACAGGCCCTAATTTGGACATATGCCGCCAACAGTGACAAGGCCTGAGCGGAAGTTTTTTCCCAGAATTTCTAGTTGGTCGGAATCATCCAACTACGCCTGGTATCAACCGCCCAGGTCAGAGCTGATCCGTCGGAAACATGTTTCACCGCGAAGCGGGCGCGAGCGCGTGCAGGACCTCCACGGCGCGCGCTTCGGACTCGTCCGGGTCCGCCTCCGGCACGCCCACCTCCGCGTCGAAGTTCAGGTCCAGGAACAGCTCGGTCAGCCCCTGCGCCCGGGCCACGTCCAGGTCGCCGCGGATCTCCTCCACCGACCCGGACAGCGCCACCCGGTCGGCCGCGCCGGCCGCCCGCAGCCGTACCACCCCGCGACACACATAACGCAGCGTGTCCGGGTCCCGGCCGGCCTCCACGGCCGCCCGCCGCACCGCCGACACCTGCCCGCCGAGCGTCCGGAGGTCCGCGGCACTGCCCGCCACCCAGCCGTCCGCGAGGCGGCCGGCCCGGCGCAGCGCCGGCGGCGAGAAGCCGCCCATCAGCACCGGCGGGCGCGGCCGCTGCACCGGCTTCGGGTCCATGCGGGCCGACGGCACTTCGTAGTACTCGCCGTGGAAGTCGGTCACCTCGTCCGTCCACAGTGAACTCAGCACCCGCAGGTACTCGTCGGCCCGCCGGCCCAGCCCGGACCGGGACGCGCCGGTGGCGGCGTACTCCTGCGGGGCCCAGCCGAGACCGAGCCCGAGGGTCAGCCGGCCGCCGGACACGATGTCCACCGTGGCCGCCTGCTTGGCCAGCAGCGCCGGGCTGACGAACGGCAGGTTCACCACGGCCACGCCGAGCCGGATCCGCTCGGTCTGCCCGGCCAGGTAACCCAGTGTCACGATCGGGTCGAGGACGCTGCGGTACACCGGCGACCAGCGGGCCGCGTGCTCGGTCGCCTCCGGATCGGCCGGGAAGAGCAGCCGCTGGAACGTCCACGCCGTGGTGTACCCGAGCGACTCGGCGAGCCGCGCCAGCCGCACCTGACGCTCCGGCGTGGCCCATGAACCGCACTGCGGTACCGCGAAACCCAGGTCCATGGCAACAACCTACCGCGGGCGACACGCCACAACTTCTAGTGGTTGATCGTGCGAGCGACCACAACATATAGTCCTGCCACACCGCCCTACGCCGCTCGTGAAGGGAGCGCTGGTGAACTCTCGCCTGCCCGGAGAACCTGGGGACGTGGTCGCCGCCGAGGTGACCGCGCTCGCCGCCGACCTGCCCGACACCCACCCGGACCGGGTGCTGGCCCGGGTGGCGGCCGGCCGGCACCCCGGCGCCGACCTGGCCGCCGTCCGGTCCCTCGCCATCGACGCGGCCGCCGCGCTCATCGCCGAGGAGCCGCAGTACTCCGCGCTGGCGGCCGGCCTGCTCGCCGGCCAGCTCGCGGCCGAGGTCGCCGACCAGGGCCTGCACTCGTTCAGCCAGGCGGTCAAGGCCGGCCACGCCGAGGGCCTGCTGTCCGACCGGCTGGCCGTGTTCGTGGCCGACCGCGCCGCCGCCCTCGACGCGCTCGTCGATCCGGCCGCCGACCGCCGCTTCGGGTACTTCGGCCTGCGCACCGTCGCCGACCGGTACCTGCTCCGCCACCCGACCACCCGGCTGCCGCTGGAGACCCCGCAGTACTTCCTGCTCAGGGTGGCCTGCGGGCTGTCCGAGACCGTCGAGGAGGCCACCGAGCTGTACGGGCTGCTGTCCCGGCTCGCCTACCTGCCCAGCTCCCCCACCCTGTTCAACGCCGGCACCCGGCACCCGCAGCTGTCCTCCTGCTTCCTGCTCGACTCGCCGCGCGACGAGCTGGACGCGATCTACGGCCGGTACGCCCAGGTCGCCAGGCTGTCCAAGCACGCCGGCGGCATCGGCGTCTCGTGGACCAGGGTCCGCTCCCGCGGCTCGCTGATCCGCGGCACCAACGGCCGGTCCAACGGCATCGTGCCGTGGCTGCGGACGCTGGACGCCAGCGTCGCCGCGGTCGACCAGGGCGGCCGGCGCAAGGGCGCGGCCTGCGTGTACCTGGAGCCGTGGCACGCCGACGTGGAGGAGTTCCTCGAGCTGCGGGACGGCACCGGCGACACCGAGCGGCGCACCCACCACCTCAACCTCGCGCACTGGATCCCGGACGAGTTCATGCGCCGGGTGGAGGCGGACGCGCCGTGGTCGCTGTTCGACCCGAAGGACGTGCCCGACCTGCCGGACCGGTGGGGCGAGGACTTCGACACCGCGTACCGGGCCGCCGAGGAGGCCGGGCTGGCGGTGCGCACCGTACCGGCACGGGAGCTGTACGGCCGGATGATGCGCACCCTGGCCCAGACCGGCAACGGCTGGATGACGTTCAAGGACACGTCCAACCGCACCTGCAACCAGACCGCGCGGCCCGGCAACGTCGTGCACCTGTCGAACCTGTGCACCGAGATCATCGAGGTCACCGCCGACGGCGAGACCGCCGTCTGCAACCTCGGCTCGGTCAACCTGGCCGCGCACGTCACCGACGACGGGATGGACTGGTCGGCGCTGCGCCGCACGGTGGCCACGGCGGTGCGGTTCCTGGACCGCGCGATCGACCTGTCCTTCTACCCGACCGCGGAGGCGGCCGCGGCCAACCGGCGCTGGCGGCCGATCGGGCTGGGCGTGATGGGGCTGGCCGACGTGTTCTTCCGGCTGCGGCTGGACTTCGACTCCGCCGAGGCCCGCGCGCTGTCCACGCTGATCGCCGAGCAGATCGCGCTCACCGCCCACGAGACCTCCGCCGAACTGGCCGAGCGGCACGGCCGCCACCCCGCGTACGCCGAGACCCGCACCGCGGACGGTGTGCTGCACCCCGACCACTGGCCGGACGCGGCGATGGCGCTGCCGGAGCGGTGGGCGGCGCTGCGGACCCGGATCGCCCGGGTCGGGCTGCGCAACTCGCTGCTGGTGGCGATCGCGCCCACCGCGACGATCGCCTCGATCGCCGGCTGCGCGGAGTGCGTCGAGCCGCTGGTGTCCAACCTGTTCAAGCGCGAGACCCTGTCCGGCGAGTTCCTCCAGGTGAACACCTACCTGGTCGCCGAGCTCAAGGCGATGGGGCGGTGGACGCCGCGGGTGCGCGACGCGCTCAAGCGGGCCGACGGGTCCGTGCGGGACCTGGACCTGCCCGCGGAGATGAAGCGGCGGTACCGCACCGCGTGGGAGCTGCCGCAGCGGGCGCTGATCGACCTGGCGGCGGCGCGCGCGCCGTACGTCGACCAGAGCCAGTCGTTGAACCTGTTCGTGGCCGACCCGACAATCGGCAAGCTGTCCTCGATGTACGCCCACGCCTGGCGCGAGGGCCTGAAGACCACGTACTACCTGCGTTCCCGCCCGGCGACGCGCATTTTGCCGACGACCGTCGGCGAGGCGTGCGCACTGGAGAACCCCGAGACCTGCGAGGCCTGCCAGTGACCCGGCTGCTGCTCGACCCCGGCATGGACCTGACCCTGCGGCCGATGCGGTACCCCGACTTCTACGCCCAGTTCCGCGCCGCCATCGCCAACACCTGGACGGTGGAGGAGGTGGACCTGTCCGCCGACCTGCCCGACCTGGCCCGGCTCAGCGACGGCGAGCGGCACCTGGTGCACCGGCTGGTCGCGTTCTTCGCCACCGGCGACTCGATCGTCGCGAACAACCTGGTGCTCAACCTGTACCGGCACGTGAACGCCCCGGAGGCGCGGCTGTACCTGTCCCGGCAGCTGTTCGAGGAGGCGGTGCACGTCCAGTTCTACCTGACGCTGCTGGACACCTACCTGCCCGATCCGGACGAGCGGGCGCGGGCGTTCGCGGCGGTCGAGCACATCCCGTCGATCCGGGAGAAGGCCGATTTCTGCTTCCGCTGGATCGACTCGATCGACCACCTCGACCGGCTGGAGGACGCCTCCGACCGGCGGGCCTTCCTGCTCAACCTGATCTGCTTCGCCGCCTGCATCGAGGGACTGTTCTTCTACGCGGCGTTCGCCTACGTGTACTGGCTGCGCTCGCGGGGGCTGCTCGGCGCGCTCGCGTCCGGCACCAACTGGGTGTTCCGCGACGAGTCGGCGCACATGAACTTCGCGTTCTCGGCGGTGGACACCGTGCGGGCGGAGGAACCGGCGCTGTTCGACGCGGCGATGGCCGCCGACGTGACGCGGATGCTCGAGGAGGCGGTGGCGGCAGAGGCGCGGTTCGCCGACGACCTGTGCGGCGCCGGCCTGCCCGGCATGAACGCCGCGGACATGCGCCGCTACCTCGAGTACGTGGCGGACCGGCGGCTGGTCCGGCTTGGCCTGCCGGCGCGGTACGGCACCGCCAATCCCTTCCCGTTCCTGGAACTCCAGGACGTGCAGGAACTGACGAACTTCTTCGAGCGGCGGGCCTCCGCGTACCGTACCGCGGTGGGTGGCACGGTCACCTTCGACGAGGATTTCTGAGCGCAGTTGCCCCGCCCCGCAGCGTTTGTCACGCAGGCAGGGCGGGGTGTGCGACCGTCACCCTGGTTGCCAAAGGTCACAAATCGCCTATTAGGGTGGTCCCTTCCGGAGTCACCGACGAAGGGGAGTTCCGCCCGCGTGGATGTACAGCGGCTGAAAGACAACTTCGCGCGCGTCGCGCAGCACGGCGACGCGGTCCCGATGTTCTTCTACTCGCACCTGTTCGTCTGCTACCCGGAGGTCCGCGACCTGTTCCCCGTGTCGATGCGGGGCCAGCGGGACCGGCTGTTCGGCGCGCTCGGCCGGATCGTGTCGCAAGTGGACGACCTGGACAACCTGGTGCCCTTCCTCCAGCAGCTCGGCAGCGACCACCGCAAGTTCGGCACGGTGGCCGAGCACTACCCGGCCGTCGGCGCCAGCCTGGTCGCGACCCTGAAGCACTTCTCCGGCCCCGCCTGGACCGCCGAGCTGGAGGCCGACTGGTCGGGCGCGTACCAGCTGGTGGCGCAGGTGATGACGCAGGCGGCCGAGGAGGCGGCGAAGACGCTGCCGGCCTGGTGGCAGGGCACGGTCATCGCGCACGAGCGGCGCACCTTCGACGTGGCGGTGCTCCGCGTCCGCACCGAGCCGCCGCTCGGGTACACGCCCGGCCAGTCGGTGGCGCTGGAGACCAGCCGCCGGCCCGGGCTGTGGCGGTTCTACTCGCCGGCCAACACGCCGCGCGACAACGGCGTGGTCGACTTCCACGTCCGGATCGTGGACGGTGGCCGGGTCAGCTCGGCGCTGGTACGGCACGTGCAGGTCGGCGAGACCGTCCGGATAGGACCGCCGGTCGGCCGGCTCACGCTCGACCCCGCCTCCTCGCGCGACCTGCTGATGGTGGCCGGCTCGACCGGCCTGGCCCCGCTCAAGGCGGTCATCGAGCAGCTCGCCCAGCAGGAGCGGCAGAGCCGGCGGGTGGCGCTGTTCTTCGGCGCCCGCACCCCGAACGGCCTGTACGACCTGGCCGAGCTGGACGCGATGACGCACCGGTACCACTGGCTGTCGGTGGTGCCGGCGGTGTCCGACGACGACCTGTACACGGGCGAGCGCGGGCTGCTCCCGGACGTGGTCGCCCGGTACGGCCCGTGGGCCAACCACGACGTCTACGTCTGCGGCTCGCCCGGAATGGTGGAGGCCACCACGAAACAACTGCTGCTCATGGGTACCCCCGAGGAGCGGATCCGCTTCGACGAATTCGGGGACGCCTGATGACGACTTCGATCCCGAGTAACCACGCCGTCCACGACATGGTGACGAGGTGACCCCCATGCGCCTGACTCCCGCCGCGGTCCGCGAGACCCGGCTCAAGCGAGCGCCGCTGGGCCGGCGCGGCATCGATGAGGAACAGGTCGGCCTGTTCCTGGCCGACGTGGAGCGGGAACTCGTCCTGCTGTTCAACGAGCGGACCGAACTGCAGAACGAGGTCACCCGGCTGCGGCAGCGGCTGCTGCACGTCACGCAGCCCGGCGCCGCGCCCGGCAGCGCGGTCGCGGTGATGCCCAACCCCGAGGACGCCAGCGCCCAGGCGGTGAAGATCCTCGCCAAGGCGCAGCAGACCGCCGACGAGTACGTCGCCGACGCCGAGGACTACAGCCGCCAGCTCGCCGAGGACGCCCGCCGGCACTACGAGGAGATCCTGTCCGAGGCGCGGGAGCGGGCCAGGGCGCTGGTGGACGGCAGCCACCAGCGCGCCAGCATGGCGGCGGAGGCCGCGGTGAACTCGCTGTCCGGCGCCGGCGGGCGGGGCGGCGGCGAGCGCGGCGACCTGGAGGCCGAGGTCGCGTACCTGCGCACGTTCAGCCAGGTCTACCGGGTGCACCTGCGCTCCTACCTGGAGGCGCTGCTGCGCAACGTGGACGAGTGGGAGCGCGCCGAGAACGTCCCCGCCGCGCCGGCCGCCGGCCGGCCGGCGGCCCCGCAGCCAGCGCCGCAGCCGCCGGGCCTGCAGGGTGGTCCCGGGCCGTATCCGCCGGCCCAGCAGGCGGCACACCAGCCGGCGCTCGGGTCAGCGTTCCGCGGCGGCGGCCAGGGTCCTGCTGGGTAGGAACGCGTCCGCGTGGATGTCGGCGAGGCGCGCGCCGGCGAGGAACAGCGCGCGCCGCAGCCGGCGTACCACCTCCTCGCCGCCACACAGGTAGATCCGGCTGCCGGCCGCCCCGCCGGTCGCGTCCACGGCCGCCAGCGCGAGGTCGAGCAGGTCCTCGCCGCGGTCGCGGACGGCGGTCCGGTACCGGAGGGCGGGGTGGGCGGCGGCCAGCGCGGACAGCTCGGCGTCCAGGTACAGCCCGGCGGCGCTGCCGGCGCCGTGCAGCAGGGTGACGGGGCCGGTGTGGCCGTGGCGGAGCGCGTCGCGCGTGATCGCGGCCAGCGGGGCGATGCCGGTGCCGGTGCCGGCCAGCAGCAGCGGCTGGTCGGGGCTGCCGGGCAGGTAGAAGCAGTGGCCGGCCGGGCCGCGCACGTCCAGCGGCGCGCCCGGCGCGGCCCGGGCCAGCCAGCCGCTCATCCGCCCGCCCGGCCGCACGGCCACGTGCAGCACCAGCTCCCGGCCGCCGGGCTGGCCGGCGAGCGAGTAGCTGCGGGCCACCTGGTCCGGGCCGTCGCCGCGCAGCAGCGTGACGTACTGGCCGGCGCGGTAGTCGAGCGGCTCGGCGGTGCGGAGCCGTACCCGCAGCACCCGCGGCCCGATCGGCCGTGCCGACACCAGAACGGCCGGCACGCTGGTGTCGCCGCCGTCCGGGCCGGTGACGGTGAGGTCGCCGGTCGGGCGGCTCTGGCAGGCCAGGAAGTAGCCCTGGGCCTGAAGGGTGTCGCGGAGCGGCTGGCGGGCCGGCAGTCCCGGGTCGCCGGCGACCGCCCGCAGCAGGCACGCGTGGCACGCCCCGGCCTGGCAGGAGTACGCGACGTCGGCGCCGTGCCGGCACAGCGCGGCCAGCACGGTCTCGCCGTCGTCGATCGGGTACGCCCGCCCGTCCCAGTGGACGTGGGGGGTGGCGGTCAGCGGCTCAGCACCTCGCCGCGCACGCTGTCGGCGAGGGTGACGACCTCGGCGACCTCCTGGGCCGGGACTCCCAGTTCGGCGAGCGTGTCGCGGAGGTGGCCGAGGACGGCGTCGACGTGCGCGTCATCGAGACCCTTCGCCACCAGGTGGCCGTGCGCCTGGCGCATGTCCCTGCCGGAGTACGCGGCCGGACCGCCGAGCACCATCGTGAGAAAGGCCGCCTGCTTGGCGATCTGGCGGTCCATGTCGACATCGTCGAAGAACGGCGCCAGGCTCTCGTCGGCCAGCACCTTGCGGTAGAACAGCTCGGTCGCGGCGTTCACCGCGGGCGCTCCACCCAGCCGGTCGTAGAGGGTCGGCGGCGCGGTCTGTGTCATGGTGGCCCCTGTCTCGTATTGATTCGCCCCGCTTTCCTACCGAAGATCGCGCGACGAGACAAGTGCACCATCCACTCAGGACGGACGTCGGATCAGCCCGTGCAGGACGCCCTGGCCGCGCCGGCCGCGAGCGAGTAGCCGGTCGGGCCGCGGTTGTCGACCAGCACCGTGATGGCGCCCGAGGTCTGGTACGGCGGGCTGGTCACCCAGCGGCCCCGGCTGGCGGCCTGGTTGACCCGGAACGAGCCGGCCATCTGGTCGCCGGCAAGCACCTGGTAGCTGACCCGGGTCGCGGTCGCCTTGTCGGAGTTGGGCACGAAGACGGAGACGGTGCAGGTCGCCGGCCGGTTCCAGCCGGGGTTCCAGGACCAGACGACCCCGTCGGGGACGCCGCCTCCGGACGAGTCGCCGGTGTCGGCGTAGACGGCCTGCCCGCCGCAGCCGTCGCTGCCGGCGTTCCCGCCGGTGGCGTTCCAGCCGCCGCCGTAGACCCGGAACGTGGCGGTGCCGCTCGTCGCGCAGCCCGGCCCGGTGGTTCCGGTGTACCTGAGCGGGGCCGGCCCGGCCGGCCTGGCGGCACGCGGCGCGGCCGGCTTCACCGCCCTCGCCGCCGCGGACGTCGGGCTCGCCGGCGGGCTGGCGTCGATGGTCGGGTTCGCGCTCGGCGCGTCCGGCCCGGTGTCGCCGACGGTCGGATCGCCGGTCGTCCGGCGACTGTCCGCGACCTGGTGCGCACCCCGCGGCTGCGAGGACCCGCCGAACACGACCGCCACCAGCGCACCGCCACCCACCGCGGCCGCGACCGCCGCGACCACCACCAGCATCCGCCGCCGGTCCCGGCGCGGCCGTTCCGGCTCCGGCAGGTACTCCGGGTACTCCGGGTACTCCGGCCGCGGGTACTCCGCGTACTCCGGCTCGTACCCGCGCTCGGCGTACTCCCACGAGCTCTCGTCGTAGTACTGGTACTTGAGGTTGCCCGGCGGGTACTCCGGCAGGGGCAGGTCCTGGATCGGCGGGTACTCCACCGCCGTCGCGGGCTGCCGCTCCACCGCCTGGGCGCCGCGCGCCCACGGCGACTGTGGCCGCTGATAGTCCCTCACCGTCCGGAGTGTAGTGATTTCGCCAGCGCCACCCGGTTCCCTCCCGACCTCTTGTACCCCCCTTAACCTTCCCCACAGGTTCGGAGACACGACGCACCAGCACCGGAAGGGTTCGTACTACCTCGAGATCAACTCCGAGTGCGACTGGACCTGGCAGATCGTCGACACGCGCTGAGCTGGGACGGCGTGCGGGGCGGCGGTGGGGTGGGTGGGAGGATCGGGGCGTGCGGTACGTGTTCGTTCCCCCTGCCGAGGATGCTGTCGGGCTGCTGGACCTGCCGTGGGCCGAGCCGCTGGAGGGCTGGCGGGACCCGCGGCTGGTCGAGGTGCGGCAGGCCGGCATCCACCGGCACGTGGTGCGGTTCGTGGCCGACGGTGGGCAGCTGTACGCGCTGAAGGAGATCAACGAGCGGCTGGCCCGGCGGGAGTACCGCATCCTGCGCCAGCTCGCCGAGCACGGGATCCCGGCCGTGCAGGTGCTCGGCGTGGTGGTCGACCGGGGCCCGGACCTGGACGCGGTGCTGGTCACCCGGTTCCTGGACTTCTCGCTGTCCTACCGCGCGCTGTTCGCCAACCCGCGCCGCGAGGAGCCGGCCGACCGGTTGCTGGACGCGCTGGTGGAGCTGCTGGTCAGGCTGCACCTCCAGGGCCTGTTCTGGGGTGACTGCTCGCTGTCGAACACGCTGTTCCGGCCGGACGCCGGCACGCTGGAGGCCTACCTCGTCGACGCCGAGACCGCCGAGCTGCACCCGTCGCTCAGCGACGGGCAGCGCCGGTACGACGTGGAGCTGGCGGCGGAGCGGATCGGCGGCGAGCTGTTCGACCTGGAGGCCGGCGGGATGCTGCCGGCGGACCTGGACCCGGTGGAGCTGGCCGCCGAGGTGCCGGCCCGGTACGAGGCGCTCTGGGACGAGCTGACCCGCGAGGAGGTGCTGCGGCCGGAGGAGCAGCGGTACCGGATCGCCGCCCGGCTGGCCCGCCTCAACGAGCTGGGCTTCGACGTGGAGGAGGTGGAGCTGGTCTCGGCCGGCGGCGGCAACAAGCTGAAGCTGCACACCCGGATCTCCGAGCCCGGCCACCACCGCCGCCGGCTGCTCATGCTCACCGGCCTGGACGTGCAGGAGAACCAGGCCCGGCGGCTGCTCAACGACATCGCCAGCTTCCGCGGCTACCTCGAGCGGCGGGACGGCCAGGCGCTGCCCATGGCGATGGTGGCGAACCGCTGGCTGGCCGAGGTGTACGACCCGATCGTCGCCGCCATCCCCGACGACCTGCGCGGCCGCCTCGAGCCGGCCGAGGTGTTCCACGAGATCCTGGAGCACCGCTGGTACCTGTCCGAGGCGGCCGGCCGCGACGTCGGCACCACCGAGGCCGCCCGCTCCTACTTCGCCACCGTCCTGCCGACCGTCCCGCCGGCCGACGAACCCGTCACATGACCCTCAGGTTGGCGCCGAGGTTCTCGTCGTAGCGGGTGACGCGGCAGCCGCCGCGGGACTTGCCGGCGTACATGGCCCGGTCGGCGCAGCGCAGCAGGCCGTCGACGGTGGTGGCGTCGTCGGGAGCGAGCGCGACGCCGACGCTGCCGGTGACCTGAACGGCGGCGCCGTCCACCGAGAGCGGCACGCCGAGCGCGCCGACGATCCGGTGGGCCACGTCCAGCGCGGCCGCCTCCGCCGCCGCGCCGCCGGCCGGCAGCCCCACCAGCAGTACCGCGAACTCGTCGCCGCCGAGCCGCGCCACCGTGTCGTTCGCCCGGGTGTGGGTGCGGAGGCGGTCGGCGACCAGCCGCAGCACCTCGTCGCCGGCGGCGTGCCCGAGCCTGTCGTTGACGGCCTTGAAGCGCTCCAGGTCGACCAGCAGGATCGCCATCGGCTCGCCGGCCCTGGCGGTGAGCGCGGTGGCCGCCGCCGCGAGCAGCTGGCGGCGGTTGACCAGTCCCGTGAGCTGGTCGTGGGCGGCCTCGTGCCGGGTCCGCTCGTGCTGGAGGGCGTTGCCGAACGCCGTCGACGCCGCCGCGGCCAGGTTGGCGAGCGCGGCCCGCTCGTCGGAGCTGAGCTTGGTGGAGGTGGACAGCAGCAGCTGGAGTTCGCCGAACGACCGGCCCTCGGCGTACAGCGGCTCGACGTGGGCCGGGCCGGGCCACCGCTCCTCGACGTCGCCACGGGTGGCGAGCACCCGGCCGTCCCGGTCCAGCACCCTGACGGCGGACGCGCGCATCAGCGTGCCGGCCGCGTCGGCGAGCGCGTCGGCCACCGCGGCAGGGGCGAGCTGGGCGAGCGACTGCGCGGCGGCGACCCCCTCGGCCAGGTGCCAGCGGCGTGTCGAGCGCAGCGCCCCGGCGTACAGGAACCGCAGCGCCGGCAGCGCGGGCAGCAGCAGGACCAGCGCGAGCGGGCGGCCCTGGGCGACGGCGAGGATCGCGAGCCCGGCCCAGACGTTGCCGACCGTGTTGACGGCGAGCATCAGGGTGCCGTCGACGAACGCGCCCCACCACGACACCCGCTCGGCGACCGCGACGGCGACCGCGGTGAGCATGTGGCTGACGACCGCGAAGACCATGCCGCCGAGCGCCAGCGCGGCGGTCGCCCGTGCCGAGCCGACGTCCAGCAGGCCGGGCTTGACCAGGGCGGCGGCCAGCCCGCCGGCGAGAATGGACAGCGAGCGGCTGGCGCCGTTGTAGACGGCCTTGTACGCGGGCTGGCGGAGCAGCCGGACGACGAGCTGGCTGGCCACCGCGGTCGGGAGCAACCACGGCAGCGGCACCAGCGCCAGCCCGATGACCAGCGCGGTGTCACCCCAGGCGAACTGGAAGCCGCTGCGGCCGATCCGCAGCACCACCGGGAACACGGGCGACGCCCCGAACAGCGCGGCGGCGGCGACCAGGCGCGGCCACGGCGGCACGCCGTCGGCCAGCCCGAGGGCGAGCGCGCCGCCGCAGACCAGCACGGCCACCCCGGCGGAGACGCGGACAAGCAGCTGGACGGAGAGGCGACCCGTCCACCCGCTCATAGCGGTTCCTCCCGTGATGACCGGTTACATCAAGCTATGACGATAACGATATCGAAGCGGTACGTCACGACGTGAGTGTCGGACACGCCCGACTCGATGGCGACACGCCGAAGTGGCCGGAATCTGACCGCGCGTTACGGTGGACAGGGAGCAGACCCCGGGAACCGAGGGGTGACTCCCGACACCCAGGAGGGCAGTGCACATGCTGTTGCTGGGTCTGATATTGCTCGCCGCGGCGGTGGTCGCGCTGGTCGCCCTGCTGGTCGGCGACAACACCGCGACGCAGACCATCACCGTCTTCAGCAAACACATCCACGACGTCAGCGGGCGTGAACTGTTCGTGGCCGGTGTCATCACCGGCGCGGTCGGCATGCTCGGGCTGGCAATGGTCATGAGGGGCAGCAGGGTCGCCACCCGGCGCCGCATCGAACGGCGGCGGCTGGCCGCCGACAAGCGCCAGATGGAGGCGGAGAACGCCAGGTTGGCCGCGCGGCTGGACGAGAACGAGGCCGCCGGCCGGCACCGTGTCGCCGAGCGCGAGGCGGCGGAGGCCGAGCGGCCGGTCGCTCCGGCGCCGCGCACCTCCGCCACCGACGAGGCGGTACGGACGCCGACCACACCGCCGCCGGGCGAGACCCGTCGCGGGCTCTGACCCGACGAACTCCGGCACACCACGTCGGTCCCCGCCTCCGGGCGGGGACCGACGCCTGTTCAGGCGAGGGTGGCCAGCCGCTGGCAGGCGAGGCCGGCGCGGGCCAGCTTGCCCAGCAGCGCCACGGTGACCACCCCGACGATCGGCACCGGCGGCCACACCGCGCCGCGCGGGCACGCGCCGACCATCACCGCGAGCGAGGCCGCCATCGTGACCGCGGTGGCCGTGGTGAGCCAGCCGACGATCCCGACCAGCCGGCCCCCGACCCGGACGTACCGGCTCGCCCGGCCGGTGAGCGGCAGCGCTCCGGCGACCATCAGCACCAGCAGCGTCACCGCGACGGCGGACACCCGCGCGACGACCGGCGCCAGGCTGGCGCCCACCCACGGCTTCCCCGGCGACGTCACCCAGGCCACGTGCCACAGCACGAGCAGGAACGGCAGCCCCCACAGCACCATCACGGCGGTCCGGCGGGCGTACTCCAGTGACAGTTCGCGCTGGTAGGAGGGCACCAGCACGGGCACGGGCCCGAACTCGTCCACCGCCCGGCCGGCCGCGTCGGCGGGGCTGAGACCGGCGTCCCGGTACGCCGACACCGTGTCGTACAGCCCGTCCGCGGCCTCGGCGAGCAGCGCGGCCTTGACCTTGGCCGGCCCGCGCAGCGCGCGGTCCAGCGCGGCGAGGTAGTCGGGGATCACGCCGGTGTCGGCCACGGCCCACCTCCGAGCAGGCCCTCGAGAGCGGCGGTGAACTCCTGCCACGCGGTCCGTTCGGCGGCGAGCCGGCGCCGCCCCGCCGCGGTGAGCGCGTACGTCCGCCGCTGCCGGCCGCCGACCGTACTCCAGTCGCTGGTGACCAGTCCGGCCCGTTCCAGCCGGTGCAGCGCCGGGTAGACGGTGCCGGTCGGCAGCTGGACCGCGCCGCCGCTGCGCGCCTGGAGCGCCTCGATCACCGCGTACCCGTGCCGCGGCCCGCTCTCCAGGACGGCGAGCAGCAGGGCGTCGAGGTGCCCCCGCAGTGTGTCCGCCTTCATAGATAGCGACTCTACCTATTCCTGGCCAATTCATGCATAGTGTCGCTACCAGTAGGCAGACTACGTATGGAGCCCCCGTGAACCCGCCCCTCGCCTTCCACCTGGCCAGCCTGCTGCTCACCGCGCTCGGGATCGCCTGGTTCGGGCGCGGCTGGCGGCGGGCCGGACGGTCCGCCCGCGCGATCCGGACGGCCAGGGCGGGCGGGATCGTGACCGCCGCCGGCCTGCTCGCCAACGCCGGGACCGGGGGCGGCGCCGCCGCCGGGTACTACTCGATGGGCGAGGCGTGGCTGGCCGGCGCGATGGTCGCGGTCGGGCTGGCGCTGGTCGCGCTGGCTTGGCTGCACGTGACCGCCACCCGACTGCTGCGGGTCGGCGACACCCCGGCCGGCCAGCTCGCCGCCCGGCTGGCGGCCCGCTCCCTCCGGGTGCTGGTCCCCAAGTCGGCGGTGTCCTGGCTGATCATGGCCGTGCTGTGGCTGATGCTCGCCAAACCGGCCGCGGCCGGGGTCACCGAGACCTACCTGACCGCCGCCGGGTGTTCCAGCCTGGGTGTCTGGTTCGGACTGACGGCCGCGCCGGCGGGGCGCACCGGAGGCTCCGGCCGCTGGTGGCAGCGCCGGCCGGTGCGTACCGCGCTGGTGCTGCTCGCGGTGGCCGTGTTGGCGACGGCCGGGTACGACTGGCGGTCCGGCGCGTCGAGGCTGCCGGACCGGATCGCGCTCGCCCCGCGCTCCGGCGACGGCACGATGGAGATGCTCGGCGAGGCGCCCGGACACCACCACCTCGGCGGGCTGGCCGTGTCGGAGCTGCGCCAGCCGGACACGGGCGCGCCGGTCCGCGCGTACACGCTCACCGCCCGCACCACCGACCTGCGGCTCGGCGGGAAGACCACGCACGCCTGGGTCTTCTCCTCCGGCGCCGAGACCAACCCGGTGCTGCGCGCCACCCAGGGCGACCGGCTGCGGATCACGCTGGTCAACCGGCTGCCAGTGGCCACCAGCATCCACTGGCACGGCGTGGACGTGCCGGACGCCGAGGACGGCGTGGCCGGCCTCACCCAGGACGCGGTGCGGCCGGGCGCCAGCTACACCTACGACTTCGTGGTGCCGGACGCGGGCACGTACTGGTTCCACTCGCACCAGGACCCGGAGCCGCAGACCGCGCGCGGGCTGTTCGGCACGCTGGTGGTGGCGCCGAAGGCGGCGACCGCCCCGGCCGCGCCAGCCGCCGACCTGGTGCTGCCGGCGCACGAGTGGCCGGGCGGGGCGGTCACCCTCGGCGGCCGCACCGGCGTCCAGCGGCCCGCGGTCCGGCCCGGCGAGCCGGTGCGGCTCCGGCTCGTCGCCACCGACACCGATCCGCTGCGGGTGGCGGTGCGGGGCGCGGCGTACCGGGTCGCCGCGCTCGACGGCCACGACATCGCCGGACCGGCGCCGGTCCGCGACCGGTCCCTGCTGGTGCCGGCCGGCGGCCGCGCCGACCTGCTGGTCACCGTCCCGGCCGGCGGCTGCTGGCTGGTCACCGACCAGGGCACCGCGGTCGCGCTCGGGCCGGTGTCCGGCGACCCGCCCGGCAGGCGGCTGGCGCGCCGCCAGCCGGCGCTCGACGTCACCGACTACGGCCGCGCGCCGTCCGGGGTGCCCGGGAAGCCGACGAGGACGTACCGGCTCACGCTGGACGAGCGGCTCGGCTTCTACGACGGGAGCTTCGGCGCGCACTACACGGTGGACGGCCGGCTCTACCCGCACTCCCCCATGCTGTCTGTGGACTACGGCGACGTCGTCCAGGTCACGTGGGTGAACCGCAGCAAGGTGGAACACCCGATGCACCTGCACGGGCACCACTTCTGGGTGGTCGCGGTCGACGGCCACCGGGTGCGCACGCCGGTGCTGCTGGACACCACGCGGGTCGCGCCGCGACAGAAGGTCACGGTGGTGTTCCGGGCCGACAACCCGGGGATCTGGATGTCGCACTGCCACAACTTCCGGCACGCGGCCGGCGGCATGGACCTGATGGTCGCCTACTCCGGGTACTACAGCCCCTACGCTGCGGGGATCGCGACCGGCAACCGGCCCGAGTAACTTCTGGTCCCATGAGGAAGCTGACCCCGCGGGTCTCCGGCGTCGCGCTGGCGGCCGCGCTCACCGTGGTCCCGACCGGTTCCGGCCACCCGCTGCACCACCAACCCGGGTGGCGGCTCTCGCCCACCGGGGTGGACCAACGGCTGCGCGGGTTGAGCGCGGTGAGCGCGCGGGTGGCGTGGGCGTCCGGCAGTGGCGGGGTCGTGCTGCGGACCGTGGACGGCGGCCGGAGCTGGCAGCAGGTCGGCCCGCCCGGTACCGCCGACCTCCAGTTCCGCGACATCGAGGCGTTCGACGCCGAGCACGCCACGATCCTGGCGATCGGCGAGGGTGAGGCGTCCCGGATCTACCGGACCAGCGACGGCGGCGCGCACTGGACGCTCGCCTTCCAGAACGAGGACCCGGCCGCCTTCTACGACTGCATGGCGTTCTTCGACCGGCGGCGCGGGCTGGCGCTCAGCGACCCGGTCGGCGGGAAGTTCCGCATCCTCGCCACCCGCGACGGCGGGCGCAGCTGGCAGGTGCGGCCCACCGACGGGATGCCACCCGCGCTGGACGGCGAGGCCGGGTTCGCGGCCAGCGGCACCTGCCTGGTGACGGCCGGGCCGAACGCGTACTTCGCCTCCGGCGGCCCGGCCGCGCGGGTGTTCCGGTCCGCCGACGGGGGGCGTACCTGGCGGGTCACCGCCACGGGGGTCAAGGCGAGCGCGTCGGCCGGCATCTTCTCGCTGGCCTTCCGCACGCCGTGGGACGGGCTCGCGATCGGCGGCGACTACCTGGTCCCGGACAGCGCCACCGACAACCTGGCGCTCACCCGCGACGGCGGCCGGACCTGGCAGCCGGCGACCGGACCGAACGGGTACCGCTCCGGCGCCGCCTGGCTGACCGGACCGCTCGCCGGCCGGGTGGCGCTGGCGGTCGGCCCGTCCGGCAGCGACGTCTCCGCCGACGGCGGGCACACCTGGACCGGCTTCGACACCGGCAGCTTCGACGGGGTCCAGTGCGCCCACGACGGCGCCTGCTGGGCCTCCGGCGAGCACGGCCGGATCGCCCGCCTCACCTGGAGCTAGTGTCCTAGAGGATGAAGTAGCGGAGGGCGAGCCAGGCGGCGGCCGCCGTCACGGTGACGGCGGTGGCGGGGACGCCGTACCGGAGGAACTGGCGGAAGCTGACCGGCTGGCCAGCCCGGCGGGCCAGGCCGATGACGACGACGTTGGCGCTGGCGCCGACGGCGGTGGCGTTGCCGCCGAAGTCGGCGCCGAGGGCGAGCGCCCACCACAGCACGTGCGGGTGGGCCGGGTGCAGGTCGGCGGTGACCTGGGCGACCAGCGGGGTCATGGTGGCGACGTACGGGATGTTGTCCACCACCGCCGACAGCACGACCGACACGAACAGCACCCCGAACACGGCCACGGCCACATTGCCGCCGGTGGCACTGGTCGCCCAGCTGGCCAGGTGGTCCACGACGCCCACCTTCACCAGCGAGCCGACCAGGACGAACAACCCGGCGAAGAAGGCCAGCGTCTCCCACTCCACCTCGCGCAGGTAGCTGTCCGGCGTCGCGCCGGACAGCGCCACCAGCAGGCCCGCGCCGAGCAGCGCGACCAGCGACGGCTCCACTCCGGTGACCGTGTGCAGGGTGAAGCCGACGAGCACGGCCGCCAGCACCGCTCCGCACCGCACCAGCAGCCCGCGGTCGCGGATGGCCTGCCCGGCGTCCAGCGCCAGCACGGCGGC
Source organism: Mycobacteriales bacterium (assembly GCA_045806985.1). GTDB lineage: Bacteria > Actinomycetota > Actinomycetes > Mycobacteriales > JBJMIH01 > JBJMIH01. The sequence continues at coordinate 31,380 of JBJMIH010000093.1, read as the reverse complement.
CACCCGCTCCGGGTCGACGTCGCGCTGGTCGCGGGTGTGCCAGCGCAGCCACAGCAGGAACGCGCCGAGCGCGAGCGCCACCGGCGGCACCAGGTTGATCGCGAACTCGTCGAACGACAGGCCGGCCCGGGTGCCGATGATGATGTTCGGCGGGTCGCCGATCAGGGTGGCGGTGCCGCCGAGGTTGGACGCCAGCGCCTCGGCGATCAGGTACGGCGCGGCGACCAGTCCCAGCCGCTCGCACACCACCAGCGTCACCGGCGCGACCAGCAGCACGGTGGTGACGTTGTCGAGCAGGGCCGACGCGGCCGCGGTGAGCACCACCAGCAGCGCCATCACCCGGAACGGCGCGCCCCTGGCCTTCTGCACCGCCCAGATCGCGGCCGCCTCGAACACGCCGGTCTGCTTCAGCACCCCGACGATGATCATCATGCCCAGCAGCAGGCCGAGGACGTTCCAGTCGATGCCGGTGGAGTGGGAGTAGAAGATGTCGTCGGAGTCGAGGACGCCGATGGCGACGACGAGGCCGGCTCCGGAGAGCGCCGCGGCGACCCGGTGGACGCGTTCGGTGGCGATCAGGACGTACGCCCCGACGAAGATCGTCAGCACCAGGCCTGTGGTCATCGGCGACCCTTTCCGAAGGCACGAAAAAGAGACGCCGACCAGACTTCCCGGCACACCTGGGGGCGGAGCCTACCGGAAAACCCGTTGATGCCAAGCCGCGCGGGGTGACAGAGTTGCCGCCGCTCGTGTGGGAGGAGTCTGGCGTGCCGGTCATCCGGGCCGAGAACCTGGTGAAGGAGTTCCGCCGGCCGCGCCGGTACAGCGGGCCGTTCGGGGCGGTGCGCACGCTGGTGACGCGCCGGTACGACACCACCACCGCCGTGGACGGGGTCGGCTTCAGCATCGAGCCCGGCGAGCTGGTCGGGTACCTGGGCCCGAACGGGGCGGGCAAGTCCACCACCATCAAGATGCTCACCGGCGTGCTCACCCCCACCGCCGGGACCGTGGAGGTGGCCGGCCTGGTGCCGTGGCGGGACCGGGAGGCCAACGCGCGCCGGATCGGGGTGGTGTTCGGGCAGCGCAGCCAGCTGTGGTGGGACCTGCCCCTGGTGGAGTCGCTGCGGCTGGTCGCGGTCCTGTACGACGTGAGCCCGGCCCGGTACGCGGCCGCGCTGGAGCGGCTGTCGGCGCTGCTAGGCCTGGACCCGTTCCTCGACACGCCGGTGCGCCAGCTCAGCCTGGGCCAGAAGATGCGCGGGGACCTGGCCGCCGCGATGCTGTACGAGCCCGACATCCTGTACCTGGACGAGCCCACGGTCGGGTTGGACGTGGTGGCGAAGGACGCGGTGCGCGGGTTCATCGCCGAGACCAACCGCGAGCGCGGCACCACGGTGCTGCTGACCACGCACGACCTGGCCGACGTGGAGCGGCTGTGCCGGCGGATCATCCTGATCGACCACGGCCGGGTGCTGTTCGACGGGCCGGTGAAGGAACTGGTCACCCGGTACGCCCCGGAACGGCGGCTGGTCGCGGTGCTGGCCGACGGCGCCGGGCCGGCCGGCGGCGGGCCGCTCACCCTGCTCGGCCCGGCCGGGCCGCTCACCGGCGTGCCGCACGACGGCGGCGGGTACGCGTTCACCCTCCGCCACGACTCCGACGTGCACGACGTGACCTCCGCGCTCACCGCCGCGCACCCGGTCCGCGACCTGCGCGTGGTCGAGGCCGACCTGGAGAGCGTGATCCGGCAGCTGTACGCGGAGTCCACCCGGTGAGGCGGACGGCCAGGATCTGGCGGCAGCACATCCGGATCGCGGTCGGGATGGCGATGGCGTACCGGACCGGCTTCCTGCTCGGCGCGGTACTGGGGCTGGTGCAGATCTTCCTGCTGAAGAAGGTGTGGACGGCGGTGTACGCCGGCCGGCCCAGCGCGAACGGGCTGACGCTGAACGCCCTGATCGTGTACCTCACGCTCAGCACCCTGCAGGCCGGCATCATGACCGCCTCGGTGAGCCGGACCATCCACTTCCGGGTCCGCACCGGCCTGGTCTTCTTCGACCTGGCCCGGCCGGTCGGCTACCTCCAGCAGCTGGCGGCGTTGCAGACCGGCGCGACCCTCGGCGTGCTGATCTTCCTGCTGCCGAGCGTGCCGTTCGCGTTCGCGATCGGCGCGGTGTCCGCGCCCGCCGGGACGGCCGCCGGGGTCGGGTACGCCACCAGCCTGCTGCTGGCCTGGCTGGTGAACACCGCGCTCGGGCTGCTGATCGGGCTGGCCTCGTTCTGGACGCTGGAGATCGAGGGGCTGACCATGCTGTACCGGCTGGTCAGCCAGTTCTTCACCGGGACGATGGTGCCGCTGACGTTCTTCCCCGGCCCGCTGCGGCTGGTCGCGGACCTGCTGCCCTTCAAGTACCTCGGCTTCGTGCCCGCGTCGATCTACATCGGACAGCTACGTGGCGGCGGCCTGGCGCGCGCCCTGCTCCTCCAGGCGACCTGGGCCGCCGTCCTGTTCGGACTGTCCTGGCTGGTCTGGCGGCGGGCCTGGCGGCGGGTGGTGGTGCAGGGTGGCTAGCACCGCGCGCATCCGGCGGGCGGTGCGGATCTGGTGGGCGCTCCAGCGCGCCGCCGTGCGTGCCCGCTTCCAGTACCGCCTCGACGTGCTCATCGGCGTCCTGATGGGCATCGCGTACCAGGGCAGCGGCTTCGCGTTCGTCTGGATCGTGCTGGCCAGGTTCCACACGCTCGGCGGCTGGACGTTCGGGCAGGTGGGGTTCCTGTACGGGATGCGGCTGGTGGCGCACGCGCTGTGGCTGGTGCCGTTCGGCAGCGTCTCGATCGGCCTGGACCGGGTGGTTCGGGAGGGCGAGTTCGACCGTTACCTGCTCCGGCCGGTGAACCCGCTGGTGCAGGCGATGACCGCGGAGGCGAGGTCGGGGCCGTTCGGCGACCTCGTCACCGGCGTCGGCATCCTCGCGGCGGCCGCGTCGCGCGCCGGGGTGGACTGGTCTCCGCTCGCGCTCGGCTACTGCGCGCTGGCGGTCGCCGGCGGCGCGCTGGTGGAGTGCTCGGCCCAGCTGGCGCTGTCGGCGCTGACCTTCCGGCTGCTGGAGACGCAGCCGCTGCGCTGGTTCGTGGACGACCTGTTCGGCTACTTCGGCTCGTACCCGATGCGGATCTTCGGGACCGGCACCGAGTGGGCGCTCACCGTGCTGGTGCCGGTCGCGTTCGTGGCGTACCTGCCGGCGTCGGTGCTGCTCGGCAGGAGCGACCAGCTCCGGGTCGCCCCCGCCGTCGCCTACGCCGCCCCGCTGCTCGGGGTGGTGACGTTCACGCTCGCGTACCGGCTGTGGAAGGGCCAGCTGCGCGCGTACCAGAGCGCCGGGCACTGAGCCCATTCAGGGGCACTGAGCCCATTCAGCCCGTTCGGTCAGATGCGGCGCCAGCGGGCCTCGGCGAACGAGTACAGGCCGAACGCGACCAGCCCGACGGCGACCGCCGCCAGCAGCCACGGACCGGCCGGGGTGTCGGCGAAGCTGCGCAGCGTCTCGTCGATGCCGCGCGCCTTCTGCGGGTCGAACCGCGCCGCCGCGGTCACCAGGAACACGCCGGCCGCCGCGAACACGACGCCGCGCGCGGTGTTGCCGACCACGCCGACCGTCTCCACGGCCCGCCGCTCGGGGCGGCTCATCCGGCCCATCGCCAGCTTCTTGCGGAAGTCGCGGGCCAGCCCGCGCTTCATCCACCACAGCCCCACGCCGACGAACGCCAGGCCGACCACGATGACCGCCAGCCGGCCGCCGGAGTGGTGCAGTGCCCGCGCCGTCCAGTCCTTGGACTGGGTGTTCGTGGACTTCGGCCCGCCGTGCCCGCGGATCAGCGCGAGCGTGCTGATCGCGACGACCGAGTAGAAGACGCCCTTGCCGAGGGAGACCAGCCGGTGCCCCGCCTTCCGACCGGACCTGCCGGAACCGCCGTACGCGGCGTCGGAGAACCGCCACAGCGCCATCCCGATGAACCCGATCAGCAGCAGCGCCAGCAGCACCGAGCCGCCGTGCGACGCGGCGACCGTGTGCAGCGCGCCGGCCCGGTCGGCCTCCTTGTTGGTGTGGCCGAACGCGATCTGGAGGGCGAGATACCCGACCAGGATGTACGTCGCGCCACGGGCCACCAGTCCGGATCGGGCGAGCAACACTCGCGCCTCGCCACGGGCCATCCGCCTGGCCCCGATTCCCACGCCTGCCATCGGGCCTCACCTCTACCGTAGGGGTCAGCCCCACCCAGGCTATCCCGGGTCGGGTCGGTAGACGACCAGCCGGTTGACCTGCTTGGACAGCCGCACGGTGTGGGGTGTGTCGGTCAGCTCGCCGTCCCGGGAGAGGGCCAGCTCACCGTCCGCGGCGGACAGCCGGAGCGTGCTCGTCCGGTACGCCTCGTACACGCGCGATCGACCGAGCGTGCCGAGCAGGACGGCGGCGACCAGCCGCAACCGGGCCAGCGGCGGCTTCGCGTCCACGATCCGCACGTCGAGCAGGCCGTCGCAGAGGTCGGGCCGGTACGACGGCGCGAAGCCCTGCGGCTCGTACGCGCCGTTGCCGGCGAACAGCAGCCACAGCCGCCGGCGCTCGCCGTCCAGCACCACCTCCTGCGGCCGGCCGGTGGCCAGCACCTCGGCCAGGCCCACCGCGGTGGCCGGCCACTTGCCGAGCCGGCGCTCCCACTTCTCCCGTGCCCGCACCAGGTCGACGTAGATCCCGACGCTGGTGGTGTTGAGGAAGACCACGTCGCCGGCCACGCCGAGGTCCACCGCGACTGAGTGCCCGTCCCGCAGCGCGGTGGCGGCGTCCTCGACCGACTCGACCCCGACGTCCCTGGCGAAGTGGTTGAGCGTGCCGGCCGGCACCACCCACAGCGGCAGCCGGTGCTCGACCGCGATCGCGGCGGCCGCGTTCACCGTGCCGTCCCCGCCCGCCACGCCGAGGACCGCGGCCCGGCCGGCCGCCTCGCGCAGCAGCTTCGCCTCGTCCTCGCCGTCGGTGGCGACCACGATGTCGGCGTCCGGCAGCAGCTCGGCGATCCGGTCGACCATCTCCTCGGAGGCGCCGCCGGACAGCGCGTTGACCACCACGACCAGCCCGTCGCCGGTGGCCAGGGCGGGCGCCAGGGCGGGCGGCCGGGCCGCCGCCGCCGGCCGGTCCGGGCGCAGCGGCCACCAGCGGACGGTGACGGTCGCGGCGGCCGCGCCGATCGCCAGGCCGGCCAGCACGTCGGAGGGGTAGTGCGCGCCGGTGACCACCCGGGACGCCGCGACGCCGGCGGCGAGCGCGCCGACCGGGGCGGCCAGCGCCGGCGCCTCCAGCGCGACAGCGGTGGCGAACGCGGCGGCCGAGGCCGAGTGCCCGGACGGGAAGGAGGTGGTGATCGGCGCCCGGCGCAGCCGGCGGACCAGCGGAATCGCGTCGACCACCGGTCGGTTCCGCCGGGCCATCCCCTTGGCGGCGATGTTGACGGTGGCGCTGGCCAGCGCCAGGCTGCCGGCCCCGCGCAGCGCGGCCCGCCGGGCCGGCCGGCGGCGGCTCGCGGCCAGCGCCCCGGCCACCGCGAACCACAGAATGCCATGATCGGCGGCCCGGCCCAGCCGCGGCAGCACCCTGTCCAGCAGCGGTGATTCGGCGGCCGCCACGCCGGCCATGACCTTGTCGTCCCAGCGCCGTACGCTCATGGCCGCACCGTACCGGCGGTCGCGCGATCTCGCCGGTCGCCGCCGGCCGGCGTATCCTGGCCTGAGGCGCGGGGGTTCCGTCAACACCCCTTCCGCCCCATTCCACCAGACTTTGATTTCCCCCTGGACGCACCGCCCTGCGTGTTCCCCCGTGCGCGCGGGGCGGTGCCCTTTTTCGTCCGAATTCTTGACACTTTAGTCCTTGTTTGAATGACTTTGTGCCATGCGGCGGCGAATGTTGGCCATGGCGGCGGCAATTGCGGTAGTGGGGGCCGGCCTGACGGCCGGCCCGGCATCGGCGGCGGAGCCCGCCCACCCGGGCACGACCCACACGGTCACCCTCGACAAGTACTCGCTCAAGGTCGACGGCAGGCGCGTCTACCTGTGGGCCGGCGAGTTCCACTACTGGCGGCTGCCCAGCCCCGACCTGTGGCGCGACGTGCTGGAGAAGATGAAGGCGGCCGGGTACAACGCCGCCACCATCTACTTCGACTGGGGCTACCACTCCCCCGCGCCGGGCGTGTACGACTTCAGCGGCGTGCGCGACGTGGACAAGCTGCTCGACATCGCCGCCCAGGTCGGCATCTGGGTCATCGCCCGGCCCGGCCCGTACATCAACGCCGAGACCGACGGCGGCGGCTTCCCCGCCTGGCTCAACCGGGTGCCGGCCAGGGAACGCAGCCCCGACCCCGACTACCTCCGCTACTCCGACGAGTGGCTCACGCACATCGACAAGATCCTGCGTCGCCACCAGCTCACCAACGGCACCGGCACGATCATCCTCGACCAGGTGGAGAACGAGTTCTACGACAGCTCTCCCGCCGGCGAGGCGTACATGAAGCACCTGGTGGACAAGTTCCGCGCGGACGGCATCACGGTGCCGCTGACCGGCAACCACAACGGCACGTTCAACTCCGGCGAGGGCCAGGTCGACCTGGACGGCTGGGACTCCTACCCGCAGGGCTTCAACTGCTCCACGCCGGACCGGTGGCGGCAGCCGCCGGACTACACCGGCACCCGGGCCACGCTGACCGACCGGCCGCTGTACTTCCCCGAGTACCAGGGCGGCGCGTTCGACCCGTGGGGCGGCCCGGGGTACGACAAGTGCCGCCAGCTCACCGGGCCGGACTTCGAGAAGGTGTTCTACGGCACCAACATCGCGGCCGGGTCGACCATGCAGAGCTTCTACATGACCTACGGCGGCACGTCCTGGGGCTACCTGCCGTACCCCGGCGTCTACACCTCCTACGACTACGGCGCCGCGCTGGACGAGTCGCGCCAGCTCACCGCCAAGTACGCGGAGCAGAAGCTGCTCGGCTCGTTCCTCGCCGCCGCCACCCCCACCGTCACCGAGACCGACCCGCTGCCGGCCTCCGCCACCGACAACCCGGCGGTCTGGCTGCGCGGCCGGGTCAACCCGACCGACCACGGGCAGCTGTACGTGCTGCGCCACGCCGACGGCACGTCCACCGCCCGCGACCAGGCGCACGTCTCGCTCGACCTGTCGGGGCGCACCGGGTACACCGACGACGACGCCGACCCGGCGCTGGCCTGGACCGGCGCGTGGACCCACCACACCGGGGAGGCCGGCAACTGGCAGGGCACCGAGTCCTGGAGCGACACGACCGGCGACAGCGTGACCGTGGCGTTCCACGGCACGGCGGTGCGCTGGATCGCGCCCAAGGACGGCAACCACGGCATCGCCGCGATCAGCGTGGACGGGCAGCCGGTGGGCGAGGCGGACGGTTACGCGCCGAGCAAGCAGTACCAGGTGGCGCTGTACGCGGTGAGCGGGCTCGCCGACGGCGACCACACGCTCACGCTCACCGTCACCGGGCGGAAGAACCCGGCCGCCAGCGGCACGTTCGTCAACGTCGACGCCATCGACGTGCCGCCGGCCAGCGCCGAGTACTACCCGGTGGTGCCGCAGCAGCCGGGCACCGCGCTCACCCTGACCGGCCGGGACGCCAAGCTGCTGCTCGCCAACTGGGACTTCGGCGGCCAGCACCTCGTCTACTCGACCTCGCAACTGCTCACCACGCTGCGGCAGGACGGCCACGACCTCGCGGTCTTCCACGCGCCGGCCGGCGAGGACGGCGAGACCGTGCTGCGGTACACCAGCCAGCCGACCGTGCGGGTGGTGTCCGGCGCGGCGACCGCGACCTGGGACACGAGCCGCGGCGACCTGCGGCTCGACTACACCCACCAGGGCCTGACCGAGGTGCGGGTGACCGGCGGCGGCCGGCCCGACCTGGACCTGCTGCTCACCGACTCCGACACCGCCAGCCGGTTCTCCCGCGAGGACACCGCCGCCGGGCCGGTGCTGGTGCGCGGCCCGCCGCTGGTGCGCCACGCGTCGGCCGCGCGCGGCACGCTCGCGCTCACCGGCGACACCGACGCGAGCACCCCGCTGACCGTGTGGGCGCCGGCCGGCATCCGCCGCACCACCTGGAACGGCCGGCCGGCCGGCACGACGCTCGCCGGGCCGGCGCCCGTCACGCTGCCCGCGCTGACCTGGCGGTACCACGACGAGGCGCCCGAGCGGGACCTGGCCTACGACGACTCCGGCTGGACGCTCGCCGACCACGTCACCACCGCGAGTCCGGCCGGGGTGAGCAGCACGCCGGTGCTGTACGCCGACGACTACGGCTTCCACCACGGTGACGTCTGGTACCGCGGGCACTTCACCGCCACCGGCGCCGAGACCGGCGTCTACCTGGCCGCCAACACCGGCAACTCCACCGGCCAGTACGCGGTGTGGCTGAACGGCAGCTACCTGGGCGTGGCGAACGGCGCGAAGCTGTGGCCGGTGCCGGCCGGGGTGCTGCGGCCCGGCCGGGACAACGTGGTGTCGGCGCTGGTGGCGAACATGGGCCACGACGAGGGCACCGGCAAGGCCGTGCGCGGGCTCACCACCGCCAAGCTGTACGGGTCGCCGGCCACGCTGACCTGGCGGATCCAGGGCGACCGGGGCGGCGAGCAGTCGATCGACCCGGTGCGCGGGCCGATGAACAACGGCGGCCTGTACGGGGAGCGGGCCGGCTGGTCGCTGCCCGGGTACCCGGATGACAGGGCTGACGGCGGTTGGCGGCCGGTGACGCTGCCGGCCACCGCCGGGCCCGGCGTGGGCTGGTACCGCAGCACGTTCTCCCTCGACCTGCCGGCCGACCAGGACACGCCGGTCGCGCTGCGGTTCGCCGACGACCCGGCCCGGCACTACCGGGTGCAGGTCTACCTGAACGGCTGGAACCTCGGGCTGTACGTCAACGACGTCGGGCCGCAGCACGACTTCGTGCTGCCGGCCGGGCTGCTGCGCACCCGCGGGCGGAACACGCTCGCGCTGGCCGCGTGGTCGGCGGACAGCTCCGGTGGGCTGGGCCAGGTGTCGCTGGTGGCGTCGGGCGACCACCGGGGCGGGGTGCCGGTCGCGCCGGTGGCCTCGCCGCGGTACGACCCGCGCCGGTACGCGATGCCGGCCGCGCCCGGCACGGTGACGCTGACCGCGCCGGACACGATCGGCCGCGGCGCCAGCGCGGAGGTGACCGCGACGGTGACGGCGCGGCGGCCGGTCCGCGACGCGTCGATCACGCTCACGCCGCCGGCCGGCTGGACCTCGGCCGGCCCGCTCACGGTGCGGCTCGGGCGGCTGCGGCCGGGCCAGCCGGCGACCGCGCGCTGGACGGTCACGGCGGCGAGCGGCGACCAGCCGTGGGACGTGGTGCTGTCGGCGACGGCCAGGCTGGACGGGCGGCCGGTGGTGGCCGGGCACACGGTGGCGGTGCCGCCGCCCGCGCCGCACGGCGACGTGTACGTCAGCGACCTGCCGTTCCAGTCCACCAACGGCTGGGGCCCGGTGGAGCGGGACACCAGCAACGGCGAGGCCGACGCCGGCGACGGGCACCCGATCACGCTGGGCGGGGTGGTGTACCCGAAGGGCCTGGGCGCGCACGCGCCCGGCGACGTCACCGTGTACCTCGGCGGGGCCTGCACGTCGTTCACGGCGACGGTCGGCGTCGACGCGGAGACCAACGGCGGCGGTTCGGTGCGCTTCCACGTGCTGGCCGACGGCACCGAGGTGGCCTCCACACCGGTGCTCACCGGCCGGTCCGCGCCGCTCACCCTCACCGCCCCTGTCACCGGCGCGACAACCCTTGACCTGGTGCTGGACGACGGCGGGGACGGCAACGGCAACGACCACTCCGACTGGGCCGCCGCCCAACTGCACTGCTAGGGCAGGTGGGACTCCGCCCAGTCGGCCCAGTCCAGGGTCGCCTGGGAGTGGCGGATGCCGTGCTCGACCGCGTACCGGAACGGGCTGCACGTGTCGGTGGTCTCGGCCCGGCGCTGTTCGAGCTCGACGAGCTTGGCCTTGGCGTAGTCGCGTTCCCTGGCGATCAGCGCGGCGGCGTCGGCGCGGTCGAGCAGCGGAAGCATGAACAGCCGCAGGGTGGCCTCGCTGCGGTGGCGCCGGTCGGGCGGGGTCTCCAGCAGCCAGGCGCGCAGTGCGGCCAGGCCGGTGTCGGTGATCGTGTAGGTCTTCCGCCCGCGCGGGCCGCCCTCCTCGGCGACCTCGACCAGCCCTTCCGCGCACAGCTTCGCCATCTCCGGGTAGATCTGGCTGTGTCCGGCGTGCCACGCGTACCCCACCGACCGGTCGAACCGCTTGGTCAGGTCGTACCCGCTCGCCGGTCCCGCGGTCAGCAGCCCGAGCAGGGCGTACCGGAGCGCCATCCGCCACCTCCTCCACCCCAGCGTACCGGGCCATGACACAGTATTGACATGTCATAATTCACATGTCAGTTTCGACATATGAAGACCAAGCTCGCGGTCACCGCCGTCATGCTGTCGATGCTGCTGGCGATCCTCGACGCCACGATCGTCGGCACCGCGCTGCCGCGCATCATCGCCCAGCTCGGCGGCGCCGGGCACTACACCTGGATCGTCAGCGCGTACCTGCTCACCTCCACGGTCACCGTGCCGATGTACGGCCGGCTGTCCGACAGCCTCGGGCGCAAACCGCTGCTGCTGGGCGGCATCGCGGTCTTCCTCGCCGGCTCCGTCCTGTGCGGGTTGGCCGGCTCGATGACCGCGCTGATCGCCGCCCGCGCCCTGCAGGGCCTCGGCGCCGGCGCGCTGATGCCGCTCGGGATCGCGCTGGCCAGGGACCTGTTCCCCGGCAACCAGGGCGCCAAGGTCAACGGGGCGGTCGGCGCCGTGCTCGGCATCGGCTACCTCACCGGGCCGGCCGTCGGCGGCCTGGTCACCGACCACGCCGGCTGGCGCTGGGTGTTCTACGTGAACGTGCCGATCGGCCTGGCCGCGATGGCGATCCTGGTGGTGGCGCTGCCGCACGAGGTGGTTACCCGCCGCCGGGTGCGCGTGGACTGGACCGGCATCGCCGCGTTCGGGGCGGCGATCGCGCTGGTGCTGGTCGGGCTCACCGAGAAGGGCCTGCCCGGCCCGGACGGACGCCCGCACGCCTGGACCGACGCGCCGGTGCTCGGCCCGCTGGCCGCCGGCGTCGCGCTGCTCGGCGTGTTCGTCGCCGTGGAGGCGCGGGCCACCCACCCGATCGTGCCGCTCGGGCTGTTCCGCGACCGCGGGTACGCGATCGCCTGCCTGGCCGCCTTCTTCGCCGCGTTCGCGATGTACGCCGGGATCGTCTTCCTGCCCAGGTACTTCCAGCAGGTGCGGGGCGACACCGCGACGGCCGCCGGCCTGCGGGTGTACCCGGTCTTCGTCGGGGTGGTCGTCGGCAGCTACGGCGCCGGCCTGCTGATCTCCCGCACCGGGCGGTACCGACGCTGGCTGCTGCTGGCGATGCTGCCGCTGGCCGCCGGCGCGCTGCTGTTCGCCGGGCTCGGCGCGGACACCCCCACGCCGCTGCTGGTGGTGTGGATGCTGCTGCTCGGCCTGGGCATCGGCCCGACCCTGTCCGGCCTCACGATCGCGGTCCAGGCCGCCGTCGACCCGGCCCACCGGGGCATGGCCACCGGCGCGGTCACCTTCTTCCGGCAGATCGGCGGGTCGGTGGCGCTCGCGCTCGGCGGCAGCCTGGCCAGCCAGCGGCTGCTCGCCGACCTGCCGCACCGGCTGGCCCGCGCCGGGGTGCCACCGGACACGGCCCGCGCCGCCGCGCACCAGCTCACCGCCGGCACCGGCACCGCCGGCCGGCACCTGCCGCCGGCGGTCGCGGACGCCGCGCACCAGTCGCTCGCGCACAGCCTCGGTGTCGCGGTGAGCTGGCTCGGCGTGCCTGGCGCGCTCATCGCGGTGGCGGCGCTGGCGCTGCTGCCGGAACGGCCCCTCACCGGGCCGCCGGCACAGCCCGCGACCAGCACCGTTCCGGAGACCGTGAGCAGTTGATTACCTGCCTGGAACACTGCCGACAAGGTGCGGACACGCTGCCGGCCTAGCCTCGGCGTATGCAGCTCCTCGTCGTCGGGAACGGCATGGTGGGACAGCGGTTCGTCGAACTGCTGGCCGCCAGGGACCCGGACCGGCGGTGGCGGATCACCGTCCTCGGCGAGGAGCCGCACCCGGCGTACGACCGCACCGCGCTGTCCTCGCTCATCGACTCCCCCTCGGTGGACATCGCGCTGGCCGGGCCGGGCGGCGATGACGGAACCCACCGGGTGCCGCGGATCGGCGACCCGGTGGTCCGGATCGACCGCCTGCGCCGGCGGGTGCACACGGCGGCCGGCTTCACCGCGCGGTACGACGCGCTCGTGCTCGCCACCGGCGCCACCCCGCTGGTTCCCCCGGTCCCGGGGGCGGGCCTGCCGCACTGCTTCACGTACCACACGTACGACGACCTCTGCCGGCTCCGCACCCGGCTGGCCGACCAGCCGGGCCGGCGGGCCGGCGTGGTGGTCGGCGGCGGGTTGCGCGGGCTGGAGGTCGCCCGCGTGCTGCGCCGGCTCGGCGTCGACACCACGATCGTGGAGAGCGGGCCGTGGCTGATGCCGCGGCAGGTGGACGAGGGTGGCGGGCAGGCGCTGCGCCGGCGGGTCGAGGCCCGCGGCTACACCGTCCTGACCGGGACGGCCGTCCGCGCGGTCGAGCCCGGCGCGGTCCGGCTCGCCAACGGCAGGCGGCTGGACGCCGACGTGGTGGTCTTCGCCGCGGGGACCCGTCCCCGCGACGAGTTGGCCCGCGACTGCGGGTTGCCGGTTGGCGGGCGAGGCGGCGTGGTGGTCAACGGGGCCTGCCGCACCGCCGACCCCGCCATCTGGGCCATCGGCGACTGCACCCGCATCGACTGGGCCCGTACCGGCGGGATCGCGCCCGGGTACGCGATGGCCGAGGTGGTGGCCGACCGGCTCACCGGCGGCGACACCACGTTCACCAACCCGGCGACCGCGGCCACCCTGCGTATGCAGGACGTGGACGCGGTCAGCTTCGGCGACGCCCACGCCACCACGCCGGGCGCGCTCGAAATCGTGTACGCCGACCCCGTCTCGGGGGTCTACAAGAAGCTCGTCGTCACCGACGACGCGCAGCGGCTGCTCGGGGGGATCCTGGTCGGCGACGCCTCGGCGTACAAGACCCTCCGTCCGCTGGTCGGGGCGTCCCTGCCGGCTCCTCCCGAGCAGCTCCTCACCCCCACCGGCCGCGCGCCGGTCGCGGTGCCCGGCGCGGCCGCGGTCTGCGGGTGTCGCGACGTGAGCCGGGACGCGCTGTGCGCGGCCATCGACACCCGCGGGCTCACCGACCTGGCCGGGTTGCGGGCGCGCACCGGCGCGGGCTCGGCCTGCGGGAGCTGCCTGCCGCTGGTCCGCTCGATGCTGGAGACCCGGCTGGCCGCCGCCGGGCTGCCGGTCCCCGGCGCGCTGTGCGAGCACTTCCGGTACGGCCGGGCCGAGCTGGCCGACCTCGTCCGCGCCCACGGCATCCGGACGTACTCGGCGCTGCTGGCCCGGTACGGCACCCGCTCCGGCGGCCGCCGCGGCCGGGACTGCGCGCTGTGCGTGCCGGTCGTCGCCGGCCTGCTCTGGCGGACGTGGTCCACGCAACGGCGGGTCGACCCGGCGACGGCGCGGCGGGTGCCGGCCGTGCGGGGCCGGGACCCCGCCGGGGTGGGCGCGTGCTGATCCACCGGCTCGCCGGTTTCACCGTCGCCGTCGTACCGGCCCCGCCGGACGACGACGAGGCCTGCCAACGGATCGCCGCGCTGCTGGAACGGGCCGGCGCGCGGGTCGCACACCCGCGGGCGCGCCAGGTGGACGCGGTCGTGTTCGCCGCGCCGCCGGCCTCCGGCACGCCGCGGCTCCGCGACGTGCCGGTCGCGTTCCTGGACCGGACCGGGCCGGACGGGCTGGTGGAGGCGCTCGCGCGGGCGCTGGCGGCGCGGGCGTGCACCGCCACGGTCGGCAGCCACCGGCTGGAGGTGCGCGGCCACGCGGCCGTGCTCGACGGGACGCTCATCCCGCTCTCGCCGGTACCGCTCGCCGTGCTGCGGGTGCTGGCCCGGCGGCCGGGGCACGTGGTACCGCACGCGACCCTGCGCACGCTGGTCGAGGACGGCACCGGCCACGCCGGCACATGGCGGTGAACCGGCTCCGCACCGGCCTCGGCGACCCCAGCCTGGTCGAGAACGTCCGGCAGCGCGGGTACCGGCTCGCCTGCCCGCCGGCATAGAACCGCCGGCTCCGGGGTACCTCCACAGTCAGCACCGCCTCGCCGGGGGCTGGACGAGAGGCTCGTCCTGACTGGACCGTCCCCCCGGCGAGGCGGTGGCTATGCGGGCCCACCTGAAAAAACCGCTCTCGGGGCAGGAAAGTTCCAGTGAGGTTTCTCCATGTTTCCCGGCACCAGGTCACCAGCCCCCAGAGTGATCATGATCACTGTAGTTTGCGCGGTACCGTGCGGGGATGGTTGCTGAACGCGGGGAGACGGTCGACGCGATCGTGATCGGTGCGGGGCACCACGGGCTGGTCGCGGCGAACCTGCTCGCCGACGCCGGCTGGCACGTCCGCGTGCTGGAGGCCAGGGACACGGTCGGCGGCGCGGTCAGCAGCGGCCTCCTGGCCGGGAGGACCATCGACCTGTACAGCGCCTTCTACCCGCTCGGCGCGGCCTCGCCGGTGATCCGCGGGCTCGGCCTGGAGGGGTACGGCCTGTCCTGGCGGCGCGCCCCGCTGGCGCTCGCCCACCCGCTGCCGGACGGCCGCTGCGCGGTGCTGTCCCAGGACCTGGACGAGACCGCCGCCGCGCTGGAGGAGTTCGCCGAGGGTGACGGCCCGGCGTGGCGGCGCGTGTACGCGGAATGGGAGCGGATCGGCCCGCGCGTCCTGGAGGCGATCTTCCAGCCCTTCCCGCCGGTCCGGGCCGGGCTGCGGCTCGCCGGCGCGCTGGGCGCGCCCGGCCTGCTCCGGTTCGCCCGGTTCGGCGTGCTGCCGGCCGGGCGGTACGGGGTGGAGGAGTTCGGCGGGGTCGGCGCCCGGCTGATCATCGGTGGGCTGGCGCTGCACAGCGACCTGTCCCTGGACGTGCCCGGCGGCGCGCTGTACGGCTGGCTGCTGGCCATGCTCGGGCAGCAACACGGCTTCCCGGTGCCGGCCGGCGGCGCGGGACGGCTCACCGAGGCGATGGCCGCCCGGCTCGCCGACCGCGGCGGCGAGGTGCGCTGCGGCACCCGGGTCGACCGGGTGCTGGTGCGGGACGGCAGGGCGCTCGGGGTGCGGACCGAGGGCGGCGAGGTGATCGCGGCCCGCCGGGCGGTGCTGGCCGACGTGCACGCGCCGGTGCTGTACCGCGACCTGGTCGGGCTCGACGCGCTGCCGGCCCGGCTCGCCGACGACCTGACCCGCTGGCAGCCCGACCCGGCGGTGGTGAAGGTGAACTGGGCGCTGTCCGGCCCGGTGCCCTGGACCGCCGCCCCCGCCCGCCGGGCCGGCACCGTCCACCTCGGCAGCGACCTGGTCGGCGAGCCGTACGCGCTGCTCGGCCAGATGACCACCACCGACCCGGACCGGTCGCCGCCCGGCACCGAGACGCTCTGGGGGTACGTGCACTCCACCGACGCGCCGGGCCGGGTGGCGCAGCGACTGGAACGCACGCTGGAGAAGTACGCGCCCGGCTTCCGCGACCTGGTCGAGGAGCGGTCGGTCCAGCAGGTGCCGCCGGGCACGGTCAACGGCGGCACGGCAGGGGTGTACCAGCAGCTCGTGCTGCGGCCGGTTCCGGGCCTGGGCCGGCCGGACACCCCGATCGACCGGCTGTACCTGTCCTCGGCGTCGGCCCACCCCGGCGGCGGCGTGCACGGCGCCTGCGGCGCCAACGCCGCCAGGGCCGCCCTGCGCCGCGACGGCCCGGCCGGCGGCGCCTACGCCGCCACCATCCGCCTCGCCCACCGCCTCGTCTACTGACGCGCCTCCATCTGGTCGCCGGGCCGGCGTACCACGCCGCCAGCGACGAGCCCGAGGCGTACGAGACGGTCCGCGAGATGGCGCGTCCCACCCCGGCTGGGAGCCGCGGGCGGCCGGGGACTAGAACGTGGTGGTCATGCCGCCGTCGACCGCGATGGTCTGGCCGGTGACGTAGGAGGCGGCGGACGAGGCAAGGAACACCACGACCCCGGCGACCTCCTCCGGCCGGCCCCACCGGCCCAGCGCGGTACGCCGGCGCATCCAGGCGGTCCACTCCGGGTCGTCGGCCAGCGCGGCGTTGGTCTCGGTGGCGAAGCTGCCGGGCGCGACGGCGTTCACGGTGATGCCGTCCGGGCCGAGCGCCACCGCGAGCGACCGGGACATGCCCTCGAGGCCGGCCTTGGCCGTGCTGTACGCCACGTCGTCGCCGCGGCCGAGCTGGCCCAGGACCGAGGAGACGTTGACGATCCGGCCGGGCACGCCGCGCCGGACCATGTCCCGCCCGGCGAGCCGGCTCAGCGCGTACGCCGACACCAGGTCGGTGTGCAGCAGCCCGGCCAGGTCGCCGGGCTCCATCTCGTCAGGGCCGCGGCGGTCCCGCTGGCCGACGTTGTTGACGAGGATGTCGACGCCGGACCCGGCCACGGCGGGCGAGCCGAGCGCGCGAGCGGCGGCGTCCGGATCGGCGACGTCGAAGGCCAGCACGTCGACCGACGCCCCGTCGCGCCGCAACTGCTCGGCCACCGGGGCGAGGCTGCCGGCGTCCCTGCCGTTGAGCAGCACGTGCGCGCCGGCGCCGGCGAGACCGCGGGCGATCTCCAGGCCGAGCCCGCGGCGGGACCCGGTGACGAGGGCGGTGCGGCCTTCCAGCGAGAACAGCCCGGTCAACAGGTCAGCGGTTGTTGTCGGGGTTGGACGGGGCGGCGGTCTCGTTGCCGAAGGTGACCGTGACGTCGGTGTACCCGAGTGACTTGAGCATGCCGTTGAGCATAAGCCGGGTGTTGGTCTCGGCACGCTTGACCAGGCCGCTCTGTGTCGCCGCGCTCTGGATCTTCTGCTGGCCGACGACGTAGAGGTGCTGCTGGTCGTTCGCGTTGCCGCCGAACAGGTCGCCGATCTGGTTGAGCAGGCCGCGCTGCTGGGTGACGACGTAGGTGTGCTTCGGGTCGAGGGCAGCCTTGTCGAGCTTGGCGTGCGGCAGCCGGATGGTCGCCGACTTCTGGTCGGGTGTCACGGTGATCGCACCCTTGCCGATGTCACTGAAGTCGACGTACGCGTTCACCGTGCCGGCCGCGACGAACAGCACCCGGTCGCCGGCGAACCCCGACGGCACCCACCGCACGTCCTTCTCCAGGTCGACGACCACCTGGAAGTTGCCGGCCGCGGCCTCGTACCGGCTCAGATCCTGGATGGACTTGAGCAGCACCGGTCCGCTGCGGTCGTGGGTCTCCGTGCGGAACGGGTTGTGCAGTGACGGCAGCAGGTGCAGGCCGGTGGCGAGCCCGTACACCACCAGCGCCCCGACCACGACGAGGACGGCGGTGGTCACGGTACGCGGGTCGCGCCGACCGGTGCGCCGGTCCTCACGAGCGTCGGAGTCCTCGGCCGCCAGCCGGTTTCTCGCCCGCAACAGGGCACCCCACATCGGACTCACCTCCGCCCTCACCGTCCCTCGACCCGGCGGAGCCGGCGAACATCCAGCTCAGTGGGGATGAAATGGCAGCCGGATCCAGGTTTCGGCTGCCAAGGCGGAGCGGCTTACTTGGCGTCGGCATAGCAGTCGACCACGGCCGCTTCGAGCGGGAACCGGACCGGGGTGTCGCCGAACACGAGCTGGCGCGCCTCCTCGCCGGCCGCCTCCAGTACCGCGGAGACCTCGCCGGCCAGCTCGGCGGGACAGTGCACGACCAGCTCGTCGTGCTGGAAGAACACCAGCTCGGCGGGTGGCGGCAGGGTACGGCGGACGGTGGCGACCAGCGCGAGCGCCCAGTCGGCGGCGGTGGCCTGCACGACGAAGTTGCGGGTGAACCGGCCCCGGTCGCGGGCGGCCTGGCCGGCACTGCGCTCGGCCGCCTCCTGCGCGGCCCGGTCCCCGCCGGTGTCGTTGGCCCGCTGCGACAGTTCCCACCAGCGCTGGGACGGCGGCGGACAGGTGCGACCCCAGCGGGACCGGACCAGCCGGCCCTGCTCGCCGGCCCGCGCCGCCGCCTCCACGTACCCGATCGCGGCGGGGAACCGGCGCCGCAGCACGGCCAGCAGCTCGCCGGCCATACCGCTGGTCTGTCCGTAGAGGACACCGAGCAGGCCGACCTTGGCCCTGGCCCGGTCGCCGGCGAACGCGTCCAGGGCGAGGGCGGTGTAGAGGTCGGTCTCGGCGGCCAGCTCGCCCAGCCGCCGGTCGTCGGCGAGCGCGGCGAGGACGCGCGGTTCGAGCTGGGCGGCGTCGGCGGCCACCAGGACCCAGCCGGGGTCGGCGACGACCGCCCTGCGCACCGCCTTGGGGATCTGCAAGGCGCCGCCGCCCCGGGTCGCCCACCGCCCGGACACCACGCCGCCGGCCACGTACTCGGCCCGGAACCGGCCGCCGTGCACCCACGCGTCCAGCCACGACCAGCCGTGCGCCACGTGCAGCCTGGCCAGCTCCTTGTACTCCAGTACCAGCGGCACGGCCGGGTGGTCGATCTCCTTCAGCACCCACGAGCGGGTGCTGGGCAGGGTGATGCCGACCTCGGTGAACGCCCTGCGCAGGTCGGCCGGCGAGTCGACGTTCACCTTCCGGCCACCGAAGGTGGCGCCGATCCGGTCGGCGAGCGCGGCCAGCTTCGGCGGCAGCGCGCTGGAGCCGGGCGGGGGCCGCTCCCCCAGCAGCTCGGTGAGGAGGGCGTCGTGGACGTCGGCGCGCCACGGCAACCCGGTGTGGCCCATCTCGGCGGCGGCCAGCGCGCCGGCCGACTCGGCGGCGGCCAGCAGCCCGAGCGGATGGCTGATGGCGGCCAGCCGGCGAAGCTGGTCGGCGTACACCGCGACGGCGGCGGTGAGCGCGCCCTCCTCGCCCAGGCCGGTCCTGTCCGGCTCGAACAGCGCCGGCTGCCGGTCGCGGGTGCGCGGTGGCGGGTCGTCGGGGACGGGGCGGCCGTTGAGCCGGGCCCAGGCGGCGGCCAGCCCGCGCGGCGCGCCCCAGTGGCCGTCGTACCCGGTGAGCAGCGCCTCGGTGAGCGCCAGGTCGTGGCAGCGGGCCACCCGCACGCCGGACCGCAGCAGCGCGGGGTAGATCTCCTCGGTGGACGGCCACACCCAGCGCGTGCCGTCCGGCTCGGCGGCGACTGCGGCGGCCAGGTCGTCCACCCTGCGTACCGGCCCGGTGGGCACGCCGTCGGCGGCGAGCGGGCGCAGCAGCCCGCCGCCATCCCACGTGGTCACCACGGCGTGCGGCACAGTCGCCGATTCTCCGCCGACCCCCTGACAAAACCGTCGGCTATCCGATCCGAAACTCAGACGTTTCCCTCTTGTTCTTTACCTCAGGAGCCTCCATCCTTCGCGCTGGGATCTTTCACCTCCAGAAAAGGCACACGGATGGAAAATTTCGACCCAAAACGGCTCACGACCACTGACTGGGTGCTCGCCGGAGCGGGGCTGTTCACGTTCATCGTGAGCTTCTTCGCCTTCTGGAAGGGCAAGGCCAGCGGGCCGCTGATCGGCAGTATCAGCGACAGCAAGAACGCGTGGAGCTCCGGCTTCGGGGCCTGGTTCCCCGTTCTGCTGATGCTGGCCCTCGGAGTGGTCGCGTTCCTGCGCGCCTTCGAGGTCAACCTGCCGACACCCGGCGGCGTTCCGGTGCTGGGGCTCGGTGTCAGCGCGCTTGCCCTGATCATCCTGCTGCTGCGGTGGGCGACGTTCCCGGATGTCGGCAACGTCCCCGCCGGTTACCACGCCAGCTCCGGCCCGGGATTCGGCTTCTGGCTGGCCGCCATCGCGGTGATCGTCGCGGGCGTGTTCTCGTTCCTCGAGTTCCGCAAGAGCGGCATGTCGTTCAACCAGCTCACGCAGCGGCCGCAGCCGCCGGCCGCCCCCGGGGGGCCGGTGCCTCCGGCGCCGCAGCAGTAGTACCGCCGGTGACCGACCGATCGGCCTCCGCGTGATGGAGGGGCATGAGCCTTGCGGCAGGCCGATCGGTACGGTCCACCGTCATCGCCGCGTCTGGGGCGGATACGTCCTAGGCTGACAGTCATGACGGGTGAGCGGTTGACGGTGACGGCCGCGGACGGCCGCACTCTCCCGGCCCTGGTCGCGGGGCCGGTCGACGGATTGCCGCTGGTGGTGCACCACGGCACGCCCAGCGGGCTGGCGCTGTACCCGCCGTGGGTCGAGGCCGCGAACACCAGAGGCCTGCGCACCGTCATGGTGGCGCGGCCGGGGTACGGCGACGCGACACCGCAGCCGGGCCGGGCGGTGGCCGCCGCCGCCGGCGATGTGGCGGCGGTGCTGGACGCGCTGGGCGCGGCCGAGTTCGTGACGCTGGGCTGGTCCGGCGGAGGCCCGCACGCGCTGGCCTGCGCGGCACTGCTGACGGACCGTTGCCTGGCGGCCGCCTCGGTGGCGGGGGTGGCGCCGTACCCGGCCGAGGGCCTGGACTGGCTGGGGCAGATGGGCCTGGAGAACATCGCCGAGCTGGACGCGGCGCTGACCGGCGAGGCCGCGCTCACCACCTTCCTGGAGGCGGCCGCGACCGAGGTCTCGGCCGTGACCGCGACCCGGGTGTCCGCGGAGCTCGGCGGCCTGGTGTCCGAAGTGGACCAGAAGATGATCAGCGGCGCGTTCGCCGAGTTCTTCGCCGAGGCGCTGCGCACCTCGGTGGACTCCGGCATCGCCGGCTGGCGCGACGACGACCTGGCCTTCGTCACCGACTGGGGGTTCGGGCTGGACGGCATCGGCCCGGTCGCGATCTGGCACGGGTTGCACGACCGGATGGCGCCCTACCCGCACGGCGAGTGGCTGGCCGAGCACGTCCCCGGCGCGCGGGCCCACCTGCTCTCCGACGAGGGCCACCTGACGCTGGTCGCCGGCGACACCGGACGCATCCTGGACGACCTGCTCGATCTCGCCGGCAAGCGCCGTTAGCCCGAAAAGGGCGGTAATAGGGCAGTCCTCGCGCCGCCCTTCAGGCCCGGACATCGGTGCATCGAGTACCGAGAGTAGCGCAAAGGTCCACTTCTCCCATTGCGTGTTCCACCAGGCGTGATACCCGTGACGGAGTACGCGGAGCAACGCGGCGCCGGAACCGGGGGGCGAACCTCGGCGCCCGTTGGTCACAGCGAGTGACTTTCGCTCCAACGCGGGAACACCGCCGGAACATGTCGCTCGCGGGGGGACCTCTCGAGGTTGGCGCGCGCCCGGCGGCCGAACCAGGGAGGACCACACACGATGAAGACAGGACCTGCGGTCGCCATCGGGGTCGGCGCGGGCTACCTGCTCGGCCGCACCAGGAAGATGAAGCTCGCCGCCATGGTGGCCGCCGCGGCGGCGACCGGGCGGATGAAGCCCGGCAAGCTGCTCGGGGGTTCGTCTCCGCTGTCGCAGCTCACGCCGGAACTCGGCAAGCTCACCGAGAGCGTGCGCGGCGGCCTCACCGAAGCCGGGAAGGCCGCGGCCCTCAGCGCGGCGAGCAGCCGCATCGAGTCCATGACCGAGCGGCTGCACGACCGGGCCGAAGGCCTGCGGCAGAAGCCCGGAACCCAGCACGACGAGGACGAGGCCCCCGAGGACGAGACGGCCGAGGACGACGCCGCCGAGGACGAGGTGGACCAGCAAGAGGACAGCGAGCCCGACGAGTCCGAGGAGGAGGAGGAGGCCGCCTCGCCGCGGCGGCGCCGCCCGGCGGCCAGGTCCGGCTCCGGTTCCAGCTCCAGGTCGGGCTCCGGCTCCAGGTCGGGCTCCAGGACCGGTTCCAGCTCCAGGACCGGCGGCAGCGCCAGGGGCGGCTCCGGCGCCACCAAGTCGCCCGTCCGCCGTACCGGGAGGTGACCGTGATGGCGCCGGAACAGACGGAGGAGCGGCAGCGTGCCCGCGGTGTCCTCACGGAACTGCCCACCGACGCGCTCGTCGCGGAGATCAGGAACCTGGCCGGGGCGCTCGGCGAACGCGCCGCGTCCTCGGTCAGCGACAAGGTGGAGTCCGCGACCGGACGGCTCACCGAGTACGCCAAGAACGGCGGCGGCACGCCGCTGCTGGGCGCCGGGCTGTCCGGCATCGCCGGCAAGGTCAAGTCGGCCATCGCCGGCAAGCTGAGCGGTGGCGGCGGGGACACCAGCGGACCGGACAAGGTGACCAACATCGTCGAGTCGATCGACGTCGGGGTGCCGGTGGACGTCGCCTACGACCAGTGGACCCGCTTCGAGGAGTTCCCCGAGATCACGAAGAAGGTCGAGTCGGTCTCGCAGGAGTCGGACGAGGTGGTCAACTGGCAGGCCAAGGTCTTCTGGTCACGCCGGAGCTGGCGGTCGACCATCGTCGACCAGGTTCCGGACCAGCGGATCGTCTGGCGCTCGGAGGGCGACAAGGGACGCGTCGACGGCGCCGTCACCTTCCACGAGCTGACACCCGACCTCACCAGGGTGCTGCTGGTGCTCGAGTACTACCCGAAGGGCCTGTTCGAGCACGTCGGGAACCTCTGGCGCGCGCAGGGTCGCCGGGCGCGGCTGGAACTCAAGCACTTCCAGCGCCACGTCATGAGCGAGACCGCCCTCCACCCCGACGACGTCAAGGGCTGGCGCGGGGAGATCCACGACGGCCAGGTGGTGGACGGATCGGGCGGAGAAGAAGGCGGAGAGGAAGAGGAGGAGGACGAATGACCACCGCGGTACCCGCGGGCGGCGGACCCGCCGACGACCGGCCGTCGCCCACCGGGCTCGCCGACGTCATCGACACGATCCTCGACAAGGGCATGGTCATCGACGCGTACGTGCGCGTCTCGCTGGTCGGCATCGAACTGCTGACCGTCGACGCGCGGGTCGTCGTGGCCAGCGTCGACACGTACCTCCGGTACGCCGAGGCGGTGAACCGGCTGGACCTCAGCCAGACCGAGGAGAAGGGCCTGCCGGAACTGCTGAACGACGTCAACGAGGGCGGTGCCAAGCACAAGACCAAGGGCGCGCTCGAGGCGGCCGGCGAGACCCTGCGCGACGTCCTCGGCGGCCGCGAGGACGGCGGCAGCGACCACGAGACCAGCCGATCCGGTGGGTCCGGCCAGCGCCGGTCGAGGAGGGAGGACTGACATGGCAGCGTCCGAACAGCGCACCGGTTGCTACGTGTACGGCATCGTGCCCGCCGACGTCGAGGCCGACCCGGACGCGCGCGGCGTCGGCGACCCGCCCGGCCAGATCACGGTGGTACGGCACGACGAGATCGCCGCTCTGGTGAGCGAGGTCGGGCTGGACGCGCCGCTGGGCCGGCCCGAGGACCTGCTGGCCCACGAGCAGCTGCTGGACGCCGCGGCCACGTCCACTCCCGTGCTGCCGCTGCGGTTCGGCGCGGTGCTGACCAACCGGGACGCGGTGGTCGAGGAACTGCTCGCGCCGCACGTGGAGGACTTCAGGGCCGCGCTGGCCGAGCTGGAGGACCGGGCCGAGTACGTGGTGAAGGGCCGGTACGAGGAACGCGCGATGGTGGCCGAGGTGCTCGACAGCGAGGAGGAGGCCGCGCGGCTGCGGGAGGAGATCCGCGACCAGCCCGAGGACGCCACCCGGCCGCAACGGATCCGGCTCGGCGAGATCATCGGCCGCGCGGTCGCCGCCCGGCGGGAGGCCGACACCCGGGAGGTCGTCGAGGCGCTGCGCCCGCACTGCGCCGGGGTGGCCGTCCGCGAACCCACCCACGAGCTGGACGCCGTGCACGTGGCCGTGCTGGTGGAGAACTCACGCCGGCAGGAGCTGGACCGGGCGGTGGACGAGTTCGCCGACAAGTGGGCGGACCGGGTCGAGTTCCGGCTGCTGGGTCCGCTGGCCCCGTACGACTTCGTCACCTCCGGCACGCGGGACGGGGGGTAGCCGTGGACCCGGTCACCTTCCTGGTGAAGCTGCCGCTGTCGCCGCTGACCGGCCTGCTCAGGCTGGCCGAGTTCCTGCGCGTGCAGGCGGAGCGGGAGATGCACGACCCCGCGAACGTCCGCCGGCAGCTGGAGGAGGCCGAGCAGGCCAGGGCGGCCGGCGAGCTCTCGCCGCGGGACGAGGCCAGGGTCGAGGACGCGGCCCTGGCCCGGCTCAGCGGCGGCCCGCGGCGGCCGGCCGACCGGAACGACGGGAACGACGGGAACGACCGAAGGAGGTGAGGCGCCATGCCCGAGCGCCGCACACGTGACCGCGAGCCCGCGGCCGGCGCCACCCCGCTGTCCGCGCCGGACGCCGCGCGGGTCGCGCTGCGACACGTCGCCGACCTGACCGGGAAGGACCCGCACGGCGTGACCTCCGTCGAACCCGCCGACGACGACGGCTGGGTGGTCTCGGCCGAGGTGGTGGAGGAGCGCCGCATCCCGTCCTCCTCGGACATCCTCGCGCTGTACGAGGTGGAGATCGACGGCGAGGGGGAACTCCTGGCCTACCGCCGGACGGAGCGCTACCCGCGCGGCCGGACCGGCGGTGAGGGAGGGCGGTCATGACCGGACCGACACGGGCCGGCCTGCCCGCGACCACCGACCAGACCACCGCCGCCGTCGGCGCGACGCCGCAGCCGGCGAACCTCGGCGACATCCTCGAGCGGGTGCTCGACAAGGGCATCGTGATCGCCGGGGACATCCAGGTGAACCTGCTCGACATCGAGCTGCTGACGATCAAGCTGCGGCTGGTGGTCGCCTCCCTGGACACCGCTCGCGAGGTGGGCATCGACTGGTGGACGCACGACCCCTGGCTGCACGGGGAACCCGAGCCGCGGCGGCAGGCGGTCGAGGGCCGGGCGGAGCGGAACGGGGATGACTGACCGGCCCGTGCCGCCGGAACGGCTCGGCACGTGGATGTACGCGGCAGCGGGGACGGACACCGTGGCGGCCGGACCGCTGGCCGGGGTCACCGGGGTGGCCGGCGAGCCGGTACGCGTGATCGAGGAGGCCGGGCTGGTCGCCGCGGTCGGCGACGTCGACCTGGCCGATTTCGGCGCCGAGGCGCTGCGCCGCCACCTGGAGGACCTGGACTGGCTCGCCGCCAGGACGCGGGCGCACCACGCCGTGGTGACGGCGGTCGCGGCGCGCGGGCCGGTCCTCCCGCTCCGGTTCGCCAGCGTCTACCTGGGTGAGGACCGGGTACGGGCGCTGCTGGCCGGCCGGCGCGACGACCTGCGCGCGGCGTTGCGCAGGGTGGTGGGGCGGAGCGAGTGGGGGGTGAAGGCGTACGCCGCCGGCTCCCCGGCCGGCGCACCGGCCGGCACCGGCGAGCCCGCCGCGGAATCCCGGCCCGGCACCGCCTACCTGCGCCGCCGCCAGGCCGACCTCGCCGCCCGGGAGGAGGCCCGGCGGGCAGCGACCGACCAGGCCGAGCGCGTCGACGACGCCCTCCGCCGGCTCGCCGTGGCCGGCCGGCGGCACCCACCGCAGGACGCGCGGCTGTCCGGGAAGCCGCACCGGATGGTCCTCAACAGCTCGTACCTGGTGGACGACGGCCGCGCGGACGAGTTCACCGCCACGGTCGGGTCGCTGGCCGGCCGGCACCCCGGCGTCCAACTGGAGCTGACCGGGCCGTGGCCGCCGTACTCGTTCGCCGACGTCCCGGGAGCGTCGTGATGGGCAGCGAACCCGCGCAGCCGCCGATCGCCCTGGTTGACCTGCTCGACCGACTGCTCGCCGGCGGGGTCGTGGTCTCCGGGGAGGTGGTCCTCTCGATCGAGGACATCGACCTGGTCTGCGTCTCCCTCCGCGCGCTGCTCACCTCGATCCGCGCCGCCGACGAGCCGCCCGCCGGAGGGGAGGTGCCGCGGTGACCGAGCCCGAGCCGGTACGCGAGCGCGTGCCCGTCGACCCGGAGGCCGCCGAGCGCGGCCTGGTCGCGCTGGTACTTACGCTGGTCGAGTTCCTGCGCCAGCTGATGGAGCGCCAGGCGCTGCGCCGGGTGGAGGGCGGGGACCTCACCGACGAGCAGGTGGAACGGCTCGGCACCACGCTGATGGCCCTGGAGCGGCGGATGGACGAACTTCGCGAGCACTTCGGCCTCACCCCCGAGGACCTCAACCTCGACCTCGGCCCGCTCGGCCCGCTGCTCCCCCGCGACTGACACCGTCGTAACCTGCGGGAATGACTGATCATGCGGTCCGGCTGCGGCCGGTGACAGAGGACGACCTCGCATTGTTCCGGCGGTTCGCCGTCGAGCCGGGCCTGATCGGGCTGGACTGGAACGGCTTCCGCGACGCCCAGGCGCCGGCGCGGCGGTTCGCCCTGGACGGCTTCCTCGGCGAGGACGACGGCCGGCTGATGGTCGACGCCGAGGTCGGCGGGGAACGCGGCACCGCCGGCCTGGTGAGCTACCGGTGGGGGCAGTACGGCGGCGCCGGCAGGCACTGCGAGATCGGGATCGCGCTGCTGCCCGAGTGGCGCGGGCGCGGCGTCGGCTGGCGCGCCCAGGCGGTGCTCTGCGACTACCTGTTCAGCCACACGCCGGTGCAGCGCGTCCAGGCCTCCACCCACCCGGAGAACCTCGCCGAGCAGCGGTCACTGGAGAAGGCCGGCTTCCAGCTGGAGGGCGTGTTGCGGGCGGCCGAGTTCCGCGCCGGCCAATGGCGCGACGGGTACCTGTACAGCCGGCTCCGGGACGACCCCGCGCCCGAACTCTGAGTATGTGACCCGGGTCACAAGCCGGCATGTCACGCACGCCGGTGGTGCCGTGTCCCCCCTGACGAAGACACCACAACCACACCGCAGGGGAATGAGAACAATGACTCGGACCGCTCGTGACCACCACATCCTCGTACTCGGCGGTGGCTACACCGGCATGACGGCCGCGCTCAGGGCGGCCGGCCGGACCCGCCGCCACGGCGGCAGGGTGACCCTGGTGAACCCGTCCACCCGCTTCGTGGAACGGCTGCGGATGCACCAGATCGCCACCGGCCAGCGGCTCGCCGACCACCAGATCCCGGACCTGCTCGAAGGCAGCGGCGTCGCCTTCGTCCAGGGCCGGGCCACCGGGATCGACCTGGACGGGCAGACGGTCACCGTCGACACCCCGGACGGGCCGCGCGCGCTGGCCTACGACACGCTGGTGTACGCGCTCGGCAGCTTCACCGACACCAGCACCGTGCCCGGCGCCGCCGAGGTGGCCCACACCCTGAACGGCCCGGACGCGGCGCGGGCGCTCGCCACCCGGCTGGCCGAACTGCCGGCCGGCGCCACCGTCGCGGTCTGCGGCGGCGGGCTGACCGGCGTGGAGGCCGCCACCGAGATCGCCGAGAGCCACCCCGACCTGCGGGTGACGCTGCTCAGCCGGGGCGTGCCCGGGCCGCGGATGAACCCGAAGGCGCACCGGTACCTGATGAACGCCCTCGCCAGGCTCGGTGTCGAGGTCCGCACCGGCGTGGAGATCACCAAGGTGCTGTCCGACGGTGTCGAGGTCGACGGCGGCGAGCCGGTGCCGGCCGACCTGACCGTGTGGACCACCGGGTTCCGGGCGGCGCCGCTGGCCGCGCGGGCCGGGCTCGCCGTGGACGACGCGGGCCGGATCGTGGTCGACCCGACGCTGCGGTCGGTGTCGCACCCGTCGGTGTACGCGGTCGGCGACAGCGCCGCCATCCCGCAGAAGTACGGCGTCATGCACGGCACCTGCCAGGGCGGGATCCCGTCCGCGGCGGGCGCGGCCGACGCGATCGCCCGCCGGCTGCGCGGCAAGGAGGCGAAGCCGTTCCGGTTCGGGTACATCCACCAACCGGTCAGCCTCGGCCGCCGGGACGCCGTCATCCAGTTCACCTACCCGGACGACAGCCCGCGCCGGTGGAAGCTCACCGGCCGCCGCGCGGTCATCTACAAGGACCTGGTGAGCTCCAGCCCGGTCCCGTCGTTCAAGCTGATGAGGCGGATGCCGCGGATCCTGGTCTGGACCCACGGCGGCCGCGCCACCAAGGGAGCGGTGGCGACCACGGCGTGACGCTGACGGTGATCAGCAGCTGGGTGGCCCGGGTGAGCGCCACGTACAGGGTACGGACGCCGCCCGCGGCCGCCCGGGCGATCCGCTCCGGCTCCACCACCACGACCGCGTCGTACTCCATGCCCTTCGCCTCCAGGACCCCGACCGGTTGCGCCCGGCCCTCGAGACCGGCCAGCCAGTCGGGGTCGACGTCCATGCCGATCACGCCGACCGTGCCCTCCACCCGGTCCAGCAGCTCCGCGGCCGCCGCCCGGACCGCCGCGCCCAGCCCGTCCGGCGCGCCGCGGTGCTCCGGCTCGATCCCGGTCGAGCGCACCGCGTCCGGCAGGTCGGCGTCCGGCACCCCGGCCCGTACCACCGCGGCGGCCAGCGCGAAGATCTCCGCCGAGTTGCGGTAGTTGGTGGTCAGGTGGAAGCGGTGCCGGCGGCGCCGGCCGAACGCGGCCTCCCGCGCCGCGGCCGCCTCGTCCGGATCGGGCCAGGCGCTCTGCGCGGCGTCGCCCACCACCGTCCAGCTCGCGTGCCGGCCCCGGCGGCCCAGCATCCGCCACTGCATCGGCGACACGTCCTGCGCCTCGTCGACCACCACGTGCCGGTAGCCGGTGTAGTGCTCGCCCCTGCCGACCCGCCTGCGGGCCGCGAACTGCCGCTCCGCCACCGTGGTCAGCTCGCGGACGCCGGGCGCCACCTGGTACGGGTCGGTGACCGCCCGCCCGTTCCGCGGCGGCGGCCCCAGCATCACCCGCAGCTCGTCGATCAGCGGCACGTCCTCGACGGTCGGGCCGCCGCCGGCCGCCCACGAGCCGACCAACAGCTCGGTCTCCTCGGCGCTGAAGACGCCGCGCGCGTACCGGCGCACCCGCTCCGGGTCGGCCAGCCAGCTCCACGCCGCCGCCGGGTCGATCACCGGCCACCAGGCCCGGAAGAAGTCGGCGAACTCGCGCCGATCGCCGACGTCCTCGATGAACCTGGACGCCCGCCAGTCCACGTCGTCCGGCCGGTGCCGCCACAGCGACTCCAGCAACGCCCAGTCCGCCTCGATCCGGGCCTGGTTGGGTTTCTTGCCGGACCGGTGCACCTGCCGGCGCAGCCGGGCCAGCTCGGTCGCGTCCAGCCGCACCACCTCGCCGGCGTACAGCACCCGCAGCTCGGTGGGCGCGCCGGCCGGCGCGTCCCGGACCAGCCGGCGCAGGAACCGGGTCATCCGCATCGAGCCCTTGACCGCGGCCACCGCCGGCGGGTCGTGCCGGTCGGCCCGCACCCCGTCCACCAGCGAGCCGAGCGCCCGCAGGTCGGCGGACTGCTCGCCGAGCGACGGCAGCACCCGGTCGATGTAGGCCATGAACACCGGCGACGGCCCCACCACCAGCACGCCGCCGCCCTCGAACCGGCGGCGGTCGGAGTACAGCAGGTAGGCGGCCCTGTGCAGGGCCACGGCCGTCTTGCCGGTACCGGGCCCGCCGCTGATCTCGGTGACGCCGGAGGAGGGCGCGCGGACAGCCGCGTCCTGCTCGCGCTGGATGGTGGCCACGATGTCGCGCATGGTGGTGCCGCGCGCCCTGGTCAGCGAGGCGAGCAGCGCGCCGTCGCCGATCACCGCCATGCCGGCCGGCGCGGCCTCGACGTCGAGCAGCTCGTCCTGGACGTCGACGACCTTCTCGCCGAGGCTGTGGATCACCCGGCGGCGCACGACACCGGCCGGCGCCTCCGGGGTGGCCTGGTAGAACGGCGCGGCGGCCGGGGCGCGCCAGTCGATGACCAGCGGCTCGTAGGTGGCGTCGCGCAGGCCGAGCCGGCCGATGTGGCGCACCTCACCGGCGGTGGCGCCGTTCGCCGGGGCGAGGTCGAGGCGGCCGAACACCAGCCCGCCCCACTCGGCGTCCAGGTCGCGCATGCGCCGGGCCGCGTGGTGGACCAGCGCGTCCCGGTCGATCAGCGCGGCGTTCGTCCCCGTCGAGGCCAGCGCGAAGCCTTCCTCACGCAGCTTCGCGGCCTCGTCCCGGATCACCGCGAGCCGCGCGTACACCCGGTCGAGGTGCCGCTGCTCAGCGGCGATCTCGCTCCCCCGCACGTCGGTCACCCGGCGAGGGTACGGGGTGCGGGCGGGCAGAAAATCCGCCCGGGGACCGATGCCGGCCCCTCCCGCCGACCGGTAACCTGGAGTAAGCGTGAACGACCGTCCCGCCCTGGCCTTCGCGGAGCGCGCCGCCGACTGGCTGATCGGCCTGCGCGCGGCGGAACGGGCCGACGACCTCTCCCTCGACCGGGGCACCGCCGGGGTGCTGGTGTTCTTCCTGCACGCGGCGCGGGCCTACGACGAACCGCGCGACCTCGCGCAGGCGTGCGCGGCCGGCGACGTGCTGGCCGCCGCCGTACGCGACCACCGGCCGGAGGTGGACGGCGACCCCGACGGGGTGCTGTTCGCCCTGCGCGAGCTGGCCGCGACGACCGGCGAGGCGCGGTACGCAGCGGCGGCACGGGCGCTCGCCGGCCGGGTCGCCACCGGCGCCGGGCGCACCCTCCCCGTACCGCGCTGGGAGGCGGTCGGCGCGGAGGCGCGAGCGTTGCTGGAGGGTGGCATCCCGGCCGCCCCCGGCCGGGACGGGGGGTGCGCCGGAGTCGCGGACCGGATGCTGACCCTGCACCACCAGGCCGTGGCCGGGTATCCGGTGGGCGATCCGGCCGAGCTGCTCGCCTTCGCCCGTACCCTCACCGCCGACCTGCTGGACCGGGCCGTGGTCGACGCGGGCGGCGCGCACTGGCTGCCGCCGGAGACCGGCTGGGCGCGCGGCGCGGCCGGGATCGGCTCGTGGCTGGTTCGGCTCGACACGTTCGAGCAGGGCCGGGAGTCGGTGCTGGCGCTGCCCGGCGATCCGTGGTGACGCGCGGATAGGGTGAGGCACGTGACTGAGATGCGGTACCGCCAGCTCGGCGACAGTGGCCTGACCGTCTCCCTGGTCGGCATCGGGTGCAACAACTTCGGCCGGCCGATGGACGGCAACGATGTCGCCGCGGTGGTGGACGCGGCGCTGGAGGCCGGGATCACGCTGTTCGACACCTCCGACAGCTACGGGGGGCGGCCCGGCGAGTCCGAGGAGCTGCTCGGCGCGGCGCTCAAGGGCCGGCGCGACGACGCCGTCATCGCCACCAAGTTCGGGTGGGACATGCGCGGCGCGAACGG
>JBJMIH010000092.1:0-2818 GCA_045806985.1 Mycobacteriales bacterium | reverse complement strand
CGGCTGTTCGAGGGGCCGGCGCAGGACGCGCTGGACCCGTCGACCCGGGACGCCTGGTGGCGGCTGATCTCCGACGCCGCGCCGTGCCTGCACAGCGTCGAGGGCGCCCGCTCGCTGGTGCACGCCGACTTCAACGGCAAGAACCTGATGGTGCGCAACGGGCCCGGCGGCTGGCAGGTGGCCGGGGTGCTGGACTGGGAGTTCGCGTTCTCCGGGTCCTCGCTCGCGGACGTGGGCAACATGCTGCGGTTCGCCGACGAGTACCCGACCGGGTACGCCGACGCCTTCCTCACCGGCTTCACCGCGCACGGCGGGTCACTGCCGGACGACTGGCAGCGCATCGCACGGACGCTGGACGTGTTCTCGATCGTGGACTTCCTGTGCCGGTCTCCCGACAACCCGTTCCGGGAGAAGGCCCGCAAGCTCATCTCCGCCGCCGTCGACAGGGGCTTCCTGTGACCCCCGAGCTGCGGGACCTGCTCGACCGGCTGTACCAGGAGGGGCTCGCGCACGACGCCGCCGAGCCGGACCGGCTGCGCCGGCTCCGCAACCTCGAGCCGGACGCGGCGGCGCTGCTCTGGATCACCCTGCGGGCGCTGCGGCCGCGGCTGGTCGTCGAGATCGGCACCTCCAACGGGTACTCCACGCTCTGGCTGGCCGACGCGGTCGCCGCCGCCGGCGGGCGGCTGGTCAGCGTCGACATCGACGCCGCCATCCAGGCCCGGGCCGCCGCGCACCTGGCCGAGGCGGGGCTGGCCGGGGTGGTCGAGCTGGTGACCGGGGACGCCGGGGAGTACCTGGCCGGCCTGCCGGACGGCGCCGTGGACGTGCTGTTCCTGGACGCCGAGCGGACCGAGTACCTCGGCTGGTGGCCGCACCCGCTGCGGGTACTGCGCCCCGGCGGGCTGCTGGCCATGGACAACGTGCTGTCCCACCCGGACGAGGTCGCCGACGTGCGGGCGCTGCTGGAGACCGACCCGACCGTCGCCAGCACCGTCGTCGACATCGGCAAGGGCGAACTGCTCGCCGTCACCGCCACCTAGAACTCGTCGCGGTACGTCCCGTCCGGCTGCCGCCGCCAGAACCACACCCGGCGCTCGCCCTCCGGCTTGCGCCGCTCCTCCTCGTACCATGGCACCAGCCGGGCCCACGCCTCCGTCTCCGCGGCGACCTGCGCCTCCAGCCAGGCGGTGAAGGACGGGTAGCTCGGCGCCGGCTCCGGGCCGCCCTCGGTGTAGGACCACACCTCGGGGTCGGGGCCGTCGCCGCGCAGCAGGTCGAACTCGTACCCCTGGTGCATGAGGATCACCCGGTCCAGGTCGGTCAGGGTGAACCGGAGCTTGTTCTCCGCCAGCAGCTCCCGGATCCCCTCCCCCAGCTCCAGCAGGCGCGGGTAGAACACGTCGCTGCCCTGGAGGAAGTGCCCGGCTCCCGCGCCGGCCCGCTCCAGGAAGCGACGGTAACCCGCGCCGAGCGGGCCGGGCTGGGACCGCTCCACCTCGCGGACCTGCTCGGCGGTGAGACCCCGCACCTGCGCCGGCCGGGCCGTCACGCCGTCGATGAGGGCGTCGACCAGCGCGTCCACGCGGGACATGACCTGATCACGGGACATGCCTCAGCGTACGTGGGAGCGGCACCCGATCCACCCGCGAACTGACCCGATCGTCGAACATGCCGCACCGTCCGGAGTTACGCTCGCACCATGATCGCGACGTGGGAGCCCACGGCGCCGGGGGTACTGCGGCTACCCTCCGGCCGGCTCGTCCGCGGTCGGGGCCTGCGCCGGCCGCTGCCGGCGGGCCAGGTGCCCACCTTCGCCCTGTACCTGCTCGGCCACGTACCTCCGCCGGTCGAGTGGGAGAGCCGGTGGCTGCGGTGGCCGGACTTCTGGCTGCCGGTCGACCGCGCCGCCACCGCCGAGGCGCTGCGGGAGGCGTGGGTGCGGGCGGAGACCGAGCGCGTCGAGGTCGCCTGCCACGGCGGCCACGGCCGCACCGGCACGGCGCTGGCCTGCCTGGCGATACTGGACGGCGTACCCCGCCACGAGGCGGTCGGCTACGTCCGCAGCCACTACGCCCACCGCGCCGTCGAGACGCCGTGGCAACGCCGGTACATCCGCTACTTCCCGCGGCCCTAGGCCGCGTCTCAAAGTCGGCTTCCGCCTGTATGCCCTTGGCGGATTTCGGACCCCTGCGGCCACGATCAAGGAGTTGTGCCCGCATTTTCATGTGACAACGCGGCCACAACTCCTTGATCGTGGCGAGACGGGCGGCGGGCTGGCGGATTTCGGACCTGGCAGCCACTTCGAGACACGGGCTAGCGGGTGGGGCCTGGTGGGCTAGTGGGCGATCTCCGAGGAGCGCCACTCCCGGACGACCGTGACCCGGATCTGGCCGGGGTAGGTCAGCTCGTCCTCGATCTGCTTGGCCACCTCGCGGGCCACCATCTGCGCGCCGAGGTCGTCCAGGGCGTCCGGTGACACCATCACCCGGATCTCCCGGCCGGCCTGCATGGCGAACACCTTCTCGACGCCCTCGTGGGCGGCGGCGATCTGCTCGATCCGCTCCAGCCGGCGCACGTAGGACTCCAGGCTCTCCCGGCGGGCGCCCGGCCGGCCGCCGGAGCAGGCGTCGGCGGCCTGGGTGAGCACCGCCTCCACGGTCTGCGGCGGCACCTCGTCGTGGTGCGCCTCGATGGCGTGCACGACCTCATCCGGCTCGCCGTACTTGCGAGCCAGGTCGGCGCCGATGAGGGCGTGGCTGCCCTCGACCTCGTGGGTGAGCGCCTTGCCGATGTCGTGCAGGAACGCGCACCGCTT
>JBJMIH010000091.1:0-23776 GCA_045806985.1 Mycobacteriales bacterium | reverse complement strand
TCCGCGCCGGCGGCCTTCACGTCCGGTTCGAGCGCCGGGTACGCCGCGGTCCGCCGGCCGGACAGCACGCCGGCCGTGGCCAGCGCCTGCGCGCCGTGGCACAGGTGCGCGACCGGCTTGTCCGCGCCGAAGAAGTGTTGGATGATCCGCTGGCAGTCGGGGTCGTTGCGGATGTACTCGGGCGCCCGGCCGCCGGGCACCACGACGGCCACGTACTGGTCGGGGTCCACCTCGGCGAACGCCAGGTCGGCCGGCCACGTGTAGCCGGGCTTCTCGGTGTAGGTGTCGAACCCGTCCACGAAGTCGTGGACCACGAACTGGAGCTTCTTGCGGGACGGCGCCGCGATGTCGACGTCGTAGCCCTCCTCGCGCAGGCGCTGGTACGGGTACATGACCTCCAGCGACTCGGCCGCGTCACCGGTCAGGATGAGGACCTTGGGCATGGCTGCCGACCTCCTCGGGACTCGGATTGTTCCCACCCTGACCGTAGTCGCCTCGCGACCGCCGGTGAACCGATCGGACGTTCCCGCCGTGTCAGCGGCGTGCAGTTCCGCGTGCTGAGGTCGCTGGAAGCACCGGCGGGAGCAGGCAAGTGCTGTCCAGACTCGTCGGTGCCGTGCCGCTGCACGTCGCCGTGCTGACCCCCGGCGAGGCGGTGACGCTGCTGGGCCGCCTCGCCGGGCCCGCGCGGACGGCGGCGGACCGCCAACTGGTGGAGAGCGTGACGCCCGGCCGGTACGGGCTCCACGGCCTGCTCCGGCTGTACGCCCGCGACCAGCAGGTCCCGTCCGGGACGAGCTCGCCAGGCCGCACGCGACTACCTGGCCATGGCGTGGCGGTCGTTCGAGCTGACCTTCCCCGGCGACCCGCGCACCCCGGCGCCTACTTCGCCACGCAGGAGGACGCGCTGGACTGGATGGAGCGGGAGCGCGCCAACCTGGTGGCCGCGGTCGACCAGGCGGCGGAGGCGTACGCGCACCGCGATCTCGGCGTCGCGCGCACAGCAGGCCACCACCTGGACCGGCGGACCGGCCCGGCGGGGGGGAGGCGCTGCGCCAGCTCGGCAGGTTGCACCGGGTGACCGGCCGGTACGCCGAAGCCTCGGCGTGTCTGCGGGACGCGCTGGAGGTGTGCCGCACGCTGGGTCACGAGACTGGTGAGCCCGCTGCCAGGCGGAATGGGGCGCGCTGCGGGGGTCTGTTCAGGACAGCTCTTTCGGCAATATTCTTCGCGGCGTCACCGTGAGGTGAATATCTCCGCCATTTCCGAAAGGGCACTCCATGGCGCGTCAACCTGCTGAGATGAGTCGCCGCTCCGCTCTCAAGGCCAGTGTCGGCCTCGCCGCCTTCGCCGGCATCGGCGGCCTGGAAGCGGTCGCCACCACCGGGACGGCGCACGCCGACCCCACCAGCCCCGCGGCGGCCAGCCCCGCCACCGACCTGTCGTTCATCATCGACTGCGACACCTGGGGCGCCCGCCCCCCGTCCAGCCCGCTCGTCATGCGCGTCGGCACCACCCGCAAGATCGTGGTGCACCACACCGACTACCCCAACACGACCGACTACTCCCGGAACCAGGCCATCTGGCTCGCCAAGGACATCCAGAACCTGCACATGGACCACAACGGTTGGTCCGACACCGGCCAGCACTTCACGGTCAGCCGCGGCGGGTACGTCACCGAAGGCCGGCACCGCAGCCTGGAGGGCCTGACGCTGGGCACCGAGCAGGTGCAGAGCGCGCACTGCGTCGGCGAGAACACCCAGTCCATCGGCATCGAGAACGAGGGCACCTACATCACCGAGACCCCGACGCCGATGCTGTGGGCGTCACTGGTCCGGCTGTGCGTGGCGATCTGCAAGCAGTACGGGATCCACGCGCACAACATGTTCGGGCACTGGGACTACAACAACACCGACTGCCCCGGCATCGCCTTCTACCGGGAGTTCCCGCGGCTGCGGCTGGAGGTCGCCGCGCTGCTCCGCCAGGACTACGGGCAGATCCCGGCCCGCACCTGGCCGGACGTGTTCTCCAGCAACGCGGGACCGGTCGTCGCGGTCCTCCAGTACCTGCTGGTCAACCAGGGGTACGCGCTGCCCACCGACGGCATCGCGTTCACCGCCGCGACGGTCGCCGCCGTCCAGGACTGGCAGGCGAAGCACGGCTTCATCGTGGCCAGCGACGGCACCGCCACCGACCCGACCTGGGAGACCCTCGGCGTGCCGCTCCGCAAGGGCGACGACGGGCCGGCCGTGAGCGGCCTGCAGAGCATCCTCGCCCACAAGGGGTACGAGGTCGCGGTCAGCGGCACCTTCGACCAGGACACCCACAAGGCGGTGCAGAAGATGCAGGTGCTGCACGGCCTGCTGCCCACCGGCAAGGTCGACACCAACACCTGGTGCGCCACGGTCGGCGGCATCGTCGCCGAGGAGTTCCGCATCCTGAAGTACCTGCACCCCTGATCCACCCTTACCGATCGCGAATGCGAGGGAGAAGCCCTGTTCTCCCTCGCACCTGCGCGGGTATGGTCGGCTCATGGGCTCGTACCGGATCGGGGACGCCGCCGACCTGCTCGGAGTGAGCGCCGACACCGTGCGCCGCTGGGTGGACGGCGGCCGGCTGGCCGCCAGTCGGGACGCGCACGGCCACCGGGTGGTCGACGGCGCGGACCTGGCGGCGTTCGCGCGATCGCTGGCCCAGGGCGGCGGAGCGGACGACCAGCCGGCCGGCTGGTCGTCGGCCCGCAACCGGTTCCGGGGCATCGTCACCGCGATCGCCAAGGACACCGTGATGGCCAAGGTCGACGTGCAGGCCGGGCCGTTCCGGATGGTGTCGCTGATGAGCCGGGAGGCCCTGGACGACCTGGGCCTGGAGGTGGGCTCGGTGGCGTACGCCGTGGTCAAGTCCACCAACGTCGTCGTGGAGATCCCCCGGTGAGCCGGCGGCCGGTGGTCGCGGCGGCCGTACTGGCGGTCGTACTGGCCGGCTGCGGAACGCACCACACCGCGAAGGCCTCCTCGTCGACGACGGTGAAGGGCACGGTCACCGTCCTCGCCGCCGCCTCGCTCACCGGGACGCTCACCCGGCTGGGCAAGGACTTCGAGGCCGCCCACCACGGCGTAAGGGTCAGGTTCTCGTTCGGCGCCAGCTCCACGCTCGCCCAGCAGGTCGCGGCCGGCGCGCCCGCCGACGTGTTCGCGGCGGCGAGCCCGGCGACGATGAAGCGGGCCACCGGCGCCCGCGACCCGGTGGTGTTCGCGCGCAACCAGCT
Organism: Mycobacteriales bacterium; assembly: GCA_045806985.1. GTDB lineage: Bacteria > Actinomycetota > Actinomycetes > Mycobacteriales > JBJMIH01 > JBJMIH01. The sequence continues at coordinate 20,508 of JBJMIH010000091.1, read as the reverse complement.
CGTCATCGCCGTGCCGCCGGGCAACCCGCAGGGCATCCACCGGCTGGCCGACCTGGCCAGGCCGGGCGTGAAACTGGCGCTGTGCGCCGAGCAGGTGCCGTGCGGCGCGGCCGCGCGGACCGCGCTGGCCGCCGCCCACGTCACCGTCCACCCGGCCACGCTGGAACAGGACGTCAAGGCCACCCTCACCAAGCTGACGCTGGGCGAGGTGGACGCGGCGCTGGTGTACCGGACCGACGCGAAGGCGGCCGGGAACAAGGTCACCGCGGTCGAGTTCCCGGAGTCGCGGTCGGCGATCAACGACTACCCGATCGCCGTCCTCGGCGACGCGCCGAACCCGGCCGGTGCGAGGGCGTTCGTCGCCTACGTCCGGTCGGCGCGGGGGCGTGACGCCCTGAGCGAGGCGGGCTTCCAACCGCCGTGACCACGCACCGTCGCGGTACCGCGCCGCGGCCGCCGCTCGCGCTGCTGGTGCCGGCCGCCGCCGCGCTGGGGTTCCTGGTGCTGCCGCTGGTCGGGCTGCTGGTCCGGGCGCCGTGGTCGTCGTTGCCGCGCCGGCTGACCGCACCCGGCGTGCTGGACGCGCTGCGGCTGTCGCTGGTCACCGCGACCGCCGCCACCGCCGTGTCGATCGTGTTCGGGGTGCCGCTGGCGTGGCTGCTGGCCCGCGCCCGGTTCCCCGGCCTGCGGCTGGTCCGCGCGCTGGTGACGCTGCCGCTGGTGCTGCCGCCGGTGGTGGGCGGGGTGGCGTTGCTGCTGGTGCTGGGCCGGCGCGGGCTGGTCGGGTCCTGGTTGGACAGTGCGTTCGGGGTGACCCTGCCGTTCAGTACGCCGGGGGTGGTGGTCGCCGAGGCGTTCGTGGCGATGCCGTTCCTGGTGATCAGCGTGGAGGGCGCGCTGCGCGGCGCGGACCAGCGGTACGAGGAGGCCGCCGCCACCCTCGGCGCGTCCCGCTGGACCGCCTTCCGCCGGGTGACGCTGCCGCTGGTCGCGCCGGGGGTGGCGGCCGGCGCGGTGCTGTGCTGGGCGCGGGCGCTGGGCGAGTTCGGGGCCACGATCACGTTCGCCGGCAACTTTCCCGGCCGTACCCGGACCATGCCGCTCGCGGTCTACCTGGCGCTGGAGACGGACCCGGCCGACGCGGTGGTGCTCAGCCTGCTGCTGCTCGCGGTCTCCGTGACGGTGCTGGTCAGCCTGCGCGACCGGTGGATCAGCGCGCCATGAGCCTGCTGGACGCGAGGCTGGTGGTGGCCCGGGAGAGCGATTTCCGGCTGGACGCCGAGCTGGCGGCCGGGGCCGGCGAGGTGGTCGCCCTGCTGGGCCCGAACGGCGCCGGCAAGACCACCGCGCTGCGGGCGCTGGCCGGCCTGGTAGCGCTCTCCGAGGGCCGGATCGGCTTGGCCGGCGAGGTGCTGGACGACCCGGCGGCGCGGGTGTGGGTACCGCCGGAACGCCGGCCGGTCGGCGTGGTCTTCCAGGACTACCTGCTGTTCCCGCACCTGTCCACACTGGACAACGTCGCGTTCGGACCGCGCTGCCACGGCGCCGGCCGGCGGGCGGCCCGGGAGGTCGCGGCCGGATGGCTGGAGCGGGTGGGGCTGGCCGGGTACGCCGGGGTCAAGCCGAGAGCGCTCTCCGGCGGCCAGGCGCAGCGGGTCGCGCTGGCCCGCGCGCTGGCCGTACGCCCCCGGCTGCTGCTGCTGGACGAGCCGCTCGCGGCGCTGGACGCGCACACCCGGACGCAGGTGCGGGCCGAGCTGCGCCGCCACCTCGCCGGCCACGACGGGGTGACCGTGCTGGTCACGCACGACCCGCTGGACGCGATGATGCTGGCCGACCGGATCGTGGTGCTGGAGGGCGGCACGGTCACCCAGGCCGGCGACCCGGCCGGCATCACCCGGCACCCGCGCAGCGAGTACGCGGCCAGGCTGGCCGGGCTCAACCTGTACCGGGGTCGCGGCGAGGGCGACACCGTGCTGCTGGCGGGCGGATTCGCGCTCACCGTGGACGAGCCGGTGGCGGGCGAGGCGTTCGTGGCCTTCCCGCCGTCGGCGGTGGCGCTGTACCGGAGCCGCCCGGACGGCAGCCCCCGTAACACCTGGCCCGCCACGGTCGCCGGCCTCGACCGGCACGGCGACCACCTGCGGGTACAGCTCACCGGACCGCTCGAGGCGGCGGCCGACATCACGCCGACCGCCGCCGCCGAGCTGCGCCTCGCCCCCGGCGAGGTGGTCTGGGCCGCCGTCAAGGCCCACCAGACCCACGCCTACCCCTAGCGAAGGGGATCGGTCCAGGTGCTGAGGTTGTCGGGGTCCGCGACCGGACGGATGCCGGCGGCGACCCTCTCCAGCTCGGCCCGGCTGATCGGGCCCTTCCGGGGAACCTTGAGCAGCACCTGATGGTTCGGGATGGCGTCGTACAGGATGACCTCCAGCCAGTTGCCCCCGGTGAACACGCCCGCACGGTGCCCGCCGAAGGTGGTCTGCTCGACCTTGCCGTTCGGCTTGCCGCTGGTATCGCTGCTGGCCTCGATCTCCAGCGTCCCGTCGTCGCCCGGCCGCCGCAGGGGCTCGGGGTCGAGGGTGAGGTGCACCTGCCAGGCCACGCCGCCGGTGGCGGCCGGGTCGCGGGCGAGCTCCACCATGACCGAACCCGGCTTGCCGGCCTTGGTGGGCACGTACCTCAACCGGAACGGGAAGGTGACTCGCGTGCTGGCGTGCGGATTCACCCCGTCGGCGATCCGCACCAGGGTCGCGTGGTCCACGCTGGGGTCGCTGCCGTACACGGTCAGCCGGTGGTACGGGTCGAGGTCCCTGGTGATCTGGTTGTCCGGCGGCTTGGTGCCCGCCGGAAGCGGCGGCGCCGTCGGGTGGGCCGGGTCGACCTGGCTCAGCGAGACGACGACGGCCTGGAACTTGGCGGGGGAGCTCAGCGTGACCGAGACGGCCGTGGCGATCGACTTGTCCACGGACACCAGCGGCGACCAGCCGGGCGGGATGTACCCGATCCGGAGCGGCACCCGCATCGGGTCGTAACCGCCGCCGGGGGTGGCGGCCGGGCCGAGCGTGCTGGTGCCGGAATGGCGGGGGGCGAGGGCGGGGACGCCGGCCGCGGCCGCGACGACGAGCACGCCGGCGCCGGCGACAGTGAGCCGGCGGCGTACCGCGGCGCGGCGGATGCCGCGGTGGATGCCGGCCAGCGTCGCGACCGGATCGGGGGTGTCGGCGGCGTCCTCTTCCAGGGCCCGCCGGAGGATGTCGTTCACGGGTGGCTCCTCGGGATCGGTTTCGCGGCGGGCCGTGCCGGATCGGACGGGTCGGGTTGGAGGCGGAGCGCGTGCAGGCCGCGGGAGGCGTACCCGCGCACGGTTCCCTGGGTGCAGCCGAGGATCTCGGCGATCTCGGGGTCGCTGAGGCCCTCGAAATACCGGAGCACCAGCACCGCGCGCTGCCGTGGCGACAGCTGGGCGAGCCGCCACCGCAGGTCGGCGCGGTCGGCGGAGCGGCTGGCGTGGTCGGGTTCGACCGGCTGGTCGGCCAGGCCGGTCTCGTCCAGCGGCGTGGCCGGCAGCACCACGTGCCGAGGGTGCCAGCGGCGCCGCCAGGACAGGTACTCGTTGACGACGATCCGCTTGACGTAGGCCTCCGGCCGGTCGGCCCGCAGCACCCGCCGCCACCGGTGGTGTGCCCGTACCAGCGCGTCCTGCACGACGTCCTGGGCCAGCGCGCGGTCACCGGTGAGGGCCGCGGCGTACCGCAGCAGGCCGGGCAGCTGGGCGGCCACGAACTCGTCGAACGACGGCTCGTCGCGGTCGGTGTCTGGCGTCACACCGGGATGACATGGTGCGGCCGGCCGTTTGTTGTGACTATGACCTGGGTCACAGCGCGTCAGGCCGAGGAGCGGGCCACCACGTACGGGTCCAGTGCCGGCACGGCGGGCGGCGGCGCGCCGTCCAGCAGCGCCCGGACGGTCTCCGCGAGGCTCTCGCCGAACGCCTCCCGCGGCCAGGTCACCGTGGTCAGGCACGGCGAGACGGCCGCGGCGACCGGGATGTCGTCCACGCCGATCACGGCCACCTCGTCCGGCACCTGTACCCCGGTGGCGTGCAGCGCTGCCAGCAGCGCGACAGCCACGTCATCACTGAACGCGCACACCGCCGTGGTCGGCGGCGCGCCGGAGAGCCAGCCGGCCAACGCGTCCACCGCCTGGTCGTGGCTGACCGGCACCGTCCGCACGGTCGGCGGCCGCACGCCGGCCGCCGCGCACGCCTCCCGGACGCCGCGCAGCCGCTCGGCCGCCACCCAGTCCAGCTCCGGCCGGTCGGTGCTGGCGTACCCGATCCGCCGGTGCCCCCTGTCCAGCAGGTACCTGGCCTGCGCCTGGCCGACCATGGCGTGGAAGGACCGGTACCCGGCGAACGGCCGCAGCACCGCCACCCCGGACTGGCGGAGCTGCTCGATCGCGCACTCCTCCAGGTCGTCGTCGAGGGTGACGACCGCGTCCGGGGCGAGCCGCAGCCACGCGGTGGCCGCCTCCGCGCCCGCCCGGCCCCGGCTGAAGTCGGCGACGAACGTCAGGCCCCGCCCGGCCAGCGCGGTCGCGCAGCGTTCCAGCATGGTGGCGAGAGAATGCCCCACCGGCACGCTCGGTAGCACGAACAGCACCACGTCGGTACGGCCGCGCCGCAGCGCCCGCGCCCCGGCGTGCGGCCGGTACCCCAGCCTGGCCGCCACCTCCAGTACCCGCTGCCGGGTCGACTCGGAGATCCGTTGGGTGGTGACCCCGTTCAGGACGTAACTCACGGTAGCTCGGGAGACTCCGGCCTCCCGCGCGACGGCGGCACTGGTCACGCGAGGTTGCTGGCGGCTCACTCTCACATCGTGCCCCACGGTCGGCCGGCTCGCGGCCAACGGGTAAGAAACCCTCATGACACGGGGAGCGGCGCGGCGGGTGGCGGTCGCCGGTGTGGCCGGCCTCGCGGTGTCGGCGGCGCTGACCGCCGCGGTGGCCGCGCTCGGCCCGTCCGCCATGGAACCCGGGCTCGGCGGTCCCGGCGGCCGGCCGCCGTACTCGCTGGTCGCACACCCCGCGCCCGGCCTGGTGGTGGCCCTGGCCGCGGTCGCCGTGGTCAGCGGGGCGGTGGCCCTCGCCCTCGCCCTGCTGGCGGCCAGGCGCGGCGCCCTGCCGCCGGCCCGCTGGCTGCTGGCCGGCGGGCTGGCCGCGGCGGCGGTGCTCGCCGCGCTGCCGCCGTTCGGCTCCGCCGACCACCTCAACTACGCCGCGTACGGCCGGATGGTGACCACCGGCCACGACCCGTACGCCACCGGCGCGGCCACCCTCGCCGCCGAGGGCGACCCGGTGGGCCGGCAGGTCCGCGAGTGGCGGCACTCGCCGTCGGTGTACGGGCCGGTCGCCACCGGGGCACAGGCGGTGGCGTCCTGGCTGGGCGGCGCGTCCGCACGGCGCACGGTGTGGTGGCTGTCCGTGCTCAACCTGCTGGCGTTCGCCGCCGTGGCGCTGCTGCTGCACGCGATGGCCCGCGGCGACCCGGCCGCCCAGGCCCGCGCCGCCCTGCTGTGGGCGGCGAACCCGCTGGTGCTGTACGAACTCGTCGCCGGCGCGCACGTGGACACCCTCGGCATCGCCCTCGCCGCCGGCGCGCTCGCGGTCCGCCACCGCTCCCCGCTGGCGGCGGGCGCGCTGGCCGGGGCGGCGCTGTCGGTGAAGCTGCCGGCGGCGGTGGTCGGTGCCGGGCTGCTGGCCGGGTACGCCACGGCCCGTGCGCGCCGGGCGGCGGCCACCGCACTGGCCGGCATGGCGCTGGTCACCGGCGCCGGATACCTGCTGGCCGGACCGCACGTACTGGCCCAGACCCGCAAGGCCAGCGGCTTCGTCTCGATCGCGACGCCGTGGCGGCGGGTCCGGCCGGCGGTCGAGTCGGTGGTGGGCGCGGCCCATGCGGGCCGGGTGATCGGCGCTGCGTCGCTGCTGGTCGGGGCGGTGCTCGCGGTGCTGCTGCTGCGCGCCCTGCCGCCGGCTTCCCGCGAGCGGCGGGTGGCGCTCGCCCTCACCCTGGCCTGGCTGTTCGCGGCGACGTACGCGCTGCCCTGGTACGACGGGCTGGCCTGGATGCTGCTCGCGCTGGTGCCCGCGTCCCGCTTCGACGGGCTGCTGCTGGCCCGTACCGCCGTGCTCGCGCTGGGCTACCTGCCCGCCCGCCAGGTCCGGCTACCCGGGCTGGAATGGCTGGTCACGGTCGTCCGGTCGGAGCTGCTGCCGCCCGCCCTGGCGCTGCTCACCGCCGGACTCGTGATTGCCTGCCTGAGAAGGCCTCCGAGTAGGGCATCATGAGAGGGTGACTGGCGCCGTCGAAGGGGCGATTCCCGGTTCGAGGTCGGCCACCGCCCCCGACCGCCTGCTCCCCCGTGGCAGGCACACGTTGCCACGCGAGTTCGTGGCGCACACCCAGCGCGACCGGTTGATGGACGCGATGGCGCAGATGGTGGCCACCAAGGGCTACACCAGCACGTCGCTGAATGACGTGTGCGTGCGCGCCGGCGTCTCCACCAAGACGTTCTACCAGCACTTCGACAGCAAGGAGTCGTGCTTCCTGGCGACGTTCGACCACGGTGTCGAGCTGGTGCAGCGGACGGTCGCGGCGGCGTACCTGGAGCCGGGGGAGTGGCCGGACCGGATCCGCCGCGGGCTCAACACGCTGTTGCACATCCTCGCCGCCGAGCCGGCGTTCGCCACCCTGGCGGTGGTGGAGTCGCTGGCCGCCGGGCCGCGGGCAGTGGAGCGCCGCCGCACGCTGCTGGCCAGCTACCACCCGTTCTTCGCGGACGCGCCCGGCAGCCCGCCGCTCTCCCCGGCGGTGGTCGAGGCCCTGGTCGGCGGGGTGTACCAGGTGATCTACGACCACGTCGCCTCCGGCCGGACCGCGCAGCTTCCGGAGCGGCTGCCGGAGCTGACGTACTTCCTGCTCGCCCCGGTCATGGGCCGCGTCGTCGCGAAGGACACCGCCGGCCTCCCGTGAGCACTTTCCCCGCCACTCCGCGTCTCGGGAGTGGCGGGGAAAGGTGCGGACCCGCGTTACGGACCGACGGTGATCGTCGCGTCCGGGTTGCTGACGTCGCTGGTCTGGTAGGTGGCGCTGAAGTCGGCGCTGGTCGACGAGGTCGGGCAGCCGAAGCCGCCGGTGACCGCGATCGGCAGCGGGACGTCGGTGAAGGTGAGGGTCGGCAGCGAGCCGTTCGACCCGTTCTCCCAGGTGCCGACGATGTCGACGGGGCCGTCCGGCGCGACCGTGATCGTGCAGTTGGCGAGGCCGGAGGTCTGGGTGACCGCACCACCCTGCGGGATCGTCATCGTGGTGGTGGCGGGAGAGCCGTTCTGCTGGGAGATGCTCCAGTCACCGCTGGTGTTGTTGGTCGTGGTCGTCGCCGTCTCGAAGGAGCCGAGGTTCGTCGTGCACGGCGACGGGTCGTTGTCGAAGGTCGGCGGGTTGATCGGGCCGCCGACCGGTCCGGCGTCGCTGTGGTTGCCGGGCTCCGGCGGTACCTGGTTCTTGGTGTCGGTACCCAGCGGCGACGTGGGCTGGGTGCTGGACACGTTGCAGGACACGGTGATCGACCCGACCGTGAACGTCGCCGACGTTCCCGGAACGAGGTCGGAGCGGAAGTAGTCACCGGCGGGGGTGACGGTGGTCGAGTCGGCGGCGACCGCCGCGGTGGGAGACCCGGCCACGAGGCAGGCTGCTGCGGCGAACGCCGCACCGGCCGTCAACCTGCGGAGGTTGGCCATGGAAACACTCCTTCCGATCCAGAAAGGGGGTCTTTTCTGAATCTACTGAAGGGTAACCTGGAACGTGGAAAGGGGAAAGCCCGCAATGCGGACTTCCCCCCAACCGTGCCGGTGAAGATCGACTCGCTTGATCAGGTCAGAAGCACTCGTTCTTTCCGATCGACAATCCCAGGTGCAGGCCGGGCAGCTTGAACGTGCCGGCCGAGGTGGCCACGGCGACCTGGCGCACGTTGTCGATGTGCACCGTGTCGGACTGCTGGCCGAAGGCGTCCTGGAAGCCCTTGGCGCTGGCCGGGCCCTTGTTCAGGGTGGAGGCGTCGCGGCCGATCTCGATGTTGGTGAAGGTCGCGTCGCCGTCGAGCTGGTTCATGTCGATGAACAGGTTGTCGGCCGTGACCGGCTGCGAGCCGCCGCCCGCGCTCAGCTTCAGCGTCACATCACCCACGAGGGGTAGCGTTGTGACCACGGACTGGCACAGATTCTTGATCTGCGCCGTCTTGATCGCCGAGATGGCGACCGGCTTGGCGTTGCCACGCGAGGTGCCGTCGATCCAGCCGTACTGGGCGAAGCCCTGCCCGTCCAGGGTGTCGGCGGACACCTTGAAGTCCTGCTGGGAGACGCTGAAGCTGGCCGCCAGCGCGCCGGTGGACATGGCGAACAACATGCCGGCGACGGCGGCGAACGACGGGACGATGACCACGGCGAACCGCCGCCATCGGGTCCGGCCGTAGCCGGGTTGAGTCTCCTTCATGGTTATCCTCCAGGGGTGGGACATCGCCACAGCAACATAGGTGAACGATTCTGCGCGGCCTCCAGAAAAGACACAAGGTCTAGATTACCTGCGAGTAAGAAACAATGCGTGGCGTATTGTGTGACTGAAGTGAAAGAATGTGAAAGTGGCCGACTACCTGTCCTTGCCCGCTGACCTGCCGGTTCCCGTCGACGACGGCGCCTGCGACCACCTGCGGGGTGCCCGGCTGCCGGACCTCGCCCTGCCCTCCACCGACGGCCGGCTGATCGCGCTGGCCGACCTGCCCGGCCCGCGCACCGTGTTGTACGCCTACCCGCGCACCGGCCGGCCCGGCCAGCCGCTCCCCGACGGCTGGGACCTCATCCCCGGCGCCCGCGGCTGCACCCCGCAGGCCTGCGACTTCCGCGATCACCACGCTGACCTGCGGGCGGCCGGTGCCGAGGTGTACGGGCTGTCCACTCAGGACACCGAGTACCAGCGGGAGGCGGTCGACCGGCTGCACCTGCCGTTCCCGCTGCTCTCCGACGCGGACCTGGCCCTCAGCACGGCGCTGCGGCTGCCCACGTTCCAGGTGGACGGCGACACGCTGCTGCGCCGGTTCACGCTGGTCGTCCGCGACGGCGCGGTCGAGCACGTCTTCTACCCGGTCTTCCCGCCCGACGGGCACGCCGCCGAGGTGCTGGGATGGCTGCGCTCCCACGGCTCTGGTGGGAACCCCTGACCCTGTGAGAGCGTTTTGAACAGCGAGTGAGGAGACTGTCGTGAGGAGCAGGAACCCCATCCTCGGGCGGCGGGACGCGTTCCGGTCCGGTCGCGCGGGGTACGGCGTGCCGTACCCGGTCGCGGGCCAGCAGGGCGTGCTGTACCAGCCGGCGGAGGTGCCGGCGTACGGCGCCGAAGGCACCGCGGTCCCGGCCGCGCAGCCGATGACCCTCGACGACGTCGTCGTCCGTACCGGCCTCTGTATCGGCACCGTCTTCGCGGTCGGCGCGGTGAGCTGGATCTACGCCGACCGGGCCTGGGGACTGATCATCCCGGCCCTCATCGTCGGCCTGATCCTCGGCCTGACCATCAGCTTCCGGGCGATCACCCACCCGTTACCGATCCTCGCCTACTGCGCCTGCGAGGGCGTGGCGCTCGGCGCGATCAGCCGGATTTTCGAGGACCAGTTCAAGGGCATCGTCCCGCAGGCGGTGATCGGTACCGCCGGCGTGTTCGCCGCCATGCTGGGGCTGTACAAGAGCGGCCGCGTCCGGGCCACGCCGCGGTTCGTCCGCGCGACGCTGGGCGCGCTGATCGGCGTGGTCGTGCTGATGGCCGCCAACTGGATCGCCTACCTGTTCTCGTCCAACGGGTTCGGCCTGCGCAGCGGCGGCGGGTTGGCGATCGTGTTCAGCCTGGTGTGCATCGGCGTCGCCGCGATGACGTTCATCCTCGACTTCGCCGCCGTCGAGCAGGGCGTCCACGACGGGATATCCGAGCGGTGGGCCTGGTACGCGGCGTTCGGCATCACCGTCGGCCTGATCTGGCTGTACCTGGAGATCCTGCGGCTGCTGGCGTACCTGCGCCGCTGACCGACACCGTCACCGTCACGCCGCTACACGGCGGCCGGCCCGCCCTGAGCCAGGTCGAATGCATCAGATTGCATCTAAGGTGCACGCTGCCTACAGCGGTGCCTGGAGGTGGCGGCATGAGCACGACGACGATCGGATTTCGCGGTTGCCGACGAGGATCGTGAGGTTCTGGACGAGCTGGTCGAGTACTTCGGCGGTGGCAAGCGTTCGGCGTACCTGCGGGCCACCCTCAAGGTCATGCGTCCGCTGAAGCTCGCCGAGGAACTGCGTGACCTCCAGGCGTACGGCCAGCGCAAGCTCGCCGAACAGGATTCGAGTCTGGACGACGTCCCGGCGATCGTCCGGCGCGTGGTGAAGGGCCGGGACTGATGCCGGCGGTGCCGGTCGCGTCGAGGTCGCCGAGCACGGCGGTGGAGCGGTGGTCGACCCGCCGGCGACGGTCTCGGACTGCCCTGACTGGGAGGACAATCGCGTGCTCGATCTTGCGGCTGAGGTCGGTGCGCTACTCATCGTGTCGGACGACGTCAACCTGACGGGGATGTCGCCGTGGCGCGGTACGCCGATCCTGCGGCCGCGGCAGTTCGCCGAGAAGGTGGATGGGATGCGGCGGCACCACCGGCGCGAGGGGAAGCGGCGGCGGTGAGCCGTCAGGGGAGGTGGTAGGCGCGGCGGGCGGTGTTGGCGAAGACTTCGGCGCGTTCGTTGGGGTTGAGGTGGGAGAGCAGGCGGTCGGCGGTGGCGGCCACCTCCTCGTAACTGGCGGCGAGGGTGCAGACCGGCCAGTCGGAGCCGAACATCAGGCGGTCGGGGCCGAAGCAGTCGAGGGCGTGGCGGACGTAGCCGAGCAGCTGCTCGGGCCGCCAGGTGGCCCAGTCGGCCTCGGTGACCAGGCCGGAGACCTTGGCGGTGACGTTGTCGTGGCGGGCGAGGGCGACCAGGCCGCCGGCCCAGGGTTCCCAGCGGCCGTGCGCGATGTCGGGTTTGGCCAGGTGGTCGAGCACGAAGCGTTGGTCCGGGAGGCGCTCGACGATCTTGGCGGCCGCCGGCAGCTGCGGCGGCTTGACCAGCAGGTCGTACGCGAGCCCGGCGGCGGCCACCGCGCGCAGGCCGCGCTCGACGTCGGGGCGCAGCAGCCAGTCCGGGTCGGGCTCGTCCTGCACCTGGTGGCGGATCGCGACCAGGGCCGAGCCGCCCCGGGCGGAACGCAGCTCGGCCAGGTCGTCGGCGATCGACGGGGCGGTCAGGTCCACCCAGCCGACCACGCCGGCGACCAGGTTGCCGGGGTCGGCCGCCACGGCGAGCAGCTCGCGGGTCTCGTCGACCGCCGACACGGCCTGCACGACCACGCTGGCGACCACCCCGCACGGGCCGGCCACCGCAGCCAGCCCGACCGGGGTGAAGGCGGCGCGGAGCGGGTCGGCCCAGGGGCCGTCCATCCACGGGTACTCCCGGGTGGCCACGTCCCACAGGTGGTGGTGGGCGTCGACGATCTCCATCAACGCGCCTCTGGCACGGGGGCGTCCTCGCGCAGCAGTCCGGACGACCTCAGGTCGTCCCACAGCGCGGCGGGCACGGGTGTGCCGAACATCGCCACGTTGTCGTCCACCTCCTCCGGGGTACGGCACCCGACCAGCACGTTCGCGACCGCAGGGTGCCCGGTGGGGAACCGCAGCGCGGCGGCACGCACCGACACCCCGTGCGCGGCGCACGCGTCGGCGACCCGCTTCGCGCGGGTCACCAGGTCCGGCGGGGCCTCGGCGTAGTCGTAGCGCGCGCCCGGCCGGGGATCGGCGAGTAACCCAGAGTTGTACACCCCGCCGATCACCACCGACACCCCTTTTGCGAGACAAGCCGGCAAAAGATCGTCCAGACCGCTCTGGTCCAGCAGCGTGTACCGCCCGGCAAGCAACACGATGTCGATGTCCAGCCGGTTCACGAACCGGGTCAGCATCGCCGACTGGTTCATGCCGGCCCCGATCGCGCCGACCAGCCCCTCGTCCCGCAACGCGGCCAGCGCCGGGAAGGCGGTCGCGTACACCGCGTCCTCGTGGTCGTCGGGATCGTGCAGGTACGCCACGTCGACCCGGTCCACGCCGAGCCGGGCCAGCGAGTCCTCCAGGCACCGGCGGATGCCGCCGGCGCTGAAGTCCCACTCCCGGTGCAGGTCCAGCTGTTCGGCGAAGCCCTGCGGGTCGGCGCCGGCCCCGGGCGCGAGCCGCCGGCCGACCTTGGTGGACAGCGCGTACGTGTCCCGCGGCACCGCGGCGAGCGCCCGGCCGAGCCGGGTCTCGGCCAGCCCGGCCCCGTAGTGCGGGGCGGTGTCGAAGTACCGGATCCCCGTCTCGTACGCGCGCCGCACCGTCGCGGTGGCGACCCCTTCCTGCACGGGCGCGTACAGGCCGCCGATCGGGGCGCCGCCGAACCCCAGTCCAGGTGGTACGGGTGCCGTGTTCCGCGACGTCACTCCTGCGCCTTCCCGGAGGTGATGCGGGAAACGATCAGTGCCAACAGGATGATCCCACCGTTCAGGGCGTTCAGCCATTCGGGCGGGACGCTGCCGAGCTGGAGCACGTTCCGCACCAGGTACAGCAGCAGGATGCCGGTGAACGCGCCGAAGATGGTGCCCTTGCCGCCGTTCAGGCTGACCCCGCCGATCACCGCCGCCGCGAACACCGTGAAGATCTCGCCGTTGCCCTGGCTGGCCGACACCGAGCCCAACCGTCCGGACTGGAGCATCCCGCCGAACGCCGCCAGCCCGCTGGCCACCACCAGCGTGATGACGAGCGTCCGCTCCACCCGGATGCCGGCCGCCCTGGCCGCGTCCGGGTTGCCGCCGATCGCGTACAGCGACCTGCCGAACCGGGTGTACCCCAGCACCACGATCGCGATCGCGAACAGCAGCAGTGACAGCCACACCGCCGCCGGCAGCCCCACCCACGAGGCGTTGCCGAGGTAGATCTGGCTGCCGGTCAGGTTGAAGAACGTCTTCCCCTTGCTGATGCCGTCCAGCAGGCCGCGCAGGGTGATCAGCATGCCGAGCGTGACGATGAAGCCGTTGAGCTTGAACCGGACGATCAGCATCGCGTTGACCAGCCCGATCGCCATGCCGACGGCGAGCGTGATCGGCACCGCCCAGAACCCGCTCAGCAGGCCGAGCCCGTGCCCCAGGCCCTTCGGCAGGGTCAGCCAGGCCGCCACACCCGGCGCCAGCCCGAACGTGGACTCCAGTGACAGGTCCATCCGCCCCGCGATCAGCACCAGCGCCTCGGCCAGCACGATCAGCGACACCTCGGACTGCTGCTGGAGCACGTTGATGAGGTTGTCCTTGTGCAGGAACACCGGGTTGACGAAGTACCCGACGATCATGATCGCCACGATCGCCGGCACCAGCGTGAAGTCGCGCAGCCTGGCCAGGCCGACCGAGCCGAACATGCCGGCCGGCTTCACCGGCAGCTCCGCCGCCGCCGGCTCCGCGCCCTGTTGGGTGTCGGTCACCGGGAAACCCCCTCCATCGCCGTGATCAGGTCGTGGTCGTGCCAGCCTCGTGGCACGTTGGCCACCACCCGGCCCTTGAACAGCACGACGACCCGGTCGGCGGGCCGCAGGTCGTCGAGCTCGTCGGACACCACCAGCACGCCGGCCCCCCGCCGCGCGGCGTCCTCGGCGGCCCCGAGCAGCACCTCCTTGGCCTTCACGTCCACGCCGGCGGTGGGTTGGATGAGCACCAGCACGGTCGGCTCGTCGGCCAGCGCCCGCGCCATCACCACCTTCTGCTGGTTGCCGCCGGACAGCGCGGACACCGCCTGGTCGGGACCTGCCGTCACGATCGACAGGTCGCCGATGAACCTGCGGGCGCGCTCGGCCCGCCGTCCCGGGCTGACCAGGCCGTACCTGCCGAGCCGGTGCGGCACGGTCAGGGTGGCGTTCTCGGCCACCGACAGCTCCGGCACCAGGCCCTGCCGGTGCCGGTCCTGCGGCACGAACCCCAGCCCGGCCGCGAGCGCCGCCGGCACGCTGCCTGGCTTCGGCGCGGTGCCGTCGATCCGTACCGTGCCGGCGGTCGCGGTACGCAGCCCGACGACCGTCTCGGCCACGCTGACCTTGCCGGACCCGCCCGCGCCGGCCAGCCCGACGATCTCGCCGGACCGGACGGTGAAGCTGACGTCGGAGTACACCCCCGGCAGCGTGAGGCCCTCCACCTCCAGCACCGGCCGGTCGGCCGGCGCCGGCCGCTCCGCCACCTCCACCAGCCCGGTGGCCTCGCCGGTCATCGCGGCCACCAGCTCGTGCTGGGGTACCTCGGTGACCGGCGCGGTGAGCACGTGCCTGGCGTCGCGCAGCACGGTCACGGTGTCGCAGCCGGCGTACACCTCCTCCAGGTGGTGGCTGATGAACAGGAACGTCACCCCCTGGTCGCGCCGCGCCCTGATCCGGCCGAACAGCCGCTCGATGGCCTGCGCGTCGAGCTGCGCGGTCGGCTCGTCGAGGATGATGAACCGGCTGCCCAGCGACAGCGCGCGGGCGATCTCCACCAGCTGCCGCTGCTCCACGGTGAGGTCGGCGGCCGGCAGCCGGACGTCGACGTCCAGGTCCCAGCCGGCCAGCAGCTCGGTGGCCTGCCGGCGCAGCGTCCCCCAGGACAGCAGCGGGCCGCGGCCGCGCGCCTGCCGGTTGAGGAACAGGTTCTCGGCCACCGACAGCGTGCCGATCACCGTGGACTTCTGGTACACGCAGGCGACCCGGCGCCGCCACGCCTCCCGGTCGGCCAGCGGCGGCGCGGGCTCGCCGTCGAACAGCACCTCGCCGGTGTCGGCGGCGGCCAGGCCGGTCAGCACCGACACCAGCGTGGACTTGCCGGCGCCGTTGCGGCCGACCAGCGCGTGGACCGTACCGGGCGCCACCTCCAGGGACACCTCGCGCAACGCCACCGTAGGCCCGAACCGCTTGGACACGGCCCGGGCCTCGGCGACGGGTACTTTGCCGCTCACTTGATCTGGTTACCCCACAGCGCGGTGTCGGTGGCCTTCAGCGAGTCCGGATAGGACCCGTCGACGGTGACCAGCGGTGCGGCCAGCTGGTCCTCCAGGTTGCCCTGCGGGGTCCTGATGATGGTCGAGTCGTGGTCGGTCCTGCCGGGCTTGAACGTCTTCCCGTCGATCGCCGCCTTGACGTAGAACAGCGCGTACTTGGCGTAGAGGTCGGCCGGCTGGGACACGGTGGCGTCGATCTGGCCTTCGCCGATCGCCTTCAGCTCCTCCGGGATGCCGTCGTTGGACACGATCACGATGTGCTTCGGGTCGGTCGGCGGCACCAGCAGGTTCTTCTGCTTGAGCAGTTGCAGGGTCGGGGCCAGGAAGGCGCCGCCGGCCTGCATGTAGATGCCCTTGATGTCGGGGTGTGCGGTCAGGTCGGTCTGGAGCTTGCTGGCGGCGACGTCGCCCTTCCAGTCGGTCGCCTCGCCGAGCACCTTGATGTTCGGGTAGCTCGACTTCATGCAGCTGTTGAACGCGTCGGTGCGGTCGCGGCCGTTGATCGAGGCCAGGTCGCCCTCGAACATCACGACCGTGCCCTGGCCGTTCAGCTTGGTGCCCAGGTACTTGCACGCCTTCTGCCCGTAGGCCTTGTTGTCGGCGCGCACCACCATGAAGACCTTGCCCTTGTCGGGCCGGGTGTCCACCGACACCACCGGGATCTTCTTCTTGGCGAGGGTGTTCAGCGTCGGCGCGATCGCCGCGGTGTCCTGCGGCGCCATCACCACGCCCTTGACGCCCTGGCTGATGAAGGTCTGCACGTTCGCGGTCAGGTTGGCGACGTTGTTCTGTGAGTTGGTGGTCTTCAGCGACAGCTTGTACTGCCGGCCGAACTGGGGCGTGTACTTGATGTAGGAGTTCCAGAAGTCGGTGTCCGAGCGGGGGTAGTCCACCCCGACCGTCTTCTTGCCGCTGCCGGAGTCGCTGGAGCCGCTGCAGCCGGCCAGCAGTCCAGCCGCGACGGTGGCGACCAGTCCTACCGCGAGTGTCGTGCGCTTCATCTGAATCCCACTCCTCCTGGGAATCATGTGCTGCGAGGCCGCAGCCTGAGTCCGTACATGCCCCCGTCCACGGCCAGCGCGGTCCCCGTGGTGGAACCGCTGGCCGGGCTCGCCAGATAGGCGATCGCGGCGGCAACCTCGTCGGCGGACACCAGCCGGCCCAGGGGCTGGCGCGCCTCGAGGGCCGCCCGTTCGGCAACCGGGTCGGGGGCCGCGTCCAGCAGCCGGCCGACCCAGGGCGTGTCGACGGTGCCCGGGTTGACGCAGTTGACCCGGATCCCGTCGGCGACGTGGTCGGCGGCCATGGCCAGGGTCAGCGAGAGCACCGCCCCCTTGGTCGCCGAGTAGAGCGCGCGGCCCGGCAGGCCGGCCCATGCCGCGATCGAGCAGGTGTTCACGATCGCGGCGTGCGCGGACTCCCGCAGGTGCGGCAGGGCCGCCCTGGCGGCCCTGACCATGCCGTACACGTTCACGTCGAAGGCGCGCCGCCACTCGTCGAGGGGGTTGTCCTCGACGGTGCCGATCGCGCCGATTCCCGCGTTGTTGACGAGGATGTCGAGGCCGCCGGCCCGGTTGGCGGCCATGGTCACGGCCTCGGCCACCTGCGTGTCGTCGGTGACGTCGGCGCGCAGGCCGAGCAGCGGTTCCGGAACCGCTTCCGGGGCCAGGTCCAGGCAGGCGACGGTGGCGCCGCGGGCGGCCAGCAGCTGGGCGGTGGCCAGGCCGATGCCGGACGCGCCGCCGGTGACGACCGCAGACAGCCCCTTCAGGTCGGCGTATTCAGGTACTCCGTACTCAGGCACTGCGGTCCTCCTTCCACACGACGCCGTCGGGGTACCGGTACGCGGAGATCGAGGCCGGCTTCATCTCGGCGGAGAAGCCCGGCGCGGTCGGGGCGACGTAGCATCCATTGCGGACGGACGCGGGGTGGACGAAGTGCTCGTGCAGGTGGTCGACCCACTCGATGACGTTCTGCCGGCCGCTGACCGCGACGTAGTCGAACATGGCCAGGTGCTGCACCAGCTCGCACAGGCCGACGCCGCCGGCGTGCGGGCAGACCGGAACGCCGTACTTGGCGGCGAGCAGCATGATGGCGACGTTCTCGTTGACCCCGCCGACCCGGCAGGCGTCGAGCTGGAGCACGTCGATCGCGTCGGCCTGGAGCAGCTGCTTGAACATGATGCGGTTCTGCACGTGCTCGCCGGTGGCGACGCGGATCGGGTGCAGGGCGCGGCGGATCGCCGCGTGGCCGAGCACGTCGTCGGGGGAGGTGGGCTCCTCGATCCAGTACGGCTGGAACTCGGCCAGCTCGCGCATCCAGGCGATCGCGTCGCCGACGTCCCAGCGCTGGTTGGCGTCCACCGCGATCGGGTACTCGGGGCCGGTGACCTGGCGGGCGATGCGGAAGCGGCGGCGGTCGTCCGCCATGCTCGCGCCGACCTTCAGCTTGATCTGGCCGAACCCGTCGTCCAGCGCCTCGCGGACCAGCCGTTCCAGCTTGGCGTCGTCGTACCCGAGCCAGCCCGCCGAGGTGGTGTAGGCGGGGTAGCCGTTGATCCGCAGGTCGTCGGCGCGGGCCTTCCTGCCGGGTACGGCGTCGCGGAGCATGTCGAGGGCCTCGGCGGGGGTGAGCGCGTCGGTGATGTACCGCCAGTCGACCAGGTCGACGATCTGGTCGGGGTCCAGTCCGGACAGCAGCTCCCAGACCGGCCGGCCGGTGTGCCGGCCCCACAGGTCCCAGGCGGCGTTGACCACGGCCGCGATGGCCATGTGCATGACGCCCTTCTCCGGGCCGAGCCAGCGGAGCTGGGAGTCGTGGGTGAGGCGGCGGGCGAACTCGCCCATGTCGGCGAAGATCGCGGTCTCGTCCAGGCCGATGACGGCGTCGGCGAGGGTCTGGATGGCGACCGTGACGATGTCGTTGCCCCGGCCGATCGTGAACGCGAACCCGTGCCCCTCGGCGCCGCCGTCGGTGCGGAGCACCACGTAGGCGGCGGAGTAGTCGGGGTCGGGGTTCATCGCGTCCGAGCCGTCCAGCTCCCGTGAGGTGGGGAAGCGGACGTCGTACGTGTCCACGGCCGTGATCACGGCTGAGGTCCTCCCAGAGGTCTGACCACCGATAGCAGATCCGACCATTACGCTCAAACCAGTGGCGAGACTTCCCAAGTGCCCGGTTGTCCGCGAAGATTGGTCCGACCACTGGAAGCATCGCCGGTACCCCGCGCCGCTGTCAACGGGTTCAGCCCACTGAACAACGATTCGACGGGGTTTCGACGCGGGTGTTCGACGGGCAGGAAGATGGACCGTACCGAGCGGCGGACGGCGCCCCAGCGCGCGATCGACCGGATCAAGGCGATGATCGCCGCCGGCGAGCTGCTGCCCGGCCAGCGGCTGCCCACCGAACGGGAGCTCGCCGCCTCGCTCGGGCTCGGCCGGTCGTCCATGCGCGAGGCGATCAGGGCGCTGACCGTGCTCGGCGTGCTCGAGGCCCGGCACGGCGCCGGCATCTACGTGACCGCGCTCGAACCCCGCGACCTGCTCGACACGTTCGGAGTCGTCGCCGAGATCTCCCGCGGTGAGACCCTCGTGCACCTGGTCCAGGTGCGGAAGGTGCTGGAACCGGCCGCCGCCGCGATGGCCGCCGCCCGGATCGGCGACGGCGACCTGGCCCGGCTGCGGGACGAGATGGCGGCGATGGAGGCCGGCCGTACCGCCGAGGAGATCGTCGGCCACGACCTGGAGTTCCACCGCATCATCACCGAGGCGGCCGGCAACCCGGTACTCGCCGCGATCCTGGACGGGCTGAACGGGCGGACGTTCCGTGCCAGAGTGTGGCGCGGGTACCGCGAGGAGAACGTCTTCCCGCGTACCTTCCACGAACACGAACTGATCCACCAGGCGCTGGTCGGGCGCGACCCGGACGGCGCCCGCACCGCAGTCGCCGTGCACATCGCGGCGGTCGAGGACTGGCTCCGCCGCGACCACGAGGGAGGTTGACCATGCGAGTCGCCCTGCACACCCGGCTGCGGCCGGGCACCGAGGCCGAGTACGAACAGGCCCACCGCGAGGTACCGCCCGAACTGGTGAAGGCCATCCGCGAGGCCGGCGCCCACGAGTGGACCATCTGGCGCTCCGGCCTCGACCTCTTCCATCTCATCGACTGCGACGACTACCCCACCCTGCTGGCCCAACTCGCCGACCTCCCGGTCAACATCGCCTGGCAGGCCCGCATGGCCAACTACCTCGACATCCCCCACGACTACTCCACCGACGGCTCCGACAAGGGCCTCCCCACCATCTGGACCCTCCCCCCGGAGTAACCAGTCAGCCCCCCGCCCAGACGATCGCGTCGTACACCATGCCGACACTCGTGCCCTCGCCGTACTGGTCCCCGATCTGGTCGAGGCTGAGGAACACGAACCGCCACCCCGCCGGCCCGTACCGCGGTAGGGCGATCAGCACCGGCTCGTCGGCATCGACATCCAGCCGCGCTCTGAGGTGGCGTACCGGCTCGCTGTCCAGGGTGATGACCAGCCGGCAGTCCGCCTCCCTGGCCACCACCCCCAGGTACCGCCGGGTGACCGGGTCGTGCAGGAACC
Source organism: Mycobacteriales bacterium (assembly GCA_045806985.1). Taxonomy (GTDB): domain Bacteria; phylum Actinomycetota; class Actinomycetes; order Mycobacteriales; family JBJMIH01; genus JBJMIH01. The sequence continues at coordinate 750 of JBJMIH010000091.1, read as the reverse complement.
GCGCCAGGGAGGCGAAGCTCTCCCAGCCGCCGGTCACGATCGCTCCGCCTGTCCCACCAGCTCGCGTACCTGCCGCGCGAGCTGCGCCGTATGGTGCTCCACCGGCAGCCTGTCGATGATCGCCTCCGCGCGTGGAGCGACCGCCGGCCAGCCGTCCTCCTGGATCGCGCAGCGGGCCAGATCGACCTCGATCTGCGCCCGCATCCGTACCGCCTCGACGGGACAGCAACCCAACGCCGAGGCCAGGGCGTAGCGGCCCAGCACCGGCATCCCGAGTACCGCGAACACCCGCCCGCGATGCTGATGCCGCAACACCTCTGGATACCCGAGCACACCATGCCCGGTCTGCTCCTCACCCAGGTGGGCGTACGCCTGATCCGCCCGGCCGAGCGACGCCAGCGCCTCACTCGACTGTCCCCGCTCCGCCCACGCCACCGTCCGTGCCGCCTCCGCCAACACCGCACCGGCCGGCGCCATTTCGATCACCTCCTCGGCGATCTCCAACGCCTCGACGTACTCGCCCCGCTCGCACGCCGCCCAAGCCGTGAGCGCCCCGACCCAGCACCCCAACACCGGATCCCCCGCCGCCTGCGCCGCATCTTCGGCCGCGGACAGCCACCCGTCCACCTGCCTGGGCCGCTCCGCCTCCCCGAACACCATCGCCAGCAGCCCCGCCAACCGCGCCCGCACCCGATACAACCGCCGCTGCCGCTCCGGCGGCCCCTCATGTACGGCCCGGCAGGCATCGCC
>JBJMIH010000090.1:0-27743 GCA_045806985.1 Mycobacteriales bacterium | reverse complement strand
CGCACCGCCACCCGTACCGTGCCGGTCACCCTGGCGCCGGACACCCTGGCCCGCACCTCGGCCGGCGCGCGGCCCCACAGCCGGCGCACCTCGGCGGTGTCCGCGACCTCTCCAACGGCGACCGCGACCAGCCGCTCGACCGCGGCCGCCCGGATCTCGGTGGTGCCGCGCTCGCCGGGGTCGGCCTCGGGGGCGTCCGGCTCGCCCGTCCCGCTCATCTCGCTCACCGCGCTCACCGTGGCCGGCGGCCCCGCCCGCCGAGCAGCGTCTCCAGGTCCAGCGTGCCCTCCAGCACCCTGCCGACCAGGAGGCCGAGCGCCCCCAGGCCGAGCACGATGAGGAACGCGCCGAACCCGCCGAACGCGGCGGCGAACCCGAGCGCCATCCCCACGGCCAATCCCCACTGCGGCACAGACATCAGTTCTCCTCACTCGACCCGGGGCGGGCGCCGCCGGCGCGCCAGCCGCTCCTGCCACCTCGTCCACCAGGCCGCCAGCCCGCGCGGGCGGTGGACGAACACCACCGGCCCGTCGGCCCGGTCGGCGGCGGCCATCTCCCGCCGGAGCGCGGCCAGCCCGGCCTGGAACTCCTCCGGATCGCCGCCCCGGTCCGGATGGTGGGTGCGGATGAACTCCCGGTACCGGCGCCGCACCTCCTGCTGCCGGGCCGACTCGCCGGCGGGCCGGCCATCGTCGCCGTCCGCGCCGGTCACGGCACGCCGCCGGGCGCCTCGGCGAGGTGGGCGAGGTCGGCGACCACGACATCGACGGCGACGACGTCCGGAGCGGCCGCCCGTACCGCGGCCCTGACCTGGGCGACGGCCTCCTCCACCGGGATGCCGTACCAGAGCACCACGTGCACCTCGACGTCGTCGCCGGCCAGCGTGCGGACGCCGTCGACCCGCTGGTTGGGCAGGTAGCTGGCCACCTCGCCGAACTGGCCGGACGACAGCCGGGCGACCGCGGGGCAGCCGCGGACCGCCGCGGCGACCCGCTCGGGGTCCACCTACTCCACCCGCGGCACGTCGCCGGTGTCGTTGCCGAGCAGGTGGATGTCGTCGACGACGATGTTCACCTCGACCACCTCGAGCCCGGTCATCCGCTCGATGGCCGCGATGACGTTGCGGCGCACCGCCCTGGCCAGGTCCGGGATGGACACTCCGTACTCGACCACGATGTCCAGGTCGATGGCGGCCTGCCGGGTTCCCACCTCGACCGCGACACCCTGCGTCACGGCCGGCCCGGAGCTGCCGGGCACCCGCTCGCGTATCGCGCCGAACATCCGGGCCGTGCCGGTGCCGAGGTTGTGCACGCCGTTCACCTCGCGCGCGGCGATGCCGGCGATCTTCTGCACCACCGCGTCGGAGATGGTGGTTCGGCCCTCCCTGGCCTGCACGGCCGTGCCTTCCGGCGTGACCACGGCGCGGTCGTTCGCCAGCTCCGTGCCGGTCCTGGCCCGCTCGGCCGCGGTGCCGCCCGCTGTCGTCGCCACCCGCATCGCCTCCTGCTCGTCCACGTCAGGCTCCGCCACCCGCCGTGACCGTACCGGAAGGCCCGGTGGCTCCGAACCGGCGGGCGTGTCAGGGGAGGCGAGTCAGGAGGCGAGTCTGGCGGCGGCGCGTTGGGTGACGGTGTTCAGCACCCGCTTGGCGACGACCAGGTCGGTGCTGTCGAGGTCGCGGTACAGCTCGGCGGTGAGGGCGGCGATGAGGCCGCGCAGCCGCGCCTGCTCGGCGGTGCCGTCGGCGGTCAGCGCGACCTCGTCGCCGCTGGCCCGGATCAGGCCGCGCACCTCGAGGTGGTCGAGCGCGTCGGACAGCGGCTTGCCGGGGTCGACGCCGAGGGCCACGTCGGCGGCGAGCCGCTCGCGGTCGCCGGCGCCGCCGTACCGGGCCAGGGTGGTCAGCACCAGCCACTCGGCGAACACGGTGCCCTCGCCGGCGAGCAGCTCGTCCAGCACGGCGCGGGTGAGCGTCGCGGCGACGTTGATGTCCTGGCCGGTGACGGGCCCCTCGGTGGTGGGCGGAAGGGTGAAGCGTGCGGTCATGACGGCTCTCCCGGTTCGGGGTCGTGTTCGCCCAGCAGGGCGCGGAGTGTCTCGATCAGCGTCCGGTACCGCGGGCTGCCGGTGCCGCCGAGCGGCGCGGCCAGCTCCTCCTGGAGCCGGCGCACGGTGTCGATGGCCTGCCGGGCGACCTGCTCGCCCTGGCCGGTGAGGCGCAGCTCGACGGCGCGCGGGTCGCGCGGGTGGTCGCGGCGCTCAACCAGCCCGCCGCGCTCCAGCGCGCGGGCCAGCTTGGAGACGTAGATCGCCTCCAGCCCGGTGACGTCGGCCAGCTCGCGCTGGCTCGGCCGGGCGCCGTTCCTGGACAGCCCGTACAGCGAGGCCAGCAGCGAGTACTGGGCGTGCGTGATGCCGTACGGCGCCACCGCCCTGTCGACCGCGGCCCGGTACCTCATCGACAGCCGCCAGATCAGGTATCCCGCGGTCGGCGTCTCCATGCCGGATACCGTACATGGCAACAGTAGCCATGGCAACTAGGCTGACCACGTGAAAGAACCCCGCGTCGCAGGCGGGAGCGACGCGGGGTCCTGTCCCCTCAATGGCGAAGACGTGTTCCGTCAGCGACGGCGGAAGGCGTCCTTGACCTTCTCGGCGGCCTGCTTGAGGCTGCCCTTCGAGCGGCTGGCGTGGCCCTCGGCCTGCCACTGCTCGTTACCGGTCGCGTCCCCCAGCTCTTCCTTGGCGCGGCCCTTCACTTCCTCGGCCTTGTTCCTGGCCTTGTCATCCGTGCCCATGTCCGTCCGTTCCCCTCCACTCGGTCACCAGCGGTACCAGCGCCGCCCGCTGCCCGCCGGACCCCGGAGGAAGAACCCGAGGAGCCACAGCGCCAGCACGACCAGCGCCACGATCCACAGCACATGCGCGGCGAAACCGAGTCCACCGAGCAACAGCGCCACCAGCAGTACCACCAGGAGAAGTGCCACCGTGGCCTCCCTTCCGACACCTCCACGGGTAACCCGGAACGGCCGATCCGTCCACTTCAGGAGGTCAACCCGGGCCTGACCAGGACCTTTCCGGCGACTGCCAGCTTCTCCCTGGTCGGCACGCGGGCGCGGCGGGTGAAGACGTCGTAGTCGTTCCGCTCGATCCGGTCGAGGATCCGGGCGTAGAGCACCCTGGCCGCCCGCACGCACCGCGCCGACCGGCCCGGCAGCATCCCGATCCCGGGATCGGCGGTGGCGTAGAGCGCCCGGTTCCTGGCGATCTGGTACCGCATCGCCGCCCGCCACTCCGGGGTGACCCGGCGTGCCCGCGGGTCGGCGCCGAACCGCTCCAGCTCCTCCAGCGGCACGTAGATCCGGCCCCGGTCCAGGTCCTCGCCCACGTCGCGGAGGAAGTTCGTGAGCTGGAAGGCCAGCCCGAGATCGCGGGCCGGCCCGAGCGCGGCCGGGTCGAGCGGCTCCAGCACCGGCAGCATCATCTCCCCGATCACCGCCGCCGAGCCGTCCATGTACTCCAGCAGGTCCGTCCAGGTCCGGTAGCAGGCAACGGTGAGGTCCATCGCCATCGAGCGCAGGAACCTGCGGAAGCAGTCCGGGTCGATCCCGCAGGTCAGGACCGTGTCCACCACGGCGGCCAGCACCGGGTCGGCCGATCGGCCGGCGGCCAGCCCGGCGAACAGGCGCTCCCCCAGCGCGGCCAGCCCGGCCGTGCTGACCGCCGGGTCCGGCTCGCAGTCGACCAGGTCGTCGGCGAGCCGGCAGAACGCGTACACCGCGTGCACGTGCCGCCGCCGGGCCGGCCGCAGCAGCTGGGCGGCCCAGTAGTAGGTGGTGCCGTGCTCGCGGGTGAGGCGCTGGCAGCGGCGGTACGAGGCGGCGAGCTCCGGGTCCGCTCCGCTCCCGCTCACGGTGCCCCCCGGTTCGCTTCGCTCCCGCTCACAGCGCCCCCCGGTTCGCTTCGCTGCGCGGCTTCATGCCGTGTCGAGACGACCTCCGAATACTCCGGCCCTCTCGACACGGCGCCGCTCCGCTCCCGCTCACAGCGCCTCCACCCGGTCGGCGGCCAGCCGGCCGGACAGCAGCACCACCGGTACCCCCACCCCGGGCACCGTGCCGGCGCCGGCGAACACCAGGCCGGGCACCCGGCGGTCATGGGTACGCGCCCGGAACGGCCCGGTCTGCCGGAACCGGTGGGCGTGGGAGAACGGCGTCCCGGCCGGCAGGCCGGCGGCCGCCCAGTCGGTCGGATCGACCAGTTCCTCCACCTCCACCTGATCGGTCGGGTAGCCGTCGCGGGCCAGCGCGGCCACCAGCCGGTCGCGCAGCCGCCCCCGCTCGGCGGGCCAGTCGACCCGGCCCGCGACGAGGTTGGGGACCGGTTCCAGACCGTAGATCACCGTGCCGCCGGCCGGGGCGAGACCCGGGTCGGTCACGGTCGGCACGGTGACCAGCCGGGACGGGTCGGCCATCGGCCGGCCGGCCCGCAGCAGGTCGTCGAACGCGCCCCGCCAGGCCGCGCCGAAGTGCAGGTTGTGGTGGGCGGCGCCGGGCGGCGGGTCGCCGCGCACGCCGGCGTGCCAGAGCAGCGCGGACGGCGCGTACACGCCCTGGCGCACCCGCCGCGGCGGCGGCAGCTCCAGCAGGTCGCGGTAGGCGGTGGCCGGGTCGGCGGTGCACACCACCGCGTCGGCGGCCACCGTGCCGCCGCCGGCGAGCCGCACCCCGGCCGCCCGCCCGCCGGCTGTCCGGACGATCCCGGTCACCTCGGCGCCGTACCCGAACTCCGCCCCGGCCTTGGTCGCGGCGGCCGCCAGCGCCGCCGGCACCGCGTGCATCCCGCCGGCGGGGTGGTACACCCCGCCGACCGTGTCCATGTAGGTGATCGCGGCCAGGATCGCCCTGGCCCTGGTCGGGGCGACCCCGGCGTACAGCGCCTGGAAGGTGAACAGCCGGACCAGCCGCTCGTCGGCGAAGAAGCCCGACACGGCGGCGTGCAGCGAGCGCAGCCCGCCGAGCCGCAGCAGCCGCCAGGCCGGTCCGGGCGGGTGCAGCAGGTCCAGCGGCGAGCCGTAGTCGCGGGCGATGAAGTGCGGCATCTCCAGCGCGTACAGCTCGGTCAGCCAGCGGGTGAACCGGTGGTACGCGGCCTCCTCGGCCGGCCCGCAGGCGGCCCCGATCTCGGCGGCCATGTCCTCCCGGCGGGCTCGCAGCCGCAGCTCGCTGCCGTCGGCGAAGCAGGCCCGGTACGCCGGGTCGAGGCGGCGGAGGGTGAGCACGTCCGCGAGGTCCAGGCCGGTCGCGGCCACCGTCCCGGCCAGGATCTCCGGCACGGTCAGCACGGTCGGGCCGAGGTCGAACCGGTACCCGGCCCGCTCCCGCCGCCCGGCCAGCCCGCCGGGGCCGGCCGCGCGCTCCAGCACGACCACGCGGTGGCCGCGCCCGGCCAGGTGGCAGGCCGCGGACAGGCCGGCGAGGCCGGCGCCGATCACGGCGACAGTCTTCACACCGGTACGGTGCCAGACGCCGCGTCCGGGCCGGTCAGCGGTCCGACCTGACCTCCTGCCTGCCGGTCGGGCTGGTCGGGTACTCGTCGTCGGCGTGCCGGCGCTGCCAGTTGGGGTTCTCGAAGGGTAGCGAGCCGCTCACGCGTCCGTACATGCCGAACGCGAACAGCACCAGGCCGACGAGGAAGGTGAAGATGATGTTGGACATCCGGAACGCGAGGTAGTTCAGGTCGGTCCGGATCACGCACAGGTTGACCAGGCCGCTGACGATGAACACGGCGCCGACCGCGATGTTGACGTTGGAGGCGACGTTGCCGCCGATCACCGCGCCGGCCAGCAGCACCAGGCCGGCCACGATCGACAGCACCGCGAGGCCGGTGTTGAACGACAGCCCGGCGGCGGTGTGGCCGTCGGTGTCGAAGAACCCCGGTGTCCGGTTGAACAGCCCCACGATCCCGAAGGCCAGCACCACCAGCCCGACCAGCGCCCCGCCGACCCGGTAGACCCTGCTGAGCGGGTGATCCTTCGGAAGATGCTCGAACACCATCACGATCCTCGCCCCCTTGCCGACCGGTGCCTCCCTCCATGATTACCGCGAGTCGGGGCAGGTCGCAGCCGGGTCGGCCGAGGAACGTGTGCCGCCACCGGCTACCGGTTCACGGGACCGGGACGCCGTGCAGGGTGACGGGGCCCAGGGTGGGGTCGAGTTCGGTGGCCTGGTCGGTGCCGGGCGGGGTGAGGACGTCGGTGGCCCTGGGGACGGTGGCGGGATCGGCGGCGCAGATGGGGGCGGCGCCGCCGGGCGCGCACACGCCGAACTGGTACGGCTGCGGCGTGGGCGCGAACCCGCGCGCCTGGTCGGGGCTGAAGCCGTCCTGGCCGTGCAGCACCACCGTGAAGACCCAGCCGGTGGCCGGGGTGCCCAGGCCGGCCTTGGGGACGCTCACGGTCAGGTACCGCGACACCGCGCTGGCCTGCACCGACACGTCTCCCAGCGGCGTGCCGGCCGGGTCGACGAACACCGGGTCGGCGAAGCCCTGCACCTCGATCCGCCGCGACCACGCGTCGCCGACCGTGTAACCACGGGTCGGGTACGCGGCGGCGGTGGAGGCCTGCGCCGCTCCCGGCACGTGGACGTAGACGTCCAGCAGCTGGGCGCCGAGCGGCGAGCCGAACGTCGGGCTCAGGTCGCGTAGCCGGGTCCGCAGCACGATCCGGTCGCCGGTGTCGACCACCTGGAACCGCTCCAGGTCGAACGCGCCGGGGTGGAAGTCGGCGGCGGTCGGGTAGGCGTACGTGCCCGGCCCGTTGTCGTCGCCGTCCGGGTCGGTCACGTCCACCAGCACGGTGCCGGTGACGTGGTCGGACACGACCGTGCGGCGCGCGTACCCGGTGCCGGCCGCTGTCGTCGCCGCCACTGTCAGCACGCTGGTGCCCAGCGGTGTCGGGACCACCACCGACCAGCCGCCGTCCGCGCCGGCGGTGGTGCTCGCGACGGTCGTGCCGCCGGAGTCGGTCGCGCTGGCCAGCACGTCCACGGCCGCGCCCGCCGGCGCGGTGCCGGTCACCGTCACCGAGGCGGCGTCGAACTCCGCCCCCTCGGCCGGGCTGGTCACCGTCACCGGCACGGCGGCCGGCGGCGCGCGGTCCACGTACCGGGCCCGCACGATCGACGGCTGCTCGACCGGCCGGCCGGCGGTGGGGCCCTGCGTTCCCAGCGACTGGGCGAGCCGGACGTACTGCGCCTGCGCCCAGGTCAGCGGCGAGGCGGAGCCGGCGGCCGCGCCCGGCAGGAAGCCGATCGAGGCCACCGTCGGGTCGGTGCCGAACGGCGAGGCCGGCAGCGCCGGGTCCTCCCACGCCTGCTCGGGCACCAGGCCGACACCGGAGGCCTGGGCGCGCATCGCGGCGGCGAGCCGGGCCGCGCCGGCCCGGTCGCCGCTCTGCAGCTGCTGCTCGGCCCGCTCGCCGGCCAGCACCGGCCAGAGGTGGCCGGAGCCGGCGTCGCCGCTCGGCCACGGCCGGCCGGACGGCGCGCACGCGGTGGGGTCGGGCTCCCAGCAGTCGCCGTACCCGTCCTCGCTGCCGGCCGTGCCGGTGCCGTACCGGTACCAGCCCGGCCCGGCCGGGGTGTCGCGGCGGATGATCCCGTCCAGCACGGTCAGCGACCGCCGCACGTCCGGGTCGGTGGCGGGCAGCTCGCCCAGCCGGGTCAGCTCCAGGAAGCCGGCGTCCACCACCGACCGCTGGTCGGCGCTGACCGAGCCGTTGCCGAGCCCGTAGCTGGTCGCCGCGTCCGGGTCGCCGGTCTTGGACAACCGCAGGAAGTACCGGCCGTCGCCGTACGGCCCGGTGCTGGTCACCGCCCAGCCCCTGATCCGGCGCTGGAACTCGTCGGCGGTGGCCCGGTAGGCGCGGGCCCGCGCGCGGTCGCCGTGCCGGTCGGCGATGTCGCCGGCCGCGACCAGGCCGGCGATCTCGGCGGCGATGGTGGACGGCGAGTACCCGCCCTGCTCCTCCCACCGCTCCGCGCCGAACGACGGCCCGTGCGCGGCGACGAAGTCGGCGGCGGCGAGCACGTGCGGGTACAGGGTGGTGTCGCCGGCCAGCCCGGCCTGCCAGGTCATCAGGATCGGATACGCGGACTCGTCCAGCTGGTCGCCGCCGGTGTCCGGGGCCTTCTTGCCGTTGACCAGCGAGTTGCGTGGCATCCGGCCGTCGGGGAGCTGCTGGCGCAGCAGCAGGAACCGGACCGTGTCCCGGGCGGTGGCCAGGTCGCCGGCGGCGAGCAGGCCGGTGAACGCCTCGTACAGGTCGCGGGCGAACACCTCGCGGTAGGAGCCGAAGTAGACGGCCCGGCCGCCGGGCGCGTCGCCGGCGCTGACCGCCTGTCCCCACGGGCTGGCCAGCGAGGCCACCACCGCGCCGGGGAACGTCTTGTCCTCGCTGGCCTTGAGCACGTTCACCGACAGCCGGTAGGCGCGCGGGTCGGTGCCGGCCGGCGGCCGGCGCAGGCCCGCGTCGTACCGCTGCCAGCCGGCCGTGTACCGGGCGGCGGTGCCGGCCCAGGACGCGTGCGCGCTGGCCCCGGCGGTGGCGACGGCCTGGGCGGGGGTCTGGCCGAAACCGAGCGCGAGGGTGGCCGGGCGGCGGGTGTCCAGCTCGGCGGTGAGCACGGTGTTGCCGGCTGGGGCGGTGGCGTACCGGTCGGCGAGGCGGTGCGCCGCGTCGAGCTGGGCGAGCCCGTCGCTGGCGGTGCCGGCGTACCCGGCGCTGGCGGCCAGGAACGGCCGGTCGGCGCGCAGCGCGGCGCTGAGCGGCACCGCGTAGTCGCGGTTGAGCGCGCTGGTGGCGGTGTCGGTGTCGGTGGCGACCAGCGCGGTGGTCGCGGTGTCGACGGCCGCGTCGTCGGCCCCGCCGTTGGCCGCTCCCCCGCCGCCGTTGCCGTTCACGCTCGGGTCGAACCTCAGGTAAAGGTGCAGACCGCGGACGCGGGTCTCCAGCCGCACCCGCATCACCACCGACGACCGCGCCGGGTCGGTCGCGTAGTCGGTGACGATCCGGTACCGCCCGCCTCGGCCGGTGGCCGTGACCTGGCACGACATCCCGCCGGGGTCGGTGGTGCGGACCGTGTACGTCATGTCGCGGGCCTGCGCGTCGGTGAACGTCGCGCCGTCGGTGACGACGTACTGCAACGACTCCACGTTGGTGGTGTCGATGGTGGGTGCGTAGACGTCGGACAGCATCCCGCCGGCCACCGTGTACCAGACCTTGCTGGTGGTGTTCGCCGCCGTACCCAGGCAGTCCTTGCGCGCCAGGTCGAAGTGGGACAGCGCCCCCGGCCCGCCCGGCACCGGCGGCCCGCCGCCGGCCGCGGCCGGCACGGCGGCCAGCGACGGCGCGGCGAGCAGCGCGGCGATCACCGGAGCGACAGCGGTACGGCGGGGTCCCAGCATGTGATGCATCAGACCACGCGCGATACCGCACCGGAAGGGACACTTGGACTGCCCCGACCGGAGGAGCCATGCGGACCGAGCTGACCGACGCCCAGCGCGCCGCCATGCCGTCCCACGCCCAACGCTGGATCGAGGTCGGCTGGCGCACCGGCGAGGCCGACTGGGCCGCGTTCACCGACGCCGCCGGCCGCTGCTACCGGCACACCCGTACCCGCTGGCCCGACCGGGTGGTCCGGGTCCCGTCCCCGATCGTCGGCGCGCTGGCCGCGCCTCTGGCCGCGTACCAGTTGAGCGGCGGCTACGGGCAGCATGTCGGACCGCCGCCGCTGCCGGCGAGCAGCGCGATGCTCACCAGGCACCCGGGTGTCGACGTGGCCCACCGCCTGCCGATCCAGCAGCGCGAGGCGGTGCGCCAGGGGGTGAGCGCCGTGGTGGAGGGCGCGGTCGACCGCGCGGTGGGCGGGCCGCTGACCATGGCGGTCCAGGAAGCCGTGCGCGCCGCCGTCGACGGCGTGCTGGGCGGCACGGTGAGCGATGCCGTGCGGGACGCGGTCCGTGCCGCGACGGGCGGCGGCGACCTCATGGCCGGCTACCGGCTCGGCGACGCCCTGCGGGACCACTGGCACCTGTGCCAGCGCGGCCAGCACGAAGTCGCCTGGAACGCGCGCACGAGCTTCCTCCGCCAACTCGGGCTGGACCCCGACGACGAGGGGTGGGAGGAGGATCGCGCCTTCGGCGACGCGCACTCCGCCGCCGGCTGGTGGTGGCCGTTCCACCAGTTCGTCGTGGTCGCCGACCGGCCGCGGGTGCTGCACCTGGAGGAGGTGGGCCCGCCGGGCATCGGCAGCCACCGGCTGCACTGCGAGACCGGCCCGGCGCTGGCCTGGCCGGACGGCTGGGCGCTGTACTACTGGCACGGTACGCCGGTACCGGCAGACCTGATCGAGCATGGCTGGGACGCCGAGCGGATCCTCGCCGAGGACAACGTCGAGGTACGGCGGTGCGCGATCGAGCGGCTCGGCTGGGACCGGTTCGTCCTCGACGCCGGCCTGCGGCAGGTCGGCCCCGCCGTGCCCGACCCCGGCAACCCCGACCAGACGCTGACCCTGTACGACGTGCCGGAACGGTTCCTGGGCGGCCCCGCGCGGGTGCTGCTGTGCACCAACGGGACCCCGGAACGGGACGGCACCCGCCGCCGGTTCGGGCTCGTCGTCCCCACCGACCTCAGCGATCCGGTCGCCGCGGCGGCCTGGACCTACGACTGGCCAGCGGACACCTACCGCCAGCTCGCCCGCAGGGCGTGACCGAAGGAGACAGCCCGTGCCCACCCTCGAACAGCTGATCGCCCGCCACGGCACCGACGTGCTGGAACACCTGGACCGGCAGATCGACATCCCGGTCACCGACCGGCCGCAGATCCAGGGCGACGTGTCGGTGCTGCCGGTCTCCACCGCCGCCGCGGCCCGCACGCTGGTGCCGCCGGACGGCGTGGCCGTCGTGCGCGGCGCCGGCGGCAACACCCACAGCCTGCACGGCGACGGCCGGATCTGGTACGACCCCGCCCCCGGCGACGGCCGCGACGGCCGCGGCAACCCGGCCAGCCTGGCGCTCGGCACGCTCACCGTCCCGGCCGGATCGACGGCGTGGCTGGCCCACCCCGAGCACGGCTACCTGGGCATCGCGCCGGGCACGTACCGGATCGGCCGGCAGCGGGAGCACGACCCGCGGGTCCGGAACGCCCGCGTCGTCGCGGACTAGCGTCCTGAGTGGATGACGCGGTAGTGGGTGGTGAGCCGCCCGCCGTCGTCCAGGATGTGGAAGGCGATCGACGGCGGCACGTCCAGGTCGAGCTGGTGCGGACCGGCGTCGGCCTCCCACGGCAGCAGCACGGTGGAGATGACACCGGGGGCGACCAGCAGCGGCCGGCCGGCGAACGTGCTGGCCGCCGCGGTGTGGGCGTGGCCGCACAGGAACGCGGCGACCCGCGGGTACCGGGCGGTCAGCGCGGCCAGCCGGTCCTCGCCGCGCTGGCGGATGCCGTCCACCAGCGGCAGTGACAGCGTCACCGGCGGGTGGTGGAAGCAGACGAACACCGGCGCGCCATCCGCGGCGTCGGCGAGCACGCCGTCCAGCCAGTCCAGGGTCTCGTCGGCGAGCAGGCCGCCGTCCTCGCCGGGGATCGTGGAGTCGCACAGCGCGAACACCGCGCCGGCCACCTCGCGGACCCGGTTGATCGGCGTGCCGGACGGCTCCTCGCCCAGCAGCACCTCGCGGTACGCCTCCCGCCGGTCGTGGTTGCCGGGGGTGAGCAGCACCGGGTGGCGGATGTCGAACAGCTTGCGGACCTGCTCGTACTCGGCCGGCAGCCCGTGGTCGGCGATGTCGCCGGTAACGAGCACCGCGTCGATCGTCCCCGGCAGGGCGTCGAGGTACGCCATCACCCGCCCGGTCCGCTCCTCACTCCGGGCGGTCCCGTCCAGGTGCGTGTCACTGACATGCGCGATGATCATCGACGCCCCCTCTCCCCGCGCATCCTCCCAAGCCCTCGCCGCCGCTGTCAGTGACCGACGGCACGGCTGGCCACGAACGCGTACGGCCCCCGCACCCCCGCCGAAAACCGCTCCGCCGCGGCGAGCGCCACGGTGAGCCGCCGCCGCGGCTTCATGCCGAGGTCGGCGGTCGCGTACAGCGCCCCGTGCGCCACATCCGCCCCGCAGCCGACCGCGGCGTACCCGTCCACCCGCTCCCCGACCTGGTAGTCGTCGGCGATCTCGAACAGCCGCCCAGCCACCCCGACCAGGAACGTGCCGCCCTCCTCGCGATCGGAGTTCCTGGCCGCCCAGCCGCCGGCCTTCAGGCACTCCCGGATCGCGTCGACGAACGTGGTGGCCATGAACCGGGACAGCCGCCGGCTCGGCGGGCGCGGCGGGTCGAGCGAGTGCCGCAGCAACTGCCCCATCCGGAAGCTGGTGGTGAACCCGAACACGAAGGGCCCGTTGCGGAACACCTTCGAATCCGCCCGTACCTGCAACGCCAGCCCCGACACGCCGGCCGAGTCGCCCCCCAGATGCACCCGCCCGCTGTCGGCGACCAACCCCACGATCACCGTCACCGCCACACCGTACGCAGGCGGGAAGCCGCGGCCCAGGTACCTCAGGCGGCTTGGGTCCGGAAGATTTGCGGGCTGAGGCCGTAGGTGCGCTTGAAGGCGGTGCTGAAGGTGAAGGGGCTGCCGTAGCCGACCTGGCGGGCTACCGCGCCGACGGTGGCGCCGGGTTCGCGGAGCAGGTCGGCGGCGAGGGTCATGCGCCAGGTGGTGAGGTACGACATGGGGGGTTCGCCGACCAGGTCGTGGAAGCGGCGGGCGAGGGCGGCGCGGGAGACGCCGGTGTCGGCGGCGAGGCTGGCCACCGTCCAGGGGTGGGCGGGGTGGTGCTGGAGGAGGCGCAGCGCCTTGCCGACCACCGGGTCCGAGTGGGCGGTGTACCAGCGGGGCGCGCCGGCGCCCTCGCGGGCGAACCAGGCCCGGAGTACCGCGATGACCAGCAGGTCGAGCAGGCGGTCCAGGACCGCCTCCTGGCCGGGCTCGTCCTTGCCGATCTCGTCGGCGAGCAGCGGGACGACCGGGCAGTCCCAGTCGCCGGCCCGCAGCACCACCAGCGTGGGCAGGGCTCCCAGCAACCGCCGGCTCACCTCGCCGCCGCCCTCGTAGGTGCCGGTGAGCATGACGACCGGCCCCTCCGGGCTGTTGCCCCAGGTCCGCACGCCCAGGTCCATGGTCCCGGCGAGGCTCTCGCCGTCCGGTGTGGTGCACACCTGGCCCGGGTGGATCACCACCTGCGGCGGGGTCGCCGGGTCGTCGGCCACGGTGTACGGGTCCGGGCCGCGGCACACCGCCACGTCGCCCGCGCCCAGGAGTCGCGCCTCGCCGCCGTCCGGGGCGATCCAGGCGTCGCCGCGCACCACCGCCACCACGGTCAGCGGCGCCTCGTCCTGGATCCGCAGCGACCAGGGCGGCGCCATCACCGAGCGCAGCAGGAACGCGCCGCGCGCCCGCGGCCCGTCGAGGAGTCCAGCGAGGGGGTCCATGCCCCCAGCCTAGACGATGACGAAGGTATTCGAACGTATCGACTATGCACCGTCTCGCCCGCCGGGGTGACGTCACCGACCTGCGATGATCCGGCCGTGAAGCTGACGAAGCAGGGCCACGCGTGCGTGCGGCTGGAGAAGGACGGCCGGGTGATCGTGATCGATCCCGGCGTGTACACGCCGGAGGCCGGCGCGCTGGCCGGGGCCGAGGCGGTGCTGGTCACCCACGAGCACGCCGACCACCTCGACGCGGACCGCCTCCGCCGGGCCAGGACCGAGCGTCCTGGCCTGCGGATCTTCGCGCCCCGCGCGGTCGCGGAGCAGTTCGCCGACCTGGCGATGGAGCCGGTCGGGCACGAGGACCGGTTCACCGTGGCGGGCTTCGACGTCCGGGTGTACGGGGAGTGGCACGCCCAGGTGCACCCGGAGATCCCCGCCGTCGCCAACGCCGGGTACCTGGTCGACGGCGAGGTGTTCCACCCCGGCGACTCGTTCACCGTGCCGGGCCAGCGGGTGCCGACCCTGCTGACCCCGTGCGACGCGCCGTGGCTGAAGGCCGCCGAGATGGTCGACTACCTGCGGGAGGTCGCGCCGGACCGCGCCTACTCCATCCACGACGCGTACGTCTCGGAGATCGGCATGGGCATCGTCGGGTCCTGGCTCGCCGACGAGGCCGAGCGGTCGGGCGCCGACATCCGCGTGTTCACGGCCGGCGAGACGGTGGAGCTCTGATCGGATGGCGGCCAGGTCTTGCCGGTGAGCCAGGTGGGGACATCGGCCGCCGGCATCGGCCGGCCGGTGTGCCAGCCCTGTACCAGGTCGCAGCCTGAGACGGCGAGCAGGCGCCAGGTGTGGGCGTCCTCGCAGCCCTCGGCGACGGCCCGCATACCGAGCGCGTGCGCCATGTCGATGGTGGACGCCACGATCGCCGCGTCGCCCTGGTGCTCGGCCATGCCGGCGACGAACGACCTGTCGATCTTGATCTCGGCGATCGGCAACTCGCGCAGGTGCCGCAACGAGGAGTAACCGGTCCCGAAGTCGTCCAGCGCGACCGCCACGCCGAGATCGGCGATCCGCCGCAGGGTGGCGGTCGCGCGTCCCGGATCGGCCATCAACGCGCTCTCGGTGACCTCGACCTGGATCCTGGCCGGCGAAACCCCGTGGCGGGCCAGCCGGGATGCCAGGTACTGCACGATCTCGCCGTTGAAGAGGTCGCGAGCGCTGACGTTCAGCGACGCCCGCAGCTCGATGCCGGCCGCCACCCAGTCGGCCACCTGGCCGACCACGTCGTCGATCACCCTGGTGGTGATCAGGTGCATGGCAGTGGTGTGCTCGGCGACCTGGAGCACGTCCTGCGGGGGAACGCCGCCGCGGCGGGGATGTTGCCAGCGCAGCAGCGCCTCCATCGCCGCGACCTCGCCGGTCGCCATCACCATCTGGGGCTGGTAGTGCAGGCTGATTTCGCCGCGTTCCGGAGTGCCCAGCGCGCGCCGCAGGTCGGTCAGCAGTTGGAGCTGGTGCCGCGAGTGGTGATCGCGCTCCCGCTGGTACACCGCGCAGGTGTCGCCGCGGCGCTTGGCCTCGTACATGCTCACGTCGGCGCGTCGCATCAGGGTGGCGAAGTCCCGGCCGTGCTCCGGCCACAACGCGATGCCGCTCGACGCTGTCACGTCCAGGTGCAGGTCGTCGAGCTCGACCGGCTCGGCGAGTACCTCGGCGATGGCGGCGCCCAGCCACCTCGCGTCGTGGGCGTCGGCCACCCCGTCGGCGAGGACGGCGAACTCGTCGCCGCCGAGCCTGGCGACCAGGCTGGCGTTCGGCGCGACGGTGCGCAGCCGGCCGGCGACCTCGGCGAGCAGCCGGTCCCCGACCTCGTGGCCGAGCGTGTCGTTGACGTACTTGAAGCGGTCGAGGTCGAGCAGCAGCAGGGCGAGCGGGCCGTCGCCGGAGCCCGGGTCGTCCGGGCGGCCCTGGGTCATCTCGTCGAAGTGGGCCCGCAGGCCGGTGCGGTTGGCCAGGCCGGTCAGCGGATCGAGCCGGATGGCCCGCTCGCGCTCGCCGGACAGCCGGGCCATCCGCTGGACCGCGTACAGGGGTACGAAGATCAGCGGGGTGAACGCGACGGTGACGTGAGCCGACGCGGCGAGGATCGGGCTCAGCAGCAGCAGCGAACCCTTGTACAGGTTCTGGACGCCCAGCGAAGCCCGGACCCGCCGCCACGGCGGGCCCGCCGGGTCGAGCCGGGCCGCGAGCAGTGCCAGCCCGCTGTAGGTGAGCAGCCAGGCACCGGCGGCACCGACCACCGCGAGCACGTCGGTCACCCCGTCGATCGGGCCGGTCTCGCTGAGTGGATCCGGCTTGCCCACCCGCAGCACCAGGTAGGCGACGCCGAAGGAGACCAGGTACTGCCCTGCCACGGTGGCCGCCTGCCGCGCGGAGTTCCGCAGCCGCCAGGCCACCACGCCGACAGCGGCGGCTTGGGCGATCATCGCGGGCGCCAAGCCCCAACTGAGCAGGATCGCGAAGCCGAAGCACAGCGTCGGGCAGATCACCAGCGGAACGCCGCGAGGCCCGGAGGTGACGAACGACCAGGCTCCGGACAGTACGGTCAGGCCGGCCATCAACCAGATCGCGGGCTCACGGATGGCCGGTTCCGACAATTGCCGGAAATCCAGGACGAATAGTGCCGAGGTTGCCGCGAGCAATGCCAAGAAATACACGTCGTAGGCCCGGGATCGCATTCGCGACCCCGGTGACCTCGACGTTTGCCGAAACATCGCCGCAACGCTACGGCATCAGGCCCCACTGGCGAAGTTCTGTGAAAAGGTCACCAGCGCGCGTTCGCAGCGGGAGGAAATAGACGGGAGCTACGCGCCGGCACGGGTCGGGCGGTAGCGCGGCCGGCGGCCGCTGGCGGCGGCGCCGCGCGACCCGGCGTACCGGGGGTGCCGGCCCGGCCGGGCCGGCCGCGCCGGCCGGTCGTCCGGCGCGGTGCCGAACGGGGCCGGCTCCAGGGCGGCGTCGACGCCGGCCAGCTTGATCAGCCGGGCGACGGAGCGGCGCTGCTCGGGCAGGACGAGGGTGACGATCTGGCCGCTCGCGCCGGCCCTGGCGGTACGGCCGGAGCGGTGCAGGTAGCTCTTGTGCTCGGACGGCGGGTCGAAGTGGACGACCAGCCGGACGTTGTCGACGTGGATGCCGCGTGCCGCGACGTCGGTGGCGACCAGCACGTCCGCGCCGCCCTCGCCGAAGTTGCTGAGCGCGCGCAGCCGGGCGGACTGGCTGAGGTTGCCGTGCAGCGCGACCGCCGGCACCCCGAGCTGGCTGAGCTGCCGGGTGAGCCGGTCCGCGCCGTGCTTGGTCTGCACGAACACGATGGTCCGGCCGGCCGAGCGCCACAGGTCGGCGGTGGTGGCGAGCTTGTCGTGCGGCGTGACGTTGACGAACTTGTGCTCGGCGGCCCTGGCGTCCGGCACCGGGTCGATCTCGTGCGACACCGGGTCCACCAGGTACTGGCGCACCAGGCGGTCCACGTCCCGGTCCAGGGTGGCGGAGAACAGCATCCGCTGGCCGCCGGCCGGGGTACGGTCCAGCAGCCAGCAGACCGCCGGGAAGAAGCCGAGGTCGCAGAGGTGGTCGGCCTCGTCGAGGACGGTGATCTCCACCTCGTCCAGCGAGCAGACGCCACGCTTGATCAGGTCGGTCAGCCGGCCCGGGGTGGCGACGAGCACGTCGACGCCCTGGCGCAGCGCGTTGATCTGGCGGCCGATCGGCACGCCGCCGAAGACCGACCGCATCCGCAGCCGCAGCGCCCTGGCGAGCGGGAACAGCACGCCGTCGACCTGGCGGGCGAGCTCACGGGTCGGTACCAGCACGATCGCCCGCGGCGCCTTGGACGCCGCGCCGCGCGGCCGCTGGCTGGCGGCGAGCCGGGTCAGCAGCGGCAGGCCGAAGGCGAGGGTCTTGCCGGAACCGGTCTCGCCGCGGGCGAGCAGGTCGCGGCCGGCGAGGGCGTCCGGCACGGTCAGCGCCTGGATCGGGAAGGGGGTGGTGACGTCCCGGGACGCGAGGGCGTCCACGAGTTGGTTGGGCAGGCCGAGCTCACGAAAGGTGGGCATGTACGTGTGCAACTCCATCGTTGAGGGAGGTGGGCCGGAGACTGGTCGTTCCGGCGTGGCCGCCCTGCCTACGTCTGCGAGGAGAGAGCACCGTCATGCGGTTGAAGCGGCCGTGACGCGGTTAACCCGCTGTAAACAATCTACCAGGTCGCCGGGCCGGGCAGATAATCGGGGCGAGGAACACCGGCTGATTTTCTATTGTTGACGTGCGATGGAACCGCCGATGACCTCACTTGCCGAACTTTCCGACACCAACGCCGCCCCGGTGATCCGGTACCCGGCCGACCTGCCGATTACGCAGCGTAAGGACGACATCCTCGCTGCGCTACGCGACCACCAGGTCGTGGTGGTGGCCGGCGAGACCGGTTCCGGCAAGACCACCCAGCTCCCGAAGATCTGCCTGGAGCTGGGCCGGGGCGTGGGCGGGATGATCGGCCACACCCAGCCGCGCCGGATCGCGGCCCGCACGGTCGCCGAGCGGATCGCCGAGGAGCTGGGCACCGAGCTCGGCGGCGCGGTCGGTTACCAGGTCAGGTTCACCGACCAGGTCGGCGACGGCACCATGGTCAAGCTGATGACCGACGGCATCCTGCTGGCCGAGATCCAGCGGGACCGGATGCTGCGCCGCTACGACACGCTGATCCTCGACGAGGCGCACGAGCGCAGCCTGAACGTCGACTTCCTGATCGGGTACCTCAAGCGGCTGCTCCCCCGCCGCCCCGACCTCAAGCTGATCATCACCTCCGCCACCATCGACCCGGGCCGGTTCGCCCGCCACTTCGGCGACGCGTCCGAGGTGCCGGTCATCGAGGTGTCCGGCCGGACGTACCCGGTGGAGGTGCGGTACCGGCCGGTCGAGGACGCCGAGGACCCCGACCAGGTGCAGGCGATCTCCGACGCGGTGGACGAGCTGTGCGCCGAAGGCCCCGGCGACATCCTGGTGTTCCTGTCCGGCGAGCGGGAGATCCGGGACACCGCCGACGCGCTGGCCAAGCGTGACCTTCCCCACACCGAGATCCTGCCGCTGTACGCGCGGCTGTCAGCCGCCGAGCAGCACCGGGTCTTCCAACGGCACACCGGCCGGCGCATCGTGCTCGCGACCAACGTGGCCGAGACCTCGCTCACCGTGCCGGGCATCCGGTATGTCATCGACCCCGGCACGGCCCGCATCTCCCGGTACAGCCACCGCACCAAGGTGCAGCGGCTGCCGATCGAGCCGATCTCGCGGGCGTCGGCCAACCAGCGCAAGGGCCGCTGCGGCCGGCTCGGCCCTGGCATCTGTATCCGGCTGTACTCCGAGCAGGACTTCCTGGCCCGGCCGGAGTTCACCGAGCCGGAGATCCTGCGCACCAACCTCGCCTCGGTCATCCTCCAGATGACCTCGCTGAAGCTGGGCGAGGTCGCCGACTTCCCGTTCCTTGACCCGCCGGACCGCCGCCAGGTCAAGGACGGTCTCCAGCTGCTGCACGAGCTGGGCGCGCTGGACGCGACGGCGCCGGCGAACCGCCGCCGGCTCACCCCGGTCGGCCGGTCGCTGGCCCAGCTGCCGATCGACCCCCGGCTGGCGCGGATGATCGTCGCCGCCGGCGAGCTGGGCTGCCTGCGCGAGCTGCTGGTCATCGCCGCCGCGCTGTCCATCCAGGACCCGCGCGAGCGGCCGGCCGACGCGCAGCAGGCCGCCGACGAGAAGCACGCGCGGTTCCGCGAGCCGGACTCCGACTTCCTCGCCTACCTGGGCCTGTGGCGGTACCTCCAGGAGCAGCAGCGGGAGCTGTCCGGCAACCAGTTCCGCCGGCTCTGCCGTACCGACTTCCTCAACTACCTGCGGGTACGCGAGTGGCAGGACCTGCACGGCCAGCTCCGCCAGGCGGTGCGCGGGCTGAAACTGACCCCGAACACCGAGCCCGCCCCGCCGGCCACCGTGCACCAGGCGATCCTCGCCGGCCTGCTGTCCCACCTCGGCCTCCGGGACGCGGAGAAGAACGAGTACCAGGGCGCCCGCAATGCCCGGTTCGCAATCTTCCCCGGGTCGACGCTGTTCAAGAAGACGCCGCGCTGGGTGATGGCCGCCGAACTGGTGGAGACGTCCCGGCTGTGGGCGCGGGTGGTCGCGAAGATCGAGCCGGAGTGGGCCGAATCGCTCGCCAGCCACCTGGTCACCCGCAGCTACAGCGAGCCGCACTGGGAGCGCAAGCGGGGCGCGGTCGTCGCCACCGAGAAGGTCACCCTGTACGGGCTGCCGATCGTGGCCGGCCGCAAGGTCAACTACGGCGCGATCGACCCGGAGCTGTCCCGGGAGCTGTTCATCCGGCACGCTCTGGTGGAGGGCGACTGGCAGACGCACCACACGTTCTTCGAGGCCAACCGGCGGCTGCTGGAGGAGGTCGAGGACCTCGAGCACCGCGCCCGCCGCCGCGACATCCTCGTCGACGACCAGACCCTGGTGGACTTCTACGACCAGCGCATCCCGGCCGGCATCGTGTCCGGACGGCACTTCGACGCCTGGTGGAAGAAGGCCCGCCGTACCGAGCCCGACCTGCTCACCTTCTCCCGCGACCTGCTCGTCAACCAGCGCGCCGCCGGCATCGACACCCGCGACTACCCGGACAGCTGGAGCGCCGGGCTGACCTTCCCGCTGACGTACCAGTTCGAGCCCGGCGCGGACGCCGACGGCGTGACCGTGCACGTCCCGCTGGCCGTGCTCAACCAGGTCGAGCAGGACACCTTCGACTGGCAGGTGCCGGGCCTGCGCGAGGAACTGGTCACCGCGCTGATCCGGTCGCTGCCCAAGGCGCTGCGCCGGCACTTCGTGCCCGCGCCCGACACCGCGCGGGCGGTGCTCGACCGGCTGGAACCCGGGCACGGCGCGCTGCTGCCGGCCCTGGAGCGGGAGCTGCGCCGGATGACCGGGGTGACGATCCCGCCGGGCAGCTGGCAGCTCGACCGGATACCCGACCACCTGCGGGTCACCTTCCGGGTGGAGGACGGCCGCGGCCGCCCCCTCGCCGAGGGCAAGGACGTGGAGGCCCTGAAGGCCCAGCTCAAGGACGACACCCGGGCGGCGCTGGCCGCCGTGGCCCCGGAGCTGGAGCGGGACGGGCTGCGCGGGTGGACGTTCGGCCCGCTGCCCACCGAGGTGGAGCGGACGGTCCGCGGCAACCTGGTGAAGGCGTACCCGGCGCTGGTGCCGTCCGGCGCCGCGGTCGCGGTACGGCTGCTGGAGACGCCCGGCCAGCAGCGGGACGCGATGTGGCGCGGCACCCGCCACCTGCTGCTGCTCAACCTGCCGTCGCCGGTGAAGTACGTGCTGGGCCGGCTCACCAACCGGCAGAAGCTGGCCCTCAACCACCACCCGTACGCCGACGCCGCCGCGATGTTCGACGACTGCGTGACCGCGGCGGCGGACGCGCTGATGGTGGCGGCCGGCGGCCCGGTGTGGGACGCGGAGGGCTTCGCCAGGCTGCTCGCCGCCGTCCGGGCCGACCTGAACGCCACCGTGCTGGACGTGGTGACCACGGTCGAGCAGGTGCTGACCACCGCGCACGAGGTGGAGACCCGGTACGCCGAGGTCGCCAGGGGCGCGGCCGCCGCCGGCCTGGAACCGTCGCTGGCCGACATCCGGACCCAGCTCGACGGCCTGGTGTACCCGGGCTTCGTGTCCGCCACCGGCCGCCGCCGGCTCGCCGACCTGGTCCGGTACCTGCGCGGCATCGACCGCCGCCTGGAGAAGCTGCCCTACGACCCCGCCCGCGACCGCCTCTGGACCCGCCAGATCCTCCAGGTGCACGCCGCCTACGAGGACGCCCGCGCCGAGCTGCCGCCCTCCGCCGCCCTGGACGACATCCGCTGGATGATCGAGGAACTCCGGATCAGCTACTTCGCCCAGACCCTCAAGACCGCCCACCCCATCTCCGACAAACGCGTCTACCGAGCCCTCGACGCCCTGTAGCCGGTCAGGTGACCGCGCGGGCCGCCTCCGCGGCCACGGCCGCACGGTCCACACCGGACATCCTGAGCAGCGCGGCCGGAGGGCGCGATGGCGCCGGCGGCGTGTCCCCTACCGCGTCCGGGATGCTCGCGTACCGGGCAGCCTTCCCGCGCCCGGTCCGGCGGCGCGGACATGGTGGTGAGGGTGGGATCGCCAGGACGGCAAACGTTTGTAACACTGACAGGGTTCACTGTCGGGCTGGACTGGTCGACACCCACCTGGGACGGGGATCATCCAGTGAAAACGTTTGTGGCTGCTGACCTTTGAGGAGTTGCGGTGGCGTCTCCTGATCTGTTGTTTCCGGTCGAGTCGCGCGGGCTGGCGCGGGAACTGTACGAGTCGGCGGCCGGGCTGCCGCTGATCTCCCCGCACGGGCACGTCGATCCGGCGTTGCTGGCCGAGGACGCGCCGTTCCCGGACCCGGCCCGGCTGATCATCGTGCCCGACCACTACCTCACCCGGATGCTGGCCAGCCAGGGCGTGCCGCAGACCGCGCTCGGCGTGCCGACGCGGGACGGGACGCCCAGCGAGACCGACGGCCGGACGATCTGGCGGACGTTCGCCCAGCACTGGCACCTGTTCCGGGGTACCCCGTCGCGGCTGTGGCTGGAGCTGGTGCTCACCGACGTGTTCGGCATCCACACCCGGCTCGGCCCGGAGACCGCCGACGAGGTGTACGACCTGATCTGCGAGCGGCTGGAGCTGCCGGAGTTCCGGCCGCGGGCGCTGTTCACCCGGTTCAACATCGAGGTGCTCACCACCACCGAGTCCCCGCTGGACGAGCTGACCTCGCACCACAAGCTCGCCGCCGACGGCTGGGGCGGCCCTGGCGGGCGGATCCGCACCACCTACCGGCCCGACGACGTGGTGGACATGGACTGGGCCGGCTGGCCGGAGCGCGTCGCGACCCTCGGCGAGCTGGCCGGCGAGGACACCACCGGCTACCCCGGGTACCTGGCCGCGTTGGAGAAGCGGCGGCGGGTGTTCGCCGACGCCGGCGCGTTCGCCACCGACCACGGCCACCCGACGGCCAACACCCGGCCGCTCACCCCTGACGAGGCCGACCGGATCTTCCGGGCCGGCCTGGCCGGCACCCAGACGGCGGCCGAGGCGGAGGCCTTCCGCGGCCACATGCTGTACGAGTTCGCGCGGATGAGCACCGAGGACGGGCTCGTCATGCAGATCCACCCCGGCGCGTACCGCAACCACAGCCCGCTCCTGCACGGCCGGCACGGCCGCGACGCCGGCGCCGACATCCCGCAGGCCACCGACTACACCCACCACCTCAAGCCGCTGCTGGACGCCTTCGGCCACCACCCGAACCTGCGGATCGTCCTGTTCACCCTGGACGAGGACACCTACACCCGCGAGCTGGCGCCGCTGGCCGGCGTGTACCCCAGCCTCTACCTGGGCGCGCCGTGGTGGTTCCTGGACAGCGCCGAGGGGATGCTCCGCTTCCGGCAGGCCGTCACCGAGACCGCCGGCTTCTACAACACGGCCGGCTTCGCCGACGACACCCGCGCGTTCTGCTCGATCCCGGTACGCCACCAGGTCGCCCGCCGCGTCGACGCCCTCTACCTCGCCCAGCTCGTCGCCACCGGACGGCTGCCGCTGGACGAGGCCCACGAGACCATGGCGGACCTCGCGTACCACCTGCCCAAGCGGGTGTACAAGCTCGGCGGGTAAGCGTGCCGTAAACGGGGTAGGTCACCATCGGCAGCCCCGTTCCCCAGGGAGTTGACGATGGCCCAGCCACCCCCGGCCCACCCCGACCGGAGTCCGCTGCTGGTGCTGGTCCTCACGCTGGTGACGGTGGTCTGCGCCGGGCTCGCCGTGGTCGTCGCGGTGAACCGGCGCGACCACGGCACCGGCCGGCTGGCCGGTCTCGCGCCGGCCGGGACCGCGCCGCCGACCGGCCTGCCCGGCGGGCTCCCGACCGCGCTGGCCAGCAGCCTGCCCAGCGCGTTCGCCAGCATCTCCGCGCACGCCGGCCCGCACTTCACCGGCGACCTGCGCACGCTGCTGGTGCCGGCGCCGCCCGGGGCCAGCCAGTGGCCCGACCCGCCCGGCGCCAACGGGAACGTCACCCTGGACGAGCTGGCCGGCCAGTACGCCCACCCCGACCGCATCCGCCCCGACCTGGTCAACAACCACTTCACCCACGGGGCCGTGCAGACCTGGGAGGACGACACCGGCAAGGTCGAGGTGCAGCTGATCCAGTTCGACACCGACGCGCACGCGGCCGCGTTCCTGGCCACCCACCAGGCCGGCCACCGGGACGCCTACGGCGCGCAGAACTGCGGCGCGATGTTCTCGGTGCCCGGCAGCATGGTCTGCTTCGATCCGAAGCCGCAGAACGACGGCACCGTCGGCGGGGTGGCGATCTTCGGCCTGCACGCGATCGTCGGCGTGGTGGCGTCGGTGCAGGCCGCCCCGGGCGACCGGAACCTGGTGGCCGGCATCGGCCTGGCCCAGTGGGTACGGCTGAACTGACGCCCGAGTGACACAATCGGCCGCATGTGCCGGAGTATCAAGACGCTGCGCGAGCCCTTCACGCTGGACGTGACCGAGCAGGACATCAGGGCGGCCGCGCTCCAGTACGTCCGCAAGATCTCGGGCTTCCGGGAGCCGGCGGCGCACAACGCGGAGGCGTTCGCCAGGGCGGTGGACGCGGTCGCCGAGGCCACCGCCGAGCTGCTGTCCACCCTCCAGGTGCGCGGATCCAAGGCGAGCTGACGCACCGTGCGGGCGGTGTGGCTGACCGCGTTCGGTCCGCCGGAGGTGCTGGTGGCCGGCGAGGCTCCCGACCCGGAGCCCGGCGACGGCCAGGTGCTGGTGGAGACCGCGTGGGCGGGCGTGACGTTCGTGGACACCATGGTCAGGGCCGGGCGGTCGCCGCAGCCTGGCGGCGGACCGGAGCTGCCGGTGATCCTCGGCAACGCGGTCGGCGGGGTGGTGTCGGCCGGTGCGCCCGACCTGGTCGGGCGGGTGGTGGTGGCCAGCCTCAACGGGCGCGGCGGGTACGCCGAGCGCGCGGTGGCTGCCGCCGAGGACGCGTTCCCGGTGCCGGACGGCCTGGAACCCGCGCACGCGGTAGCGCTGCTGGCCGACGGGCGTACCGCGGTCGGCCTGACCACGCTGGTACCGCCGGAGCCGGGCCAGCGGGTGCTGGTGGAGGCCGCCGCCGGCGGGGTGGGCAGCCTGCTGGTGCAGCTGGCCGCGGCGGCCGGCGCGCACGTGATCGCCGCCGCCAGCAGCGCGGCCAAGCTGGAACAGGCCCGCGGGCTGGGTGCGGCCGACACGGTCAACTACGCCGAGCCGGACTGGCCGGTGTCGGTGGGCGGCCCCGTCGACCTGGTGTACGACGGCGTGGGCGGCGAGATCGGCGCGGCCGCCCTGGAGCTGGTCGCGCCGGGCGGGCGGTTCGCGACGTTCGGGCTGGCCAGCGGCACCCCCACCGACACCGCGCCGGCGGCCGGCCGGGGCGTCGCCCTGGCCGGCTTCGAGCAGCTGCGCGCGATCGCCGGCCGGCGCCACGAGTTCACCCGGACCGCGCTCGCCGAGGCCGCCGCCGGCCGGCTGAAGGCGCTGGTTGGCCACGTTCACCCACTGGAGCGGGCGGACGCGGCGCACCGCGCGATCGAGGCCAGGCAGGTGTACGGGAAGGCCCTCCTGTTCACGCAGTGATCTGATGATTCAGCGGGCTGAACCGCCCGAGCCGCCCGTTTCTTGACGTATGCCCAATATTGATCCTACCTTCGCAGGATGCGGCGACTCTCCCGAACCCTCGGCGTCACGGCGATCTCGCTGGCGACCGCGGCCGCGCTGGCCGCGGCCCCCGCCGTCGCGAGCGCGCACGTTCCGGCCGGGGGCGACGTCTACGTCTCCCCCTTCGGGTCGGACCACTTCCCCGGCACCCGGCTGCTGCCGGTGCGCACCCTCACCCGCGCCCGCGACCTCGTGCGCGCCCGCGACCAGCACCTGACCGCCGACCTCACCGTGCACGTCGGGTCCGGCGTATACCGGCTCGACCGCCCGCTCACCCTGGACGCGCGCGACTCCGGCGGCAACGGCCACCGGGTGATCTGGCAGGGCGGGCGCGACACGGTGATCAGCGGCGGCCGGCGGGTCACCGGCTGGCACCCGGTGCCCGGCCGGCCCGGGCTGTGGGCCGCCCCCGCGCCGCGCGGGGTGGACTACACCCGCCAGCTGTACGTCAACGGCGTCCGCGCCCAGCGGGCCCGCGGCACCGTGCCGACCGCGGTGACGCAGACCGCCACCGGGTACACCGCCGCCGACGACACGCTCGCGCACTGGCGGGACCCTGCCGACATGGAGTTCGTCTACACCAGCGGCGAGGCGCTGTGGAACATCCAGCGCGACGGGCTCGGCCAGTGGACCGAGCCGCGCTGCCCGATCGCGTCGGTGAGCGGCACGGTCATCACCATGGCCCAGCCGTGCTGGGACAACTCCAACAAGCGGGTCGAGTTCCCGAACATCCCCGGCCGCACGGTCAGCATGGTCGGGCCTGGCCACCTGACCAGCGACGGGCAGCCCAGCTACCTGGAGAACGCCTTCGAGCTGCTCGACCAGCCCGGCGAGTGGTACTGGGACCGGGCCGCGCGCACGGTGTACTACCAGCCCCGCCCCGGCGAGGACCCGCGCCGCGCCGACGTGGAGGCGCCGGCGCTGGAGAAGCTGGTCGACGGGCAGGGCACCGCCGCCGCGCCGCTGCACGACGTGACGTTCCGCGGCTTCCAGTTTTCCTACGCCACCTGGCTGGGACCGTCCACTCCGGAGGGCTTCTCGGAGATCCAGGCCGGGTACCAGATCACCGGCCCGACCGGCTGGGCTGACGAGGGCCTGTGCGGGTTCACCCCCGGCGGCACCTGCCCGTTCGGGGCGTGGACGCCGGAGCCGGCGAACGTGTCGGTCACCCACGCGCAGCGGGTCGAGTTCAGCGACAGCGTGTTCGCCCACCTCGGCGCGGCCGGGCTGGCGTATGGCGCCGGCAGCACCGACTCGGCCGTCGACGGCGACGTCTTCACCGACATCTCCGGCAACGGCGTGGAGATCGGCGGGGTGGGCGTCACCGACCCGGCCGACACGGCCGACCTGGTCAGCGGCATCCGGGTGACCGACAACCACCTGTACGGGCTGCCGCGCGAGTACCACGGCGGCGTCGCGATCATCAACGGGTACACCGAGCACGACACGATCTCCCACAACCAGATCGACCACGTCGGGTACTCGGCGATCTCGATGGGTTGGGGCGGCTGGCCGGACAAGATCGGCTCCCCCGCCACCCCCAACCCGTCGCACGACAACGCGGTGAGCGACAACCTGATCTTCGACTACATGCAGATGCTCGACGACGGCGGCGGCATCTACACCCAGGGCCTGACCGGCACGTCGATGGCGGACGGCGAGAAGGTCACCGGCAACGTCATCCACGACCAGTGGGGCCTGGGCAAGAACGTCTACACCGACAACGGCTGCACGTACGAGACCGTGGCCGGCAACGTGCTGTACCACGCCGCGTACGCGAACGTGGCCAGCCGGCACACCGACTACCGGGACGCGCTCGGCAACAACGACCCGACGCTGATCACCGACAACTGGTGGGAGCAGGGCGATCCCGACTCGGACAACAAGGGCCTGGTCACGCAGGGCAACCACATCCTGGCCAACCCGTCGGCCGCGCCCGCCGCCATCGTCGCGAACGCCGGGCTGGAGCCGGCGTACCGGGGACTGCTGGCGCGGCGGGTGGGCGCGGTGTCCCAGCCCGAGGCGCCGTCCCGGGTGGGCACGTTCGCCGCGGACGGGGCGGTGTACGTGACGTGGAACCCGACGTTCGCCTTCAACGGGTCGCCGGTGACGTCGTACACGGTCGCGGTGACCGGCGGCGGCGCCACCACCACGACCAGCATCGCCGCCGCCGACTTCGCGGCCCGCGGGTACGCGGCGGTGACCGGGCTGGCCGACGGCACGGCGTACACGGCGACGGTCCGCGCGGTCAACGCGGCCGGCGCGAGCGCGCCGTCGCTGCCGTCGGCGGCCGTCACCCCCGCGCCGCTGGCCGG
>JBJMIH010000089.1:0-22993 GCA_045806985.1 Mycobacteriales bacterium | reverse complement strand
GTGTGTTCGAATATAAGACGTGACCGCCGCCGTCGAGAGCCTTTCGCATTACCGCCGGGAGTGGGCGGCCGAGCCGCTGCTGCCGGTGGTGGCGGGGCTCGAGGAGGTCGTACCCGGACTGCGGCGCGGGTCGGCGGTCAGCGTGGAGGGAGGCGCGGGGGCCACCTCGCTGCTGTTCGCGCTCGCCGCCGGGCCGTCCAGGGACGGCGGCTGGTGTGCGGCGGTCGGCCTGCCCACGCTCGGCGCGCAGGCGGCGGCCGACGCCGGGATGGTGCTCGACCGGCTGGTCGCCGTGCCGCGGCCGGGACGGCAGTGGGCCGCGGTGGTGGCCGCCCTGCTGGACGGGGTGGATCTGGTGCTGCTCGCGCCCCCGGCCGGCGGGTACCCGGAGCGGGACGTGCGCCGGCTGTCGGCCAGGGCCAGGGAGCGCGGCGCGGTGCTGCTGTCCCGCGGCAACTGGCCGGGCGCGGCGTTGCGGCTCACCGTGACCGGCTGCCGGTGGGACGGCATCGGCGCCGGTCACGGCCACCTGCGCGGCCGCGAGCTGGAGTTGCGGGTGGACGGCAGGGGTGCGGCAGCCCGCACCCGCCGGCTCGCGCTCCGGCTGGACGAGCTGGCCGAGGAGGGGCGGACGGCATGAGTGGTACGCGCACGCTGGTGGTGTGGTGTCCGGACTGGCCGCTCGCGGCGGCCGGGGTGGAGGACGGCACCAGGGCGGTGGTGATGGCCGACGGCCGGGTGTACGCGACCTCGGCGGCGGCACGGGAGGACGGCGTGCGCCGGGGCATGCGGCTGCGCGACGCCCAGCGGCGCAGCGCGAACCTGCACGTGCTGGACGCCGACCCGGCCGGCGAGATGCGCGCGTACGGCCCGGTGCTGGCGGTGCTCGAGCGGTTCACCCCGGTGGTGGAGATCGTCCGGCCGGGGCTGTGCGCCTTCCGCGCCCGCGGCCCCGCCAGGTACTTCGGCGGCGAGGAGGCGCTGACCGCCCTGGTCACCGGCGCGGTGGTGGAGGTGGCGGGGCGCGGCCAGGCGGGCATCGCGGACGGGCTGTTCGCCGCCGAACTGGCCGCCCGCGAGCGGGTCACCGTGCCGCCCGGCGGCACCCCGGAGTACCTCGCCGGCTGGCCGGTCAGCGTGCTCGACCGCCCCGACCTGGCCGGCCTGCTGGTCCGGCTGGGGATCCGGACGCTGGGCGCGTTCGCCGCGCTGCCCGCCGGCGACGTGCACGCGCGGTTCGGCCCGGACGGGGCGCTCGCCCACCGGCTGGCCCGCGGCCTGGACTCCCGCCCGCTCGTGCCGCACGACCCGCCGCACGACCTGTCGGTCGAGGCCGAGATCGACCCGCCCAGCGACCGCGTCGACCAGGCCACCTTCCTGGCCAAGGCGCTCGCGGACACCCTGCACGAGCGGCTGGCGGCGCGCGGGCTGACCTGTACCCAGCTCGCCGTCGAGGCCGCCACCGAGCACGGCGAGCGGCTCAGCAGGGTGTGGCGGCACGACGGGCTGTCCTCGGCGGCGGTCGCCGACCGGGTGCGCTGGCAGCTCGACGGGTGGATCGCCACCGGCATCCCCACCAGCGGGGTACGCCTGCTCCGGCTGGCCGCCCGCGAGGTCGCCGCGTCAGGCACCCGCCAGCTCGACCTCGACGGCGCGACCTCCGCCGACGGCGGGAAGCTGGATCGCGCGTTCGCCCGCGTGCAGGGCCTGCTCGGCCCGGACGGCCTGCTCACCCTCCAGCCGGCCGGCGGCCGCGACCCCGGCGCCCGCTGGCACTGGCTGAGCTGGGGCGAGGTGACCCCGCCGGTGAATTCCGCCTTGCCGGCTCCGCCGGCGGCACGACCTGACCAGCCGTGGCCGGGCCGGATCCCGTCGCCCGGCCCCGCCGTGCTGTACCCGGAACCGCCGGCCGCCGACGTCCTCGACCCGGCCGGCGACCCGGTGGCGGTGTCCGGCCGGTACGCGCTGTCCGGCGCCCCCACCTGGCTGGTGACGGACGGCGGCGAGCGGTGCCCGATCACCGGCTGGGCCGGGCCGTGGCCGGTCGACGAGCGCTGGTGGGATCCGGCGCACGCCCGCCGCAGGGCACGGTTCCAGCTGGTCACCGCTGACGGGACGGCGTACCTGGCCGCCGTTGAGCACGGCCGCTGGCGCCTCGAGGGGATGTACGACTGATGGGGCGGTACCGCTGATGGGCTGGCACAACCCGCCGGTGCCGTGGCGGGAGCTGGAACGCCGGCTCTCCGGCCGCCGCAAGCCGGGCCGGCCGCCGGGCGCGGACGGCAACGACAGCCCGGCCTGGAGCCACCACCGCCAGCCGTTCCAGACCGACGTGCGCCGGGTCGAGACCGGAACCCCCTGGTGGGAGCTGCACGTCCACTCGAACTTCAGCTTCCTGGACGGCGCGTCGCACCCGGAGGACCTGGCCGTGGAGGCGGCCCGGCTCGGCGTGGAGGGGCTCGCCCTCACCGACCACGACGGGCTGTACGGGGTGGTGCGGTTCGCCGAGGCGGCGCGGGAGGTGGGGCTGCGGACGGTGTTCGGGGCGGAGCTGAGCCTGGAGCTGACCCAGCCGCAGACCGGCCGGCCCGACCCGGAGGGCCACCACCTGCTGGTGCTCGCCCCTGACGCCAAGAGCTACCGCCGGCTGTGCCGGGTGATCAGCGAGGCCCAGCTGCGCGGCGGCGAGAAGGGCAAGCCGGTGTACGGCGGCCTCGAGGAGGTGGCCGCGCACGGCAAGGAGCGCTGGGTGGTGCTCACCGGCTGCCGCAAGGGCCTGGTGCCGGCCGCGCTCGCCGCCGGCGGCCCCGGCGCGGCCGCCGCCGCCCTGGACGAGCTGGTCGGGCTGTTCGGCCGCAAGCGGGTGTACGTCGAGCTGGCCGACCGCGGCGACCCGGCCGACAGCGCCCGCAACGACGTGCTGTACGGGCTGGCCCTGGACGCCGGGCTGCGGGCGGTCGCCACCGGCAACGTCCACCACGCCACCCCGGCGCAGGGCCGGCTGGCCGCCGCGCTGGCCGCGGTCAGGGCCCGGCGCGGCCTGGACGAGATGGACGGCTGGCTGCCGGCCGCCGGCGGCGCGTACCTGCGTTCCGGCGAGGAGATGGCGGCCCGGTTCGCCCGCTACCCCGGCGTGCTCGACACCACCGTCGGGCTGGGCCGGGAGTGCGCGTTCGACCTGCAGGAGGTCGCCCCCGCCCTGCCGCGCTTCCCGGTGCCGGACGGGCACACCGAGATGACCTGGCTGCGCCACCTCACCGAGCGCGGGGCGCGACGCAAGTACCGCGACGATCCGAAGGGGTACCGGCAGATCGAGCACGAGCTGGCGGTCATCTCCGAGCAGGGCTTCCCCGGGTACTTCCTCATCGTCGACGACATCATGCGGTTCTGCCGGGACAACGACATCCTCGCCCAGGGCCGCGGGTCGGCGGCCAACTCGGCGGTCTGCTACGCGCTCGGCATCACCGCGGTGGACGCGGTGGCGCACAAGCTGCTGTTCGAGCGGTTCCTGTCGGTGGCGCGGGACGGGCCGCCGGACATCGACATCGACATCGAGTCCGGCCGGCGCGAGGAGGTCATCCAGTACGTCTACGGCAGGTACGGCCGGGACCGCGCCGCCCAGGTCGCGAACGTGATCAGCTACCGGCCCAAGCTGGCGGTGCGGGACATGGCGCGGGCGCTGGGGTACTCCCCCGGCCAGATCGACGCCTGGTCCAAGCAGATCGACAACCGCGACGGCCTGCACGCCAAGGACGACCACGACGTGCCGGAGCCGGTGCTCGAACTGTCCCGGCAGGTGCTGCGGTACCCGCGCCACCTGGGCATCCACTCCGGCGGCATGGTGCTGTGCGACCGGCCGGTCAACTCGGTGTGCCCGGTGGAGTGGGCGCGGATGCCGGGCCGCACCGTGCTCCAGTGGGACAAGGACGACTGCGCCGCGATGAACCTGGTCAAGTTCGACCTGCTCGGGCTGGGCATGCTGGAGGCGCTGCACGGCATGTTCGACCTGATCAGGGACCACTACGGCCGGCACCTGTCGATCGGGGAGATCATGGAGCGCGGCGACGACCCCGGCGTGTACGACATGCTCTGCGCCGCCGACGCGGTCGGCGTGTTCCAGGTCGAGTCGCGCGCCCAGCTCGCCACCCTGCCCCGGCTGCGACCCCGGGTGTTCTACGACCTGGTGGTGGAGGTCGCGCTGATCCGGCCGGGCCCGATCCAAGGCGGGTCGGTACACCCGTACATCCGCCGCAAGAACGAGCAGGAGGAGGTCACCTACCCGCACGACCTGCTGAGACCCGCGCTGGAGAAGACCCTCGGCGTGCCGCTGTTCCAGGAACAGCTGATGCAGATCGCGATCGACGCAGCCGGGTTCACCGCCACCGAGGCCGACCAGCTCCGGCAGGCGCTGTCGTCCAAGCGCTCCGCGGAGCGGCTGGAGCGGCTGCGCCCCCGGCTGCTCGAGGGGATGGCAGGCAACGGCATCCCCGTCGACACGGCCGAGGACATCTTCGGCAAGCTCATCGCGTTCGCCGACTACGGGTTCCCGGAATCGCACGCGATCAGCTTCGCGATGCTCGCGTACGTGAGCGCGTGGCTGAAGTACTACTACCCGGCGGTGTTCACCACCGCGCTGCTGAACGCGCAGCCGATGGGCTTCTACTCGCCGCAGTCGCTGGTCGCCGACGCGAGGCGGCACCGGGTGGAGGTGCGCGGGCCGGACCTGAACGCCAGCGCCGCCAAGGCCGGGCTGGAGCCGGCGGGGAACGGCGGTTGGGCCGTCCGGATGGGACTGTCGTCGGTACGCAGGGTCGGCGACGACCTGGCGGAGCGGATCTCGGCGGGGCGGCCGTACACCGACCTGCCCGACCTGGTACGCCGCCAGAAGCTGACCGCGCCGGTGCTGGAGGCGCTCGCCACGGCGGGGGCGTTCGGCTGCTTCGGGATGGACCGGCGGTCCGCGTTGTGGGCGGCCGGCGCGGCGGCCACCATCCGGGCCGAGCAGCTGCCGGTGGAACTGCCCGGGCTGGCCGCCCCGCCGCTACCGGAGATGACCGACCAGGAACGGGCCGTGGCCGACCTGTGGGCGACCGGGGTGACGCCGGACTCGTACCCCACCCAGTTCCTCCGCGACAGGCTGGCCGCCCTCGGCGTCCTGACAGCCGCCGACCTGCGCGACGACCGCACCCCCGACCGCGCCCGCGTCCTCGCCGCCGGCGTGGTCACCCACCGCCAGCGCCCACCCACCGCCGGCGGCGTGGTCTTCGTCAACCTTGAAGACGAGACCGGCCACATCAACGTGATCTGCCCACCCGCCGTCTTCGCCGCCCAACGCCGCACCGCCCGCGACGCCCCCGCCCTCCTGGTCCAGGGCACCGTCGAAAAACACTCCAACGTCACCAACCTCCTGGCCGAACGCCTGACCCCGCTCCCCATCACCACCCCCACCCCGTCCCGCGACTTCAAGTAGTTGTGGACCGCGTCGCCGGGGTGCTAACGTCCCGGCGATCGTGATCCGTCCGCAGGAGGTGAGACCCATGAACGCAGTACCCACAGTGGGTGCTCCCCCGCAGTCCACGATCGCGCGACTGAGGTAGTCGCCACCGGGAGCGCCCGACAAGGCGAACCGCGAAAGGCGACTCCCGTGAACACGACACCTTCTTCAACTGCGCACCTCACCTCGGCGACGACCTCCGCCATCAGCCGGGCGCGCGCCGCGGGCGAGCGAGCGTTGGTCCTCGGCGGTGGCGGATCGGCGGGCAACGCGTGGGAGATCGGCGTCATCGCCGGTCTGTCGGATGCCGGGTTGGACGTGACCGAGGCCGATCTGATCATCGGGACGTCGGCCGGATCGACGGCCGCGGCCCAGATCACCAGCGCGACTCGGCCGGCCGAACTGCTTGCCGCCATCCTCGCCGCCGCGCCCCAGCCGCCGACCGGTCCGGTCGGATCCGACCGTGGACGTGCCCCGAACGGGCCGGCCGTGGACCATGTCAGGAAGACGAGCGAAATCATCGGCGCCGCCGAGGACGCTGCCGACATGCGCCGCCGGATGGGTGCGGCGTCGCTCGCCATCGAGGCGGCGTCGGACGGCTCCGCGCACACGCGGCGGCGCGCCGTCGTCGCCGCCCGGCTGCCCAGCCAGCAGTGGCCGCGACGACCGGTGCTCATCGTGGCCGTCGACGCCCGTACCGGTGAACCGGTCGTGTTCGACCGGCACAGCGGAGTCGACCTGGTGGACGCCGTCACCGCCAGCTGTGCCGGGCCCGGCGCCGCCGCCCACCGTATCGGCGAGGGCCGGTACATCGACGGCGGCTACCGGCGCAACGAGAATGCCGATCTGGCGGCCGGATACGCGCGGGTGCTGGTGCTGTCACCCTTCGGCGGCAGATCACGGATGCCGCCGGACTGGGGGATGCACCTCGCGGCACAGGTCGACGAGCTACGCGCGGGCGGCAGCAGAGTCGAAACCATCTTCCCGGACAGCGACTCCCGCGACGCGTTCGGCGACAACGTGATGGATCCGTCGACGCGTCCGCCCGCCGCGCGAGCCGGTTACCACCAGGGCAGGGCCCTCGCCGGGCAGCTCACCGAATTCTGGCGCTGACCCGTGGCGGGGTTTTCCTGGGTGTAACACGGGCTGCCTAGCGTGGTTGGGGTGGAGATCAGGGGTATGTGGGTGGAGGACGCGGCGGCGGTGCTGGGCGTCTACCAGGAGGGGTTGGATACGGGGTTGGCCAGCTTCGAGGTGCGGGCTCCGAGCTGGGAGGAGTTCGACAAGGGGCGGTTGCCCGAGCACCGGCTGGTGGCGGTCGAGGGTGGGGTGCTGCTGGGCTGGGTGGCGGTGACCCCGGTGTCGAGCCGGCCCGTGTACGCCGGGGTGGTGGAGCACAGCGTGTACGTGGCCGCAGCCGCCCGGGGGCGCGGGGTGGGGTTGGCGCTGTTGCGGGCGCTCGCGGAGTCGACCGACCGGGCCGGTGTGTGGACGATCCAGTCCGGGGTTTTCCCGGAGAACCGGGCGAGCCTGGCCGTGCACGCGCGGGCCGGCTTCCGGGTGGTGGGCCGGCGGGAGCGGATCGGGCGGCACGCCGCGCTGCCCGGCGCGCCGTGGCGGGATGTCATCCTGATCGAACGGCGCAGCCCGGCAATCGCCTGACCAGGGCTTTTCGGCAGGAGAATTCCCAGCAAAACACTTCGCTCACGTTTTCTCCCTACTGCGCTGACGCTTGTCCTGCAAAGGTGCAGAATGGCCCTCTGTCGCCACACTCTGACACCGGAGGACAGCGCCGCGTGGCCGATCGTGCCGACGTCTCCCCCCAGACGTCCCCGGACAACTTCGACGCACTGGTACTCACCAACGTGCTGGACGAGGTCAATGTCGGAGTCGCCGTGCTGGACTCCGACGGCCTGGTCACGCACTGGAACCACGAGGCGGAGCGGATGCTCGGCTACCCCGCCGCCGAGGCGGTCGGCCGGGCCGGCATCGAGCTGGGCGCCGCGCTCGTCGACAGGGCCGAGGCCACCCGCATCCAGTCCGGCGTACTCGCCGGCCAGACCTGGACCGGCGAGTTCCCGCTGGTCGACCGGACCGGCCGGCGCTTCCTCGCCTACCTCAACGCCGCCCCGGTGCTGGCCCGCGACCAGTCGGTGGCCGGCATCTTCGCCCTGTTCTACGAGGCCGACCTGCACCGCGTGGACGAGGCGCTGGCCAGCCTCTTCGACCGGGTGTTCCACGACGCGCCGATGGGCATCGTCATCTTCGACACCGAGTACCGCCTGGTCCGGCTGAACCCGACCGCGCAGGAACGGCTCGGCCCGCCGTCCGCCATGCTCGGCCGCGACCTGCACTCGGTGTTCTCCGGCGGGGTGGAGACCCTCGCCGGTCACCTCGCCGACGTGCTGGCCACCGGCGAGTCGCGTGCCGGCCTGGAGCTGTGGCTGATCGGGCCGGACGCCGAGCCGCAGTGCTGGCTCTCCTCGCTGGTCCGGCTCCAGCGCGACGACGAGGTGCTCGGGGTGGCGGTGCTGTTCACCGACGTGACCGCCGAGCGGCTCAGCCGGGCCAGCCACCAGCGCCAGGCCGCGCACCTGGCGATGCTGCGGGACGCGGCCCTGCTGGTCACCGTCCAGCCGGAGCCGGAGGCGGCGCTGACCGGCCTGCTGCGGGCCACCGTCCCCGGCCTCGCCACCCGGGTCGAGCTGCACCTGCTGGACGCTGGCGGCGGCAGCCGGCGGCAGCCGGTGCGGATCGCCACCGCCGACCCGGCCGGGGTCACGGTCGCCGCGCCCGGCGAGCCCGGCCCGCCCGCCGACACCGACCACCCGGCCTGGTCGGTGGCCCGGCACGGGGCGGCGCACCAGGAGAACGGCGTGATGGCGGTGCCGGTGCCGCTGTTCGGCGTCGTGTACGCGGTGCTCACGCTGTCCCGTGCCGGCGGGATGCCCTTCGACACCGAGGATCTGGCCGCCGCCGAGGCGATGACCGGGTACCTCGTCCCCGTCCTGGTCCACTACTTCGGTCGAGGCCGGTGACGGCGCCGAACTCCGCGAACGGGGTACGCGACCCCGGCGGCGCGGGCAGAATCATCACGCGAACAGGAAAGGTCACCCATGAGCTCCACCGCATCGAGCCCCGCGGCGTCGAACCCCGCCTTCGACAGGCTGGTACTGACCAACCTGCTCGACCAGCTCGGCGTCGGCGTCGCCGTGACCAACCAGCAGGGCGACGTCACGCACTGGAACAACCGCGCCGAGGAGCTGCTCGGGTACGGCCAGAGCGACGCGGTCGGCACGCACGCCGTCGCGCTCAGCGTCGCCCCCGGGCCGGACCAGGGCGACGCGCAGGAACTGCTGAACGTCCTGCTGGTCAACGGCGAGAACTGGTCCGGCGAGTTCCCGATCCTGGACCGGGACGGCCACCGCTACCTGATGCGCTTCCGCGCGTTCTCGATGCTCAACGACGACAAGTCGGTCGCCGGCTGCATCGCGCTGTTCGGCGAGGCGGCGAGCCTGCGGGCGGACGAGGCGACCGCGTCGCTGATGGAGACGCTGTTCCTGGACGCCCCGTTCGGCATCGTCATCCTCGACACCGACCTGCGGTTCGTGAAGGTCAACGCCCCGGTGCTGGGCCTGGTGCCGGATCCGATGCAGCTGCTCGGCACGGACCTGCACACCGCGCTGGGCGAGCAGGGCTACATGCTCGCCAACTTCGCCAAGCAGGTGCTGCGGACCGGGGAACCGGTGTTCGCCCGCGAGCTGCGGCTCGGCACCGCGCCCGCCTACCGCTACATGCGCTGCGGGTTCTTCCGGCTCACCCGGCACGACTCGACGGTCGGCGTGGCGATCACGCTGGTGGACGTCACCGACGACAAGGAGGCCGAGCGCGCGGTCCACCGGCTGGAGCAGCGGCGGGCGATCGTGCAGGAGACGGCGCGGCTGGTGGCCGGCGGCGGCGACGCGACCGAGGTGCTGGCCAGGGTGGTGGACGCGACCGTGTCGGCGTTCGGCACCACGGTGGAGCTGCACGTCGTCGACCACGGCGAGGCGATGCTGGTCGGCCACGCCCACCCCGGCGCGGTGCACCTGCTGCCGGCGCCGGGCCCGACCGCGCCGGCCGACCATCCCGCCAGCCTGGTGGTGGCCGGCGGCCAGCAGTACCTCCGCGACCACGTCGTGGCCATCCCGATCCAGATGCTGAACACCACCTACGGCGTGCTCACCGCCGTCCGCGAGCCCGACGCCGAGGTGTTCGAGGGGGTCGACATCGCCGACCTCACCACGCTGGCCACCCTGATCGCCCCGGCCCTGGTCGTCAGCCTCCAGGCCGAGCGGTAGCGCCGGGAACGCCGCCGACCGGCTGGTGGTGGGCGGCGGCGAGGGCGCCGGCGCGGGCCCTGTCGCCGGCGGCGATGGCGGCCACCAGGTCGGCGTGCAGGGCGTACCGGGCCCGGCGGTGCGCGGCGGCGCCGGCGCCGGTCGCGGTGATCCGGCCGG
Source organism: Mycobacteriales bacterium (assembly GCA_045806985.1). Lineage (GTDB taxonomy): Bacteria > Actinomycetota > Actinomycetes > Mycobacteriales > JBJMIH01 > JBJMIH01. The sequence continues at coordinate 13,000 of JBJMIH010000089.1, read as the reverse complement.
TGCGGTCGCGGACGACCGCCATCAGCCCGGAGTACAGCGAGCGCAGGATCGGGTTCGGGCTGATCCGGGCCATCCGCAGGTGCAGCCGCCAGTTCGCGTCCAGGAACGCCTCCGGCTCGCCGGTGGCCGCCCGCATCTCGTCCAGCAGCGCGGTCAGGTCGGCGACGTCGGTGGCGGAGGCGTGCCGCACCGCGTCGTCGACGACCAGCGGGTCGAGCGCGTCGCGGACGGCGAGCGCGTGCGGGACGGTGACGTCGCCGGGCCGGAGCGCGAGGACGGCGCTGCCGAGCCGTACCGTCGGGCTGGGCTCGGCCACGAACAGCCCGCCGCCCGGACCGGGCCGCACGCTCACCACTCCCCGGCTGACCAGCAGCCGCACCGCCTCGTTGAAGGTGCCGACCGCGACACCGGCGCGCCGGCGCAGGTGCTCCTTGGTACCGATCCGCTCGCCGGGGCGCAGGCCGGTGGCGAGCCCGGCGACCAGTTCGGCGGCGGTCTCGGCGCGGGATCGGGGTGGACTTGTCGACGCGGTGATAAATATCCTCCCTATCAGGAGTAATCATTATAACGAATAGGAGTCGCCGTGCGTGTCGCCGCGGTGGAGGACCGGCTGGCGCTGGTCGTGAACGGGCAGGCAGTGGACGTCGCCGAGGCGAGCGGCGGGCGGTTCGACGCCGACCCGCAGGCCGTCTACGAGCGGTGGGAGGAGTTCCGCGGGTGGGCCGCGACCGCGCCGGCGGCAGCCGGGCGTCCGCTGGACGGGCTGGCGCTCACCGCGCCGGTCCCCCGCCCCCGCCAGGTGTTCGCCATCGGGGTGAACTACGCCGACCACGCGGCCGAGACCGCGATGGACCTGCCCGAGATCCCGCTCACGTTCACCAAGTTCCCGTCCTGCCTGACCGGCCCGGACGCCACCGTCGCACTGCCCAGCGACAGGGTCGACTGGGAGGTGGAGATGGTCGTCGTCATCGGCGCGGCGGCCCGTGCGGTCGAGGAGGCCAAGGGCTGGGACCAGGTGGCCGGCGTGACGGTCGGCCAGGACCTGTCCGAGCGGCGGGTGCAGTTCCTCGGCGGCGCCTCCCCGCAGTTCTCCCTCGGCAAGTCCTACCCCGGCTTCGGCCCGATCGGCCCGGTCATCACCAGCCCGGACGAGCTGCCCGACCGCGACGACCTGGAGCTGGGCTGCCGGCTGAACGGCGAGCGGGTGCAGTCCGGCCGTACCCGCCAGCTCATCTACTCGGTGCCGTCGCTGGTCCACCGGCTGTCGGCGGTGGTCACGCTGTACCCCGGCGACCTCATCTTCACCGGCACCCCGGCCGGCGTCGGCTTCGCCCGCGACCCGCAGGTCTTCCTCAAGCCCGGCGACGTGCTGGAGAGCTGGGTGGAGGGTGTCGGCACGCTGGTCACGAAGCTGGCGTGAGCGCGGGCAGGCGGCCGCGGGCGGCCTCGTCGCGGCCGGTCACGGGCTGGGCTGGGTGGTCGGCGTGGCGATCTGGTGGCCCTGGAACAGCAGCGCCGCGATCTGCGTGTCGGTGTTCACGCCCTCGTGGTAGCCGCCCTTGCCGGCCAGGTTGTTCATGATCGCGAGGGTGTACCGCTGGTTCGGGCCGGCGAACCCGACCGAGTTGGTCTCCCAGCCGCCCTGCTCCAGCGACCAGCCGTCCTTGTTGCCGGGCTGGTTCTGCGGGCCGGCGCCCCACACGCCCCACTGCTGGTTGGTCCAGACGTGCTGGAGCTGGTCGACGATGTAGGCCCGGTCGGCGGCCGGCAGCTGGCCGAGCACGTAGTTGATCATGCGGTCCAGGTCGTTCGCCGTGCACTTCATGAAGCCCCAGTACCGCGAGAAGCCCCTGATGAACGTCGCGCCGGTCAGCCCGTACCTGGCGAACCGGGTGGCGAAGTCGTCCCGGCCGTACTTCTTCCACATCGCGTCGGCGGCGTTGTCCGAGCTGACGTGCAGCATCTGGTGGATCTGCTCGCGGTCGTCGGCGGTGAGGTGGATCGCGCCGGCGTGGTCGCGGGTGTACAGGTCGATGATCATCGCCAGCTTGATCGTGGAGCCGGTCCAGATCAGCGTGTCGGCGTTCTCGTTGCGCCACACCGCGCCGGTCTGCCGGTCGCGCAGGACAACCCCGACGATGCCGGGCCGCTGCCTGATCCAGTCCCGCACGGCGGCGATCCGCTGCTGCATGGTGCAGTCGAAACCGGGCGCGACCTGCGGACATGCCGGCGTGGTCGGCGCCGCCGGGATGGTCGGGGTGGTCGAGGCCGGCGTCGGCGCCGGCGTGAGCTGGGCGGAGTTCGCCTTCGGCGTCGGCTTGTCGTGCGAGGACGACCCGCAGCCGGCGAGCACCGCGAGCGCGCCCGCGGCGGCGATGATCCTTACCCGGCGATGACGTGTCACAGCAGGCGAGCATACGGAAGGCCGGCTGCGGTAGGTTCTCCAGCCGTGCGGCACGGGGTCTTCGCGTATGCGTGGGACGTGGTGGGCGATCCGGCGGCGGTGCCCCGGATCGCCGGGCTGGGCGCGCCGATCGTGTCGCTGGCGGCGTCCTACCACTCCACCCGCGCGTTCACGCCGTACCACCCCGCGCACCGGGTGGTGGAGGCGGCCGAGGCCGCCGCGTACTTCGCCGTCCGCGACGAGGCGTGGGCCGGCGGGACGCTGCGGCCGGCCGCGGCGGACTGGATGCCGGCGCCCGACAGCTTCGGCACGGCCGCCGCCGCGCTGCGCGCTGCCGGCCTGGACGTGCACGCCTGGCTGGTGCTCTGCCACGGGACCCGGCTCGGCCGCGCGCACCCCGAGCTGGTCGTGCGCAACGCGTACGGCGACCGGTACTCGCACGCGCTCTGCCCGTCGCACCAGGCGGTGCGCGCGTACGCGGTCCGAATGGTCGCCGAGGCGGCCCGGTACCCGGTCGCCGCGCTGGAGCTGGAGGCGTGCGGCTGGATGGGCTTCGAGCACGCCAGCCGGCACGAGAAGTCGGGTGTCGAGCTGTCAGCGGTCGACCAGGCGCTGCTGTCGGTCTGCCAGTGCCCGGCCTGCACCGGCGGGCTGGCCAGGCTCGGCGCGGACCCGGAGGCGCTCGCCGCGCGGATCCGGGACGCGGTGGACGCCGGCCTGGCCGGCGCGCCCCGGCCGACCACCGGCACGCTCGCCACCCGGATGGCCGAGCTGGTCGGCGACGAGATCGTCGCCGTGTTCAGGCTGCGGGCGCGGGTGATCGCCGACCTGCTGGCGGCCATGCGGCCGGTCGCCGCCGGCATCCCGCTGCTGCTGATGGCCAACCCCGATCCCGGCCACACCGGTTCCAACGTCGGCGTCGACGTGACCGCCGTGGCCGGGGCCGTCGACGGGCTGCTGCTCAAGGCCAACGCGGCCGAGTCGACGGTGGCGGCGGTGTTCACGGCGGCCCGCCAGGTCCTGCCGGCGACCGCCCGGCTGGAGGCGATCGTCAACGCGGTGCCGCCGGGCTTCGACGACGCGGCGGCGCTGGCGGCCAGGGTCGCGCTGGTCGGCGCGTCCGGCGGCGACGGCGTCCGGTACTACCACGCCGGCCTGGCCTCCCCCGCCGCGCTGGCCGCCGTCCGCACCGTCTGCGGCGGTTAGAGCGCCGCGCGGCTGAGCCGGTCGGCCTGCCGGGTGGTCTCCGGCAGCCGGTACCGCGGCGCCAGCGCGAGTACCAGCGCGCAGGCGGTGTCCAGGTCGAGGCGGTGGCCGACGGAGACGTACACCGGCCTGACCCCGTCCTGGGTGCGCAGCGCCCTGCCGACCTCGTCGCCGTCCAGCAGCAGCGGGGCGCTGTCGCCGCGGCGCGGGCCTGGCGGGGCGTGCGTGCCGACGAACGCGGTCTTCCCGACGCCGAGGGTGGGCAGGCCGGTGAGCACGCCGAGGTGGCAGGCGAGGCCGAAGCGGCGCGGGTGGGCCAGCCCGTACCCGTCGCAGACCAGCAGGTCGGGTACTGTCCGCAGCCGGCCGAGCGCGTCGAGCAGCGAGGGCAGCTCGCGGAACGCGAACAGCCCGGGAACGTACCCGAACGCCGCCGTCCCCACCGCCACCGCGGTGTCCGCCACCTCGAGGGTGGCCGTGTCCAGCACGGCGACGGCCGCCGCCAGCCGGTCGCCCTCGCCGCCGTACGCGACGTCCAGCCCGGCCACGGTCGCCGGCGCCCAGCCGGCCGGCGGCGGCGCGGTGCTGACCAGCGGCCGCAGGGCGTCCTGGATCCGCTCGGCCTCGGCCGCCGTCGCCGGCCAGGGATGCGGGACCGCCACCTCCATGCCGCCCATTCTGGCCGGAACGGCGAGGAACCCCCGTTCCCCCCTCCGGCCACTCCCGCCACTGCGACGATTTCCCGGGTACGACCCGACTGCCGGGAGGGGACGCGGTGGGCGAGGCCTGCGGCAGCAGGTCGGCGGCGATGGGCGGCGTCGAGTCGATCAAGCGGAACGCGCCGGACGCGCCGGTCGTGGACCAGACCGAGATGCCGGCGGCGTCGCCGGCCTGAGTCCGGGCGCACGGCGTCCCCGGCGCCTCCGCGGGCCGGCCGCTCCCGCGGGGGCGCCCGGCGCCGCCAGCCGCGGGATCAGCACGTGCACCAGCGGCCCGATGGCGGCGGCGTACAGGACCGTCCCGACGCCCACCGTGCCGCCCAGCGCCCAGCCCACCGCCAGCACCGTCACCTCGATGGAGGTGCGGACCGCGCGGATCGAGTGGCCGCGCCGGGCCAGGCCGGTCATCAGCCCGTCGCGCGGGCCGGGGCCGAGGCCGGCGCCCAGGTAGAGGCCGGTGGCGACGGCGTTGGCGAGGATGCCGGCGACCAGGTACGCCATCCGCGGCGGCAGCTGGTGCGGTACCGGCAGCACCGCCAGCGTCCGGTCGACGACGAGCCCGACCACGATCACGTTGCTCACCGTGCCGAGACCGGGGCGCTGCCGCAGCGGCACCCAGAGCAGCAGCACGACCGCGCCGGCGGCGATCACCACGCCGCCGAGCGACAGCCCGGTGGCGCGCGCCACGCCCTGGTGGAAGACGTCCCACGGGTCCAGGCCGAGCCCGGCGACGACCATCAGCGCCATGCTGACGCCGAACAGGACGAGGCCCGCGTACAGTCGCAACAACCGTGTAGTTGACACGTCAACACGGTACGACGAGCTAGGTGACGCGTCAACTATTCGGTACGCTGGGCGGCGTGACCGAACCGCGATGGCTGAACCCGGCCGAGGACCGCGCCTGGCGCGGGTACCGGCGGATGAGCGCGCTGCTGAACGCCGAGATCAACCGCGACATGGCGCGCGACTCCGGGCTGTCGGAGCCGGACTACGACGTGCTGTCGATCCTGTCCGAGACCGAGGGCCACCGGTGGCGGCTGACCGAGCTGGCGGCGCGCCTGCTCTGGTCCAAGAGCCGGCTGTCCCACCACCTGACCCGGATGGAGCAGCGCGGCCTGGTCAGCAGGGAGGACTGCGGCGCCGACGGCCGCGGCACCGAGGTCGTCCTCACCGAGGCCGGCATGGCCGCCATCGTCGCGGCAGCCCCCGACCACGTCGAATCGGTACGCCGCCACTTCATCGACCACCTCACCGGGGACGAACTGTCCACCCTGGCCGATCTGGCCGACCGCGTGATCGCCCGCCTGACCGCGCGGCCCTGACAGAGCCGGCCTCTGTCCGCTACGGGACAGCTCACCGAACCCGCCGCGGGGCTAGGCTCGCCACGAGGTGACAAATGGGAAGAGTCCCGCGTGGATAGGAGAATTCCGGCGTCCGCGCGGCGCCCGCACCGGCGGCCGGCGGCGCACCGGCCGGCAGCGCCCCACCCGGTACTCGAACTCCAACAGCTGGCGGGCAACCGCGCGGTGGCGGCGCGACTGGCCGGCGGGCCGCACTCCGTCCAGCGGCGGCTGCCCGGCCCGGAGGTGACCACCAGCCCGGCCATCACCGAGCTGACGCCGGCCGGGCAGGTCGCCCGCGCACAGCAGCTCCAGGACATGATCCGGGGCCAGCTCGCCCAGTTGCCGCCGGACACGTCGCTGAACATCACGAACGCCTTCTACGACCACGGCCTGATCATCTCCAAACCGGTGACCGAGTACGCGTCCACGGCCGAGGCCCTGACCGCGCTGCGGAACATGCTCACGATCATCCGGGCGGAGGCGCCGGCCGCGACGCGGCCGGGCGACCGGCCCAACAGCAGGCCGTCCGGCCCGGAGAAACTGGCACTCCAGGGCATGATCATCCAGGCGAAGGCGATCTTCAACGCGGTCGCGGGCGGCCATGCCGACCAGCAGATCACCACGGTCTTCAACCCGGCCAACGCGGGCGACGCGGCGCGGGTACGCGGCACCTTCGCCGCCGCCGCCGCCGCGCTCCAGCGCCTGTACGACAGTGACGTCATCTTCCTGGACACCCGGGGCGACCTGCAGACGAAGGGAGTCGGGGCGCTCACCGGCACCGGCTCGATGACACTGCCCGCCGGCTTCGCCCGGGCGGCCACGCCGGATGGTGTCCAGGTGCTGCTGCACGAGAGCTTCCACGCGGTGGACTCCGGCATCATCGACAAGGTCTACCAGTTCGACCCCAGCTTCAGCACCGTGCCGTTCGAGACGAAGATGATCAACGCCGACCACTTCGCCGAGGTCGCCCGCACGTTCGTCTCCGGCCCCGTCCCGCCGACGGCCCCCCGCTACATCAACGGTCCGGCGTCGACCCGGCCACACTGGCCCAAGGTCCGCGACGCGCTGCGGCTCTCCACCGAGCGGCTGACCAGGGCGTGGGTACAAGCCCTGTGGACGCACGAGAAGCTGGAGACACTGCGCCGGATCCAGGGGCAGTGGCTCGGCAACGATCCCGGCGACCAGCTCGAGATGCGCAAGCTGCATCGGGCGTCCGAGATCTTCGGGATGACCCTGCACGAGCGCTTCCGGGGATGGAACGCCAAGTTCCCCGCGGTCACCGAGTTCGACTTCGCCGTCGTCGAGCAGCACATTCCCGACCTGCACGCCGCCATCGGCTGGATCGGCCGGCAGCACACTGTCGACATCGTCCAGACCGACCCGGGAACGCCACCGGTGAACGCGATGCTCACGGTCGCGCAGGTGCTCGGCGAGGACAGCGGCGGGCTGAGCTCCCGGCTCATCGAGCAGGCGGTGCGCGCCCGCCCCGCGCCGTCCCGGGAGCCGGCCGCCCTCCTGCTGGTCATCAAGGCCCTGAACATCCGGGAGAACCTGTGAACCCGGTCAGAAGCGCGGGCGGCGGCCGGTCCAGGCGGGGTCGTGGGCGCGCATGGCGGCCACGTCGTCGCGGGTGCGGATGCCGCAGTTGAGGTACTGCTCGTGCAGGCGGGCGAGGGTGTCGTGGTTGAGGGTGACGCCGAGGCCGGGGGCGGTGGGTACGGGGACCGCGCCGTCGACGATGCGGAGGGCGGGGTCGACGATGTCGTCGGCCGGGTCCTGCCAGGGCGTGTGGGTGTCGCCGGCGAAGGTGAGGTTCGGAGTGGCGGCCGCGAGGTGGGTCATCGCGGCGAGGCTGATGCCCAGGTGGGAGTTGGAGTGCATGGAAACGCCCCAGCCGACCGTGCCGGCGATGCCGGCCAGCAGACCGGAGGCGCGCAGGCCGCCCCAGTAGTGGTGATCGGCGAGGACGACCTGGATGGCGTCCTGCCTGACCGCCGGGGCGACGTCGGGGAAGGACACCACGCACATGTTGGTGGCCAGCGGTAGCGGCTGCCGGCGGGCGACCTCGGCCATGCCGGCGATGCCGGCGCACGGGTCCTCGAGGTACTCGAGCACGCCGGCCAGCCGCTCCCCCACCCGCACCGACGTCTCGACCGTCCACGCGGTGTTGGGGTCGAGGCGGAGCGGGTGGTCGGGAAAGGCCTCACGCAGCGCGAGGATCGCCTCGATCTCCTCTTCAGGGGGGAAGACCCCGCCCTTGAGCTTGAGAGATCCGAAGCCCCAGCGGTCCACCATGCGCCGCGCCTGGGCGACGATGCCGCCCGGGTCGAGCGCCTCCGGCCAGGGGTCGTCGTCGCCGGCCCACTTGTAGAACAGGTACCCGGCGTACGGCACCGTGTCCCGCACCCTGCCGCCCAGGACGGTGCAGGCGGGCACGCCGAGCGCCTTGCCCTGCAGGTCCACGCACGCCACCTCGAAGCCGGCGACCACGATCGCCGCCGCCCGCGCGCCGAGTCCGGGGTGGACGGTCCGGACGGCCGCGGCCAGCCCGTTCAGGTCGAACGGGTCGAGCCCGACGACGTGCGGCGCCACCTCCCGCAGCCGCGACAGCTCGGTGTCGTCGCCGTACGTCTCCCCCAGCCCGACCAGGCCCTCGTCGGTCAGCAGCTCGACGACGGCACGGAGCGCGTAGGGCTGGTGCACGCCCTTCGAGTTGAGCAGCGGCGGGTCGGCGAACGCGATCGGCGTCAGCCGCACCTCGGTGATCTTCACAGCCTGACCCGGAGCTGGGCGAGCACGCCGCCGTCGACCGGCAGCGACACGCCGGTGATCGCGGACGCGGCCGGCGAGGCCAGGAACACCGCGGCCGCCGCCACCTCCTCCGGCCGGACCGCGCGCCGCAGCGGCATCCCGGCCGCCTCGGTGTCGTCGCAGTTCACCGAGCCGGGTTGCAGGCAGTTCACCCGGATGCCGTGCTGCCCGAGCTCGACCGCGCTGGCCCGGGTGAACGCCGCCACCCCGGCCTTGGTCGCGTCGTACACGCTCTGCGTGAAATGCGCCTGCACCGCGCCCGGCGAGGAGAGGTTGACGATCGCGCCGCCCTCGCCGCGGTCCCGCCAGGCCCGGCCGAACTCCCGGGTGAGCAGGTAGGTGGCCCGCAGGTTCACGGCCACCATCTGGTCGAACACGTCCGGCTCGATGTCCAGCAGCGGCGTGCGCACGCTGGTCATCCCGGCGTTGTTGACGAGCACCCCGGCGTCCGCCGCGTGCTCGGCGGCGAGCCGGAGCACCGCCGCCGGGTCGGCCAGGTCGGCGGCGACGACGGTCACGTCGGGATCGGCGCCGTACGCCTCCACCAGCGACGTCCAGGTCCGCCCGACCGCCACCACCCGCTCCCCCGCGTCGCGGAACGCGGCCACGAACGCCCGCCCGAGCAACCCGCCCGCCCCCGTGACGACGACCGTCCGCGACCCCGGGCTCACGACGCACCCACCAGGCGCAGGCCCCGGTCGAGCAGTACCTCCATCTCCTTCAGGTGCTCCGGCGCCGGTTCGGACAGCGGCGACCGGACCGGCCCGACGTCCAGGCCGCGCAGCCGCACCGCGGCCTTGACCAGCGAGACCGCGTACCCGAGGCCGCGCATCCGCAGCTCCACGTACGGCCGGTAGAACTCGTCCAGCACCTGGTGCGCCCGCGCGGTGTCGCCGGACCGGAACGCGTCGTGGTACGCCAGCGCCACCTCCGGCGCGAAACAGAACACGGCCGAAGAATAGGTGGTGACGCCCAGCCCGCGGTACGCCGCCGAGGTCATCTCCGCGGTCGGCATCCCGTTCAGGAAGACCAGCTCGGCGCCGCGGGTCCGGACCGTGGACACGATCCGCTGCATGAGGTCGAGATCGCCGTGACCGTCCTTGAAACCGACGATGCCGGGCGACTCGGCCAGCCGCGCCACCGTCTCCGGGGTCAGGACAGCGTTGTCACGCTGGTAGATCAGCACGCCCAGCGAGGTGGACGCGGCGATCGCCTCGTAGTGCCTGGCCAGCCCCGCCTGGTCGGGATGCACCAGGTACGGCGGCAGCACCAGCAGCCCGTCCGCGCCGGCGCCCTCGGCGGCGGCCGCGAACTGGCGGGCCAGCGCGGTGCCGTACCCGACTCCGGCCACCACCGGCACCCGGCCGGCCGCCACCTCCACCGCCGCGGCCACGCAGGCCGCGTACTCCTCCAGGTCCAGGGAGAAGAACTCGCCGGTGCCGCAGCAGACGAACAGCGCCGCCGGGCCGGCGGCCACCTGGTGAGCCAGGTGCACCCGGTAGGTGTCGAGGTTGAGACCTCCGTCGGAGTGGAATGCCGTGACCGGGAACGACAGCACCCGGTCCAGCCGCCGGGCGAGCGTGTCGGGGTCGAGGGCCACTGTCTCCTCCAAAGGCGTCATCCCTTCACCGATCCGGTCAGCAGGCCGTGCCGGAAGAACCGTTGCAGGCCGAGGTACACGGCCAGGCTGGGCACGAGCAGCACCAGCGCCGCGGCCATCCGCACGCTGACCGGGAGGTCCTGGCTGCTGTTGAGGTTGGTGACGGTCACGGTGAGCGTGGTCTTCTTCGAGTTCGAGGCCACCAGCAGCGGCAGCAGGTACTGGTCCCAGATCATCAGGAAGCCGAAGATCGCGGTGGCGCCGAGCGCGGGCCGGCACAGCGGCAGCACCACCCTGGTGAAGATGCGCAGGTCGCCGGCACCGTCGATGCGCGCGGAGTCCTCCAGCTCGATCGGGATCTCCTTCATGAACTGGGTGAGGATGTAGATCGGCAGCGCCCACCCGACGACCGGCAGGACCAGCCCGCTGTAGGTGTTGAGCAGCCCGTGCGGCGCCCACGGCAGCTTCAGGTCCCGCAGCACCAGGTACAGCGGGATCGCGATGACCTCCTCGGGCATCATCATGGTGGCGAGGATCGCCACCATGACCAGCGTCGCGCCGCGGAACCGCTTGCGGGCCAGGGCGTACGCGGCCAGCGCGCTCACCGTGATCTGGAGGGTGAGACCGGCCGCGACCACGATGAGCGAGTTGAGCAGGCCGCGGGCGACGCCGAGCTTCCACGCCTGCCGGAGCGGCTCGAGGGTCGGGTGGCGCGGGATCAGCGCGAGCTGGTCCGGGCGTACCACGTCCCTGGACAGCGCGGTCGCCGCGATCGACCAGAGCGGGACCAGGAACACCGCCAGCACGACCAGGTACAGCACCCAGCGCAGCGCGACCGCCAGCGGTCCGCGCAGCGACCAGCGCAGGCCGAGCGCCGTCTGGTGGACCGGGGTCTGCTCGTTCGCGATATGGGTCACCGGAGCGCCCTCCTCTGCCGCCACCACAGGAACAGGCAGGTCAGGATCACCGTGACGATGAGCAGCATGGTGCTCACCGCGGCGGCGTACCCGATCTGGCCGGGGGTGGTGATCCCGGTGCGGTAGATGTAGGTCACGATCACGTCGGTGGAGCCGGCCGGCCCGCCCCCGGTGGTCACCCAGATCTCGGTGAACACCCGCAGGCCGCGGATGATGCCGAGGGTGATCACGATCGTGGTGACGTAGCGCAGCCCGGGGATCGTGACCCAGCGCAGCCGCTGCCACCGGCTGGCGCCGTCGATCGCGGCGGCCTCGTACAGCTGCCGGTCGATGCCGGCCAGCCCGGCCAGGAAGATCAGCATGTCGTACGGCGCGCTCTTCCAGATCTGGATGAACATCATCGACGGCAGCGACGTGTGCACGCCGGACAGGAACGGCGACGGCCCGAGGCCGGCGTGCCCGATGAAGCCGTTCACCGGGCCGTTCTTGCCCGGGTACAGCAGCACGCCCCACACCTCGGCCACCACGACCATCGCGGTGACCACCGGCAGGAACGCCGCCGTGCGGAAGATCCGCAGGTGCACGGCCTGGCCCTCGAGCAGGAGGGCCAGGCAGAAGCCGACGATGGCGGAGCCGACCACGGTCACCACCGCGTCCAGCACGCCGTGCTGCACGGCGGCGCGCAGGCCGTGATCGAGGAACGCGTCGTGGTAGTTCTGGAAGCCGACCCACTGGTCGCCCAGGTACGGCCGGACCCGGAACAGGCTCATCCAGACGCCGCGGGCCATCGGCCAGAACTTGAACAGCGCGAACGCGACCATCGCCGGGGCGAGGAACAGCCACGGAGAGAGCTGGCGCCCCGCCAGCCTCGCCAGCCGCGACCGGGAAGCGCCTTCGCGCTTCCCGCCGCGTGTGCGAGGTTCCTGCCGGTGGCGGGGCGCCGGCCGTGGGGACGTCCTGAGCTCGGTCACCCCAGCACGCCCTGCTTCCGCATGTCGTCGGTGAACTCGGACTGCATCCTGTCCAGCGTCGACTTGCTGTCGCCGCAGGTGGCGAGCAGCGCGTTGATGTCCTGCGCGGCGATCTGCCGGAGGTTGGTCCAGTCCGGCAGGTAGTCGGGCTCGTACTTGCCGCTCTTGGTGTACGCCTGCTCGGCGAGCGTCCAGCGCGGGTCGCCCGGGTGCACCGAACTGGCCTTGAGCGTGGTGTTGACCGGCAGCCGGACCACGGTCGCGCCGGGCACGGCGGTCATGCCGAGCTTCTGCGCGGCCGGGGTGATCATGTACTCGGCCAGCTTGTCGGCGGCGTTCGGGTGCTTGGCGCCGGTCATGAAGTAGATGTTGGTGCCCTCGGCCAGCACGGCGTCGCTCTTCGGGCCCTTGGGCGCCGCGACCACGTCGTAGTGGCCCTTCACCGGGTAGGCGTCGAAGGCGGCGAAGGAGTACGGGCCGGTCAGGTAGGTGCCGACCACGCCGGTGTAGAACGCCTTGTTGGCGTCGGTGGTGACCGCGTTGGCGACGCCGGGCTGGGCCACCTTGTCGGTGCAGACCAGCGACTTCAGGAAGTCGGCGGCCCTGACCGCGGCCGAGCTGTTCACGGTGGGCTTGAACTTGCCCTTGCCGGCCGGCTTGACGAAGTCACCGCCGGCGGCGAACAGGTAGTTCGACCAGTACCAGGCGGCGTACCCGCGCTGGGTGGAGCCGGGGATGGCCACGCCGTACTGGTTGCCCTTGGTGAAGGCCTTGGCCACCTTCACGTAGTCGTCCCACGTCTTCGGCGCCTGCAACCCTGCCTGCTGCAGCCAGTCCGAGCGGACGTACAGGACGTTGGCCTGCACCGAGAACGGCACCGCGAAGTACAGGCCGTTGAGGTCCTTGGCCTGGTTCCAGGTCTTGTCGCTGATCTGGTTCTGGCCCTTGATCGCGTTGCGGTCGACCTTGCGCAGCACGCCCTGGGTCTCCAGCGAGCCGAGCTGGGCGGCGTCGTTGATCACCAGGTCG
>JBJMIH010000088.1:0-87452 GCA_045806985.1 Mycobacteriales bacterium | reverse complement strand
CGCCGCCACCCCCAACTGGTACCAACTGTCACCCAGCAGGAAGAACGCGACCCAGCCGGCCACGAACAACACGCTGTTCACCGCGATCTTGACCGCGTAGTAACCGTGCCGCCGTGCCAACAGGCCGGCCTGCTTCACCTGCCGGGACAGGTTCGCGTAGTCACTGCCGCGATCGGCGGCACGTTCAGCGGCCATCTCCGGCGACGACGTCGAGGAAGTAGTGGTCGTTGAAGTCAAAATCGAGCCTCCATCAGCACTCACGCCCGAGGGCTTACCCAGGTACGGCGTACCCGGGACGTGGCTGACTGCCCAACCACCACCGACGCTACCCCCCTTCCGTCAAGCCCGCCACGAGCCAGGTGAGGGACGGGGAGACGCCGCTACCGGCCGGGGCCGGGGAGTTGTTCGGAGCCGTCGACGATGGCCTGGGCGAGTTCGGACAGTCGCCGGTTGCGGTTGCGGGCGGCCTCGCGAAGCAGGGTGAAGGCGTCGCCCACGTCCAGCTGCAGGCGTTCGGCCAGCACGCCCTTGGCCTGTTCGATCAGGACACGGCTGTTGAGGGCGGTCTGCAGCTGTTCGGTCAGCGCGTCCCGGTGGAGGATCGCGCGTTGTTGCAGCAGCCCGATCGTGGCCACGTCCGCCAGGGCCTGGCCGATCCGACGCTTGCCGTCGTCCAGCGCCCCTGGTGTGGTGTCGAAGAAGTTCAGGGCGCCGATCACCTCGGTGCGTAGCCGCATCGGCAGGGCGTGTACGGCGGCGAAGCCGACCTCGGTGGCGGCGGCGGTGAACCGGGGCCACCGGCCGGCGGCCGGCAGATCGGCGACCGACACCGGCTGGCCGGTGCGGAAGCAGTCCACGCACGGGCCCTGGTCGGTTTGCAGCTGGAACAGCTCCAGCAGCATCGTGCGTTCCGAGGAGGCCGCCGCGACCTTCAGGGTGTCGTGCCCGTCGGTGAGCAGCAGCCCGGCCGCCGAGATGCCCAGCAGCTGGACGCACCTCTCGGTCAACACGTGCAGAAAGTCGACCACGTCGAAGTCGTCGACGAGCGTGTCCGCCAGCTCGACGAACACGTTGGCTAGCTGGACCTCGGCCACGTTTCATTCACCTCGCTCACACAGTAGTCCCGGCCGTCCGACCGCGGGTAGCAGCCGGCCCGGGCGGAGGTGGCGGAGCCGCCGGTGGAGGCCGCGATCTCAGCCACCCCCCTCGACCCCAGGCTCCGGGTCGGACTGGAAGCGCAACCGTCGAGCGACCACGTCGCCGGCGACCTCGGACAACCGCCGGTCGTGGGCGAAGGCGTAGGCGCGTAACCGGCTCAACGCCACCGCCGCACTCACCCCGAGCTGGACGAGCACCATTCCGGTGGCCTGGTGCACCACCGGGTGCTGCCCGCCGACCTGCTCCGGCCAGTAGCCGTCCGGGACCGACGAGTCGCGATGCGCCTCATCCAGCAGCAACGCGCACACCGTGTCCGCCAGCACCAGGGCGTCAGCCAGCCGTTCGCGGTCCAGGCCGCCCGGCTCGGCACGGTAGAGGTCCAGGACACCGAGGCGGATGGCGCCGACCTGGAGCGGCAGCGCGAACACCGCCCGAGCGCCAGCCTGGACCGCCGCGGGCGCGAAGACCGGCCAGCGGGCCAGGCAGTCCGGAGCCGCCAGGTCGGCGGTGAGCACCGGACCGCCAACCCGGGCGTCCACGCACGGACCTTCGCCGAGGGTGAAGACGAGCTCCTCCAGCTCCGACGCGACCCGGTCACTGGCCCACAGCGTCTCGTGGGGGTTGGCCGGCAGCATCACCGTGACGGCGGCGCGATCCACCCCGCAGACCCGGATCGCCACCGCGCAGACGTCCCCCACTGTGGCGGGACCGCCCTGGGTGTGTTCGGCGACCAGGCCCCACAACCGCATCCTGCGGTCGGCGTTCATCGCGCGGCCCCATCCGGGGTCGCCACGACCGGTGGCGCAACCACGACAGCTGCCTCCGATACCTCCACGGTTCGTGAGGCCGCGACGGGCGGGCGACGTAGGACGAAGGCCGGGTCGAACGGTCCTGGCTCCTCAAACGGCCTGTCACTTTTACCCTACACCTGGCGATCGAGGCCCTCCCCGCACCGCCGCCGCCACGGCCGGGCACCGCACCCGACCTGGGCCGTGTGTGCTGGTCGGTTGTGGTTACCGACGGGATGAGTAATGTTGGAGGGGCCACTCCAGACCCTGGTTGCGTGTCCATCAGCGTGCGACCAGAAGTGGATGTCATGGCGAAAGTACGGACGTCTGGTCATCGGCGGACTGCCCCGCCCGGGCCGGCGTCCTTTTTGCTGTCGATCCGCTGTCGCCTCGTGGCACGCGGGCCGTCTTGCCGGCCTGGCCCCGAACCATTCCTCTTGGGGGGTTGACGGGGAGCACTCCACCCCGCCCCTGGCGGGGGTGGGGTGCTCCCCTACAGAGAGTAGTCGTCATGGTGAACCGCGGACCGTCCAGCCCGCTCGCTGTCGCGTCCCCGCGAGCAGGGCCGCCGGCCCCGCCCGCGCGCGCCGGTGACGGTGCTGGCGGGTATGACGGTGTGCAGCCGTTCCCCGAGGTCGAGGCGCTGGCGAAGACCGGTGGCCAGCGGGTCCAACTGGTGGTGACCGCCCTGATCGTGGGGTTGCCGTTCGCCGCGCTCGGTGTGGCGGGCTGGCTGTTGTGGGGCCGCGGCCTGGTGCTGGCCGATGTGCTGCTGGCGGTGGGGTTCTACCTGCTGACCGGCTTCGGGGTCAGCGTCGGTTTCCACCGGTACCTGACCCACCGCGGGTTCCTCGCCGCGCCGGCGCTGCGGGTGGCACTCGCCGTCGCCGGATCACTCAGCTTCGAAGGCGATGTGATCAGCTGGGTGGCCATCCACCGCCGTCACCACGCCTTCACCGACCAGCCAGGCGACCCGCACTCCCCGTACCGGTACGGCACCGGAGTGCTGGGCCAGCTGCGCGGGCTGGTCCACGCGCACGTGGGATGGCTGTTCGGCAACGATCCCACCCCCGCCGACCGCTACGCCCCCGACCTGCTCGCCGATCGGCGGATCGTCGCGGTCGCCCGCGCGTTCCCCGCCCTGTGCGTGGTCTCCCTCGGCCTGCCCTTCGCACTCGGCTGGCTGCTCGGCGGCACGCTGTACGCCGGGTTCACCGCACTCATCTGGGCCGGCCTGGTCAGGGTCGCACTGCTGCAACACGTGACCTGGAGTGTGAACTCCCTGTGCCACCTGATCGGCAACCGCCCGTTCACCACCCGCAGGTTCGACAGGGCCACCAACCTGTGGCCGCTGGCGCTGCTGTCCTTCGGCGAGAGCTGGCACAACCTGCACCACTCCGACCCCACCTGCGCCCGGCACGGAGTCGACCGGCACCAGATCGACCTGTCCGCCGGTCTGATCCGGGCCTTCGAACGGCTCGGGTGGGCCACCGACGTCCGCTGGCCCCGCCCCGACCGGCTCGACATCCACCGCCAGCCCTGACAGCGCGTGAGCGTGGCCGTCGGTGATCGGCTCAGGCGTCGGCGGGCGGGACAGGCACGGCGCCACCACCGTTCGGCGAGGGGCTGAGGGCCAGTCGGCTCGACGGGTCGACCAGCTCCAACAGCAGCGCCACCGCGGGCGACACCGCGGCCACACGCACGCTGCCACCAGCCAAGCCGACAAGACGCTCGAAACAGGTCAGAACGCGCAGCCCGGCGCAATCCATGAAGGTGACCTGCGACAGGTCGAGCAGGACCTCGCCGGTCACGGTGGCGGCCAGCATCCGCAGCGGCCGGGAAAGATCATCAGCGGTGGGGAACGCGAGCTCGCCGTACACGACGATGACCCGCCGGTCCACGTCGCTCCTGCTCAGAAGAAAGGTGTCCACCCAGGGAACCACGCCTTCAGACCCGCGAGCACCGACGACGCCGAAGGCAAGGCACATCGCGCCTCACGCCGTGCGCGTCGGGCGCCGACAATCACGCCGCCAGGGTCTGGAGCGTTGGACGAAACTCGACAGTACCCCGGTCGCGGCCCGCGGCGTCACCACTCTCGTCAATCCGAGGCGCTGATCCTGGGGCCACCCGGCACGGCACCCTGGCGCGGGTGCGCGGAAGCGCCCAATGTGAAGGAATGACCGGGATGGTGCGGTGATGGGCGTGATCGCCAGGCTGGACCGCTACCAGCGGCGGCACCGGTGGATCGGGCTGCCGCTGGCTGTGCTGTACAAGTACGTCGATGATCAGGGCGGCTACCTGGCCGCACTGATCACCTACTACGGGTTCCTGTCGGTGTTCCCGCTGTTGCTGCTGTTCGTGACGGTGCTGGGGTTCGTCCTGCACGGTGACGCGGAGTTGCAGCAGCAGTTCCTGGGTTCGGCGCTGGTCCAGTTCCCGATCGTCGGTGACCAGATCGGGCGCGACATCCACGCGGTGCACGGCAGCATCGCCGCGGTGGTCGTCGGTGTCCTCGCCTGCCTGTACGGCGGGATCGGCGTGGTGCAGGCCCTGCAGAACGCGCTCAACGCGACATGGGCGGTACCCAGGAACTCCCGCCCCAACCCGGTCACCAGCAGGCTGCGCAGCCTGGGGCTGCTGGCCGTCTTCGGCGGCGGCCTGCTGGCCACCACCGTGGTGTCCGTCCTGAGCAGCACCGCCGGAGCCGCCGCCGGCGGTGTCGGGGGCCAGCTGATCCGTGCCGGCGCGATCCTGGTGGCCGTGGCACTCAACGGGGTGCTGTTCACCGTGGTGTTCCGGGTGCTGCCCGCCCGCAGCGTCACGGTCCGTCAGGTGCGCGGTGGGGCGCTGGGCGTGGCGGTCGGATGGCAGGTGCTCCAGATCCTCGGCACCTACCTGGTCGGCCACCAGCTCAAGCACGCCAGTGCCTCGTACGGCGTCTTCGGCGTCGTCCTGGGCCTGATCGCCTTCCTCTACCTCGCCGCGAGCCTGGTGGTGTTCTGCGCCGAGTCCAACGTCGTCCGCGCCGAGAAACTGTGGCCGCGCAGCCTGCTCACCCCGTTCACCGACAACGTCCAACTCACCGGCGGTGACCGCCGCGCCTACACCTCCTACGCCGCCGCCCAACGTGCCAAGGGCTTTCAGGAGATCAACACCGACTTCCACCCGCCCGAGTCCGCCGGCGGCCAGGGATCCACCGGCGCCGACCAGCCGCGATAGCCGCGCGATCGTCGACGGCGGCCGGCTACTCCGGTGGGGTGGAGGCGTCCCCGGTCCCGGCCTCGCCGGCCGGGCCCTCGGCGGTCGGGCCCTCGGCGGTCGGGCCCTCGGCGGTCGGGCCCTCGGCGGTCGCGGAAGCCTTCGCGGCTTCACCCTCCGCCGCGGCCGCGACCGGCTCGGCGGGCTCCCCGGTCGCTGGCGAGTCACCGACCGACCGCCCGCGAAGCCGGCTCCTCACCATGGTCGCCGTCCCGCCCGCGACCTCGAGCGCGCGCTTGGCCACGGGTGCCAGCCTGGCCGGCGCGGCAGCCACCAGCCGCCCCACCTCCTTGACCCCGTCCCGGCCGGCTCCGTCGGCGTGCTCGTCGCGCCCGCCGGCGGCCCGCGATCGGCGCAGCGCCGCGGCCCCGACCCCCAGCGCACCGGCCAGCAGCAGCCACCGGCGCCGCAACCATGACCGGCGCCGATGCCGCCCGCCACCAACCAACCGTTTCCTGCTCATCGCCATCGCCTCCAAGGCCTGTTCCCCGATGATCCTCCAGCCACCCACCCGGCGCCCGCACGACACAGGTACCCCTGCCGGTCGTGGGGCGTACCGTCGGTGACGGTGGGCGGGGTGCTGGGTCTTCGCCCACGCCGGCGGGTACGCCAGGCGGCGCTTCCGGCTACCGGATGTCCTCCTTGGCGTAGTCGATCGCGCGGAGCACCTTGGCGGCCAGCTCCGTCAGGGTCTTTCCCTTGCCGGGCCTGATGCCCTCCGCGACGAGGACCTGTTCGACTGCGGCACGCCGCTGCTCATACGACTGGCTCATAGCGTCTCCTCTGGATGGTTGTTCATGCGATGGGAAGCATCCGTTCGAGCAATTCGGCGACGTGGAGGTGGGCGAAGCCGATACCACTGTCGCTGATGCCGTACGGAATGGTCAGGACGTCATGGTGGAGCAGTGGGCCGCAGGAGTAGACCACGTTGGGAACGTACCCCTCGCGCTCGTCGTCCGCGGGCGCCAGCAGCGGCTCGGGCAGCGTCGCGATGACCCTGGCCGGGTCGTGCCGGTCGAGGAGTATGGCTCCGATGCGGTAGGTGCGCAGCGGACCGACCCCGTGGGTGAGCACGAGCCAGCCGCGTTCGGTCTCGACCGGCGAGCCGCAGTTGCCGACCTGGATCAGTTCCCAGCCGTAGGTCGGCCCCCACAGGGCCTTCGCCGGCTCCCAGCACCGGCCGTCCGGTGACGAGGACAGGGCGATGCTCTCCCCGTCGCCGCGCGACAGCGCCAGGAACCGCCCGTCGAGTCGCCGCGGGAACAGGGCCATTCCCTTGTTGGACGCGGCGGTCCCGGCCAGCTGGGTGACGTGGAAGGTGCGGAAGTCGCGGGTCTCCAGCAGTTGCGGAGCGACTCCGGCGCCGTCAAAGGCGGTGTAGGTGGCGTAGTAGGTCACCGCCTGGTCGTCGTCGACGAACCGTACGAAGCGGGCGTCCTCCATGCCGTGCGCCTCGGTCGGGCCGGTGGGCCACAGGACCCGCTCGTCCAGGGTGCTGTCCACGGGGAACTCGACGTCGTAGCTGGCGGCGGCGACCAGGCGGATCTGGTCGAGGATCTGCCTGGCTGTCGGGTGGCTCAGCAGTTGCGGGTGCAGGACAGAGGTCGCCTGCGCCAGTCGCGCCGGGTCGAAGCGCGCGGGCAGGCCGTCCAGCACGAAGGCGGCCGTCTCGCTGTCGCCGCCGAGGTCGACCAGCTTGGCCTGGAACAGGGCACGCTCGTAGACGGGGGCGCGCCTCGTGCCGGTGACCAGCGGGCCGCCGACCTCGTCGACCGAGAGCGTGGTGCCCGGTCCGACGCGGCCGGTGCGGAACCCGATGGAGGACAGGTGGCCCTCCCCCACACCCCGCACGCTCATGACGAACCGGACCTGTCCGGGTGGCATGCCGCTCTGGTCCGGATGCGCGACCATCGAGGGGTTGAAGAGGGCCGCGGCCTCCACCGCGTACTCGTGGGTGAAGTACGCGCCGATCAGGAGCTGACGCTGCCGGGACAGCCGTGCCGGACGGTTCAACCGGTGACCGACCGCCTGGTAGTGCCGTAGCAGGGTCGCTTCCAGGTCGCGGTGTCGCCCGGTGAAGCCGGCCGTGGTGTCCGCCAGCAGCGTCGCGACCTCGGGCTCCGGCAGCGACAGGATCCGGTCGAGCACGGCGGCGGTCCGCGAGCTGGCCTCCGGCACTTCCTCGCCGGGCAGGAACAGCCTGGTGATCACCCGCCGCGGGTCGGCGCGCAGCCGCCGCGGGTCCCGGACGGCGTGGCCCGCGGTACCGGGGTTCACTGTGTCCTGGGCATCCGCTGGCCCTGCTGGAAGGTGGAGATGAGGGCCAGGGTCGACTCGGCGCCCTGGTTGTCGCTGACTCCGTGCGGGGTGAGCCCGTCACCGCTTCCGCCGGTGGCGGTGTCGTGGAGCGGCGTCGCGCTGTCGTTGTCGCCGCGGAACCACGCCACGCACATCCGTACCCCGCTCAGCCACCACCGGTCCCCGGTCAGCTCGTACGCCCTGGCGCACGCGTCGGCGAGCGCCGCGACCTCGATCGGCTGCTGGTCGAACCCGGGCCGCGGCTCCGGCGGCTGCCAGCCTCCGGCCGGCGTCACCGACAGCCGGCCACGGCGGGTCTCCACGGCCAGCAGCCAGCCCAGCAGCGCCAGCCCGTCGGCTGTCGTACCGGGCTGGCCCAGCCGCTGGCCGGCGATCAGGAGGACCTCGGGCAGCACCGCGTTGGCGTAGTGGAGCCGCGGCTCCGGCCACGGCCAGTCACCGTTCCGGGGGCCGGCCGGCCCGATCACCTTGGCCGCGGCCGCGACCAGGTCGAGCGCGGCGGGGTGGTCCGGGCGGGCGGAAAGCACCTCGGCGGCGCCGAGCGCGGCGAACGCCAACGACCGCGGCCACGGGGGGCGGTGGACGGCGGCGAGCTCGAACCGGGCCAGCGCGTCCTGGCGGAGCCCCTCCGGTTGCCCGCGCGCGGCGAAGGTACCCAGGCCCCACAGTGCCCGACCCCACCAGTCGCCGATGCCCGGCTGATCCTCCCAGCGACCGTGGCGGTCCAGCCGGTTGTGGAACGCTCCGTCGGGAGCCTGGGCCTTCGCGAGGAAGGTCAGGTACCGCTCGGCGAGCCTGACGAGTTCGGCGTCCGGTCGGGGCTGGCGGGCCAGCACCACCAGGCCCCTGGCCACGTCGTCGACGCAGTAGCCGCACTCTCGACGCGGCAGCGACCCGCGCGCGTGCTCGAACAGGCCGGTGTCGTCGCTGAGCCGCGACAGGTGTTCGAAGGGCGGGCGCGGTACGCCGGTCACAGCGTCACCGCGGCATGGCTGACCAGCAAGGAGGTGGCGAGGTCGCGGTACCGGTCGGCCACGGCCGGCCACCCGAGGCTCGGCGCGATCCGCGCCGACTCCGTCGCCATCCGCCCCGCCAGGCCGGGCTCGGTCAGCACCCGCCGTACCGCCGCGGCGAGCGCGACGGCGTCTCCGTGCGGAACGAGCAGGCCGGCGCCGGCGCCGAGCAGCTCGACCGCGTGCGGGAAGCGGGTCGACACGACCGGCTTGAGCGCGGCGACCGCCTCGATCAGCACCCCGGAGGTCACCTGCTCCGGCGAATCGTAGGGCAGCACCACCACATCGGCGCGCCGGATCAGCCGCCGCAGCTCCCGCGTCTCCAGGTAACCCGGCACGAACTCGACCAGGTCGGCCACCCCGTGCGCGTGCGCCCGCGCCGCCAGCTCCTCCCGGTACGACTCGCCACACCGCTCCAGCACCTTCGGATGGGTCTGGCCGGCCACCACGTACCGGGGCGGCGGAACCAGATCCCGCAGGTGGCTCAGTGCCTCGACGGCCCACTCGATGCCCTTGCCCGGCCCCAGCAGGCCCCAGGTCAGCAACATCGGCGCGGTGGACGCCGCCGCCGGAACCGACATCGCCGAGGCGGGAGCGCCGTGCGGGATGACCACGATCTCGGCCGGTCCGGTGCGGTAACCCGCGAGCAGCCGCCGCCGGGCGGTCTCCGTCATCACCACGACCGCGTCCGCGCGGTCCATCACCCGCTCCAGGACCTGCCGCTGGTGCGGGGTGGGCGCCTCCAGCACCGTGTGGAACACCACGATGACCGGCACCCGCACCCGGTCGAGCAGCGCCAGGACGTCATCGCCGTCAGCGCCGGTGAAGATGCCGTACTCGTGCTGGACGATCACCACGTCGAACCGGTTCAACGCGGCCGCGGCAGCGGTCAGGCTCCCCGCGAAGCCGTCCCGGAGGCGGTGCACCACCTCGGGGCCGGTTCCCGACTGCCGGCCCTCGACCACCTGCACCACACCGGCCGTGTCGGTCGAGCCGGGCAGGGTGATGTTGGCGAGCAGGGCGGCGGTGAACGTCGCCAGACCGCACTGGGTCGGAGGGTAGGTGCTCAGGAAGCCATACGAGTCGGACACATAATCACAGACTCTCAGTCAGCCGGAGTCGCCCGGCGAGACGCCGGGAGCGGTCACCCACGGCGGAACCACGAACTCGGCGGTGTTCAGTGGACACCGGGGTGGCGGCCAAGGGATCCGACGCACCCACCGTACTCTCCCGGCGTCCTGCCTCGACCCCACGGGCCGGCGCGGACCAGGGCAAGTACGCTGGTCCGCCCGCCGACGGGACGTTCGTGGCCCGGTGGCCCGGCAACGACAGCGGCGGGGCCGGCTCCGTCAGAACCGGTGCCGGCGGCCCGGCTCGCCGAGCGCGCCGGCCAGGCGGGGTGCGACGAAGTGGGCGTAGCGCGGAGCGGTGCTGTCGGCCAGGTGCAGCGCCGTGGCCGCGGCGTTGAGCCTCCCGGGTTGGGTGCGGTCGCTCCAGCGG
This sequence comes from Mycobacteriales bacterium, assembly GCA_045806985.1. Classification (GTDB taxonomy): domain Bacteria; phylum Actinomycetota; class Actinomycetes; order Mycobacteriales; family JBJMIH01; genus JBJMIH01. The sequence goes on along the minus strand of JBJMIH010000088.1, from coordinate 77,416 downwards.
CCGGTGGCGATCCTGCGCTCGACGGCGTGCAGTGCCGCGACGCTCTCGCCGGGCTGGAAGGCGCAGTGGCCGGTGGTCTGGACGTAGGCCTGCCGCAGCAGGGACGCGCTGCCGGCGCCGGCGACCCGGTTGGCGTACCAGTTCTCCTGTTCCACCGGTACGAGCTGGTCGTTGGTGGTGTGGATGGCCAGTTCCGGAACGCCGAGGTGTCCGGTGGGCGCCGACGTGCGGGTCAGCGTGGCCACGGCCGCCGGGTCGGCGTGGATGTCGGCGTGCCGGGTCAGGCTGGCCAGGTCCGCCGCGAGGTCCACGCCCGCGGTGCGGTACAGCGCCCTGACCTCGTCCTCGTGCGAGCTGCTGGCCAGCACCGCGGCGAAGTCCACTCCGGCGGTGCCGGACGGGTTGCCGCCCGCGGCGAGCTCCACCTGCGGTCGCGCCCCCACGTAGCGGGCCAGGCCGGGACCGGTCAGCGTCTGTTCCTGCTGGACTTCCTGAGCGGCGTAGTCGTGCCGGGCGGGAGGATCGGTGCTGGGGTCGAACCAGGTCGGCACGTTGGTCAACGCCGCGGCGAGGGCGATCCGGGCACGCCCTCGCGGGGTCTGCTGCGCCCCGGTGATGACCTGGTCGAGCGCCGCGACGGAGGCGTCGGCCTGTCCCTGGTCCTGGAAGTCGACCAGCTGGATGGGCCGCGGTGAGAGCAGGTGCGAGACGGCGTACTCGCCGTCGAGCTGGTAGTCGAGCAGGTTCACCCCGCCGGCGACGAGGCCGCAGGTGGTGAGCGCGCCGTCGATGAGGCCGCGGGGGTTCTGCGCCTCCAGGGCGCTCACGAGACCACCCATGGATGTCCCCCAGGCGATCGCCCGCCTCGGTGCGCCGATGATCCGCTCGACGGCCCGCAGGGAGTCGAACTGGTCGTCGACGGCGGAGGCCAGGGCCCACAGGGACGGCCCGGAGTAGGAGGAGCCGACCATCGCGTATCCCTCGGCGAGGAGGTCCTGCCGCAGGGCGGGGCTGGCCGCGTCCTGGGCGGTCAACGGGCCGTAGCCGTGGCTGTACAGGATCAGCGTGCCGTTCCAGTGCGCCGGGACGTCAGCCACCCAGGTGGCGCCGTCGGTCAACGTGCCGCCGTAGGTCTGTGGTCCGGTCGCGGCGTCCGCCCTGACCGAGGCCGCTCCCGCGAGCACCACCGCGGCGGCCGCGACGGCCGCCACCCACGAACCCCAGCCGCGCATCTGCCTCTCCCCTCGCCGCCTACTCCGACATATGTAACCTTTTCCCGACGAACGCCACAAGAAGCTGTATTCGACTAGTCCGATCCCAAAGCCGGCTTCCGCCCGTACCCGTACTCGTGGCAGATTTCGGACCCCTGCGGCCACGATCAAGGACTTGTGGCCGCATTGTCATGTGACAACGCGGCCACAAGTCCTTGATCGTGGCGTGAAGGGCGGCGGGCTGGCGGATTTCGGACCCGGCGGGCCGCTGAGAGACCCGGCCTAGTCCGATACGACCAGGCCGAGCTCCCTGTCCAGGCGCCGCTCGGCGGCCGGCAACAGGGCCTGGTAGCAGCGGCGATAGACGGCGGCGCTCTGCGCGGCGGGCCAGTCCGGAGCCAGGAAGCGGGCCGGAAGCCCGGGATCGGCGCGAAGCAGCCGCAGCCAGTCCGAGCCCAGCAGGGTGATCTGGGCGAGCGGGTCCCGCTCGTCCGACCATGACCACCATCGTTCGATGAACCGTTCGTGCTGCTCGCGGATGCGGTCGACGGGCCACGTGCGCCGGATGAGTTCCTCGGTCCGCACGCCCGGCAACGGCGAAGCGGCGAACCACTCCGCCAAGCCGGCGACCTCGGTGAGCCCGGCGGCGGCGAAGACCGCGCGCACGTCGACAAGGCCCGGCGCTATCCACAGTCCGTCCCGTAGTCCGCCGAACCCGGCCCACGTCAGCGTCGCCCGCAGCCGGTGGCGCAGGTCGCGCCGGGTCTCCGGCATCGAGTAGCTCAACAGCGTCCACTGCCCGTCCGGATGCTCGAACGGCGTGGGCGAGGAGACCCTGACCGCGGCCTCGCGCACGAGCGCATCGGCCCTCGGAGTCAACCGGTAGTGCGCGGCCCGCCCGACCCGGACGCGTTCGAGCAGGCCGTTACGCGTCATCCGGGCCAGCGTCGCGCGCGCCGCTCCCGCGGCGACGCCGACCTCCTCGAACAGCCGGAGGAACACGGCCGTCGGGATCGGCGGCAGGTCGCGGCCACGGACCACGCCACCGAAGAAGGCGAACACCAGCGCCTGCGGGCGCCGGCCGCTGCCCGACCCGACCGGCGGGACGGCGCCCCCGGCGTCCCCCTCTCCCAGCCCTCGCGGTTCCACGCCCCCCTGCTCCCTCCCCTCCGGACTCCACCGGCACGCCCGTCCCGGGGTGGTCGAAGCTACATCAGCACTTGACGGTCGTCACCTCGAGTTTCACCTGGGCCGGCGCGGAGGGCGGTGGCGGTGGCGGTGCCGCTGACGGTGGCGACAGGGCAGCGGATCTGGTCGCCGTGCCTTCCGGGGCCGGGGCCGACGTCGATGAGCCAGTCGGCGTGCCGGACGACGTCGAGGTTGTGTTCGATGACGACGACGGTTGCGGGCCACCGAGGCACCGCGGGTGGTCAGGCGAGCGCGAGCGTCGGCAGGATGACCGGCTACCGCCACTCTTCGCTGCGTGCGGCGGTTCCCGCTGCCCGGGCCCGCTTCGCACTCTCCACCACCTCACGGTGCGAGGACGAAGGAGGCTCGGTGGATGGTGACGGCTCCGGTGGTGATGGCGGCGGCGAAGTTGAACATCCGGGCCGGACCGTCGTTGAGCAGTGCCGGGAGGGTGGCCGGCGGCGGGTCGGCGGTCGGGTTGTCGGCGAGGCGGCGGCCGAGGTCGGCGAACCACTGCCTGACCCACGCGGTCTCGTCGACCCAGTCGAGGAGTTCGAAGCCGGCGGCCTGGATCGCGTCGCGCAGGTCGCCGGCGGTGGCGAGGAAGCTGTCGGTGCCGTCGAGGGACCAGGGCAGCGGCGGTGGCGGGTCGGTGTCACCGCCCCGGCACACCTCGAAGATCGCCAGTCGCGCGCCCGGCCGGAGGTGGCGGGCGATGTCGGTGTAGAACGGCCGCTTCGCCTCGACGTTCATCTGGACGTGCAGGGTGTACGCGGCGTCGAAGCCGGTCTGGTCCAGGTCGGCGACGTCGGTGTGCAGGAAGCGGACCCGGTCGGACAGGCGCGCGGCCGCCGTGAGGTCGCGCGCGGCGGCCACGTACGCGGCGGTGGTGTCGACACCCAGCACGTGGCATCCGGTGCGCCGGGCCACCTGGCGGGCCGGGCCGCCGAGGCCGGACCCGACGTCGAGCGCGACCATGCCGGCGGCGAGCCGGAGGCCCGGGATCAGGCGGTCGACCGCGTCCGCCCCGCCGGCGTGGTACTGGTCGATCCCGTCCAGTTGGGCCTGCGTCAGGGCGGACAGGTCCGTTCCGGCGAGCCGTTCGATCGCGGGGACGATGTCGGTCTCGGTGTAGGTCATCACACAAGTTCCGTTCTGGCGACAGGTGCCGCGAGCGCGGCGGCCGGGTGGTCCGGTGCGGGCTGCTGCGGGGGTTGGGCGGGCAGGAAGGCCGCGGCCAGAAGCGCGCCGGCGACGGCGACGATCCCGGCGACCACGCAGGCGACGCTGAGGCCGTGGTCGAAGGCGGTGGTCGCGGCGTGGCGTACGGCCTGCCCCGCCGCCGCCTGTCCGTGCGCGGTGAGCTGCTGGGAGACGCCGAAGGCAGCCCCGACGGACTGGTGGGCCTGGTCGGTGAGTGTGCGCGGGAGTGTCGCCGGGAGGGAGGTGTCCAGCCGCGCGGTGTACAGGGAGGCGTAGACGCTGCCGATGACGGCGACGCCCAGGGTTCCGCCCAGCAGCCGGGTGGAGTCGTTGACCGCCGATCCGACGCCGGCCTGGTCGGCCGGGACCGCGCCCATGATCGATTCGGTGGCGGGCGCGGAGGTCAGGCCCATGCCGAGGCCGTAGACGACCATCTGGACGGCGATGACCGTGTAGCTGAGCGTGGGCGTGATGTCGCTGGCCACCCAGAAGTAGAACAGGGCTTGCAGCCCCAGTCCGGCCGTGACGACCGCCTTGGTGCCGAGCCGTACCGCCAGCCGGGTGCCGACCGTGGAGCCGACCGCCACGGAGATCGCGACCGGCAGCAGGTGCACACCGGTGGACAGCGGGCTGTACGTCCTGACGAACTGGAAGAACTGCGTCATCAGGAAGATGAACCCGAACAGGGTGAAGAACCCGATCGTGACCGCGGCGCTGGCGGCGCTGAAGCGCAGGTTGGTGAACAGCCGGACGTCGAGCATCGGCCGCGCGGCGCGGCGCTCGCCGAGGATGAACGCACCCAACAGGACCGCGCTGCCGGCGAACCCGAGCAGCGACGGCATCGCCGTCCAGCCCCGGTCGGGTGCTTCGATGATCGTGTAGACGAGCAGGCCCATGAAGCCGCCGGACAGGACCAGGCCGGCGACGTCCAGGCGATGCGCCGCTGGCCGGTCGGACCGGGGGACGAACAGCGCGACCAGGGCGATGACGGCCAGCGACACCGGCCCGAGCAGGTAGAAGATGCTCGACCAGCTGTAGTGCCCGAGCAGGGACCCACCCACGATCGGCCCGAGGGCGATCGCCATGCCGCCGGTCGCGCCCCACAGCCCGATCGCCAGCGCACGCTCCTTGCGGCTGGTGAACACGCCGGTCAGCAGCGACAGCGTCGCGGGGAACGTCATCGCGGCCCCGAGGCCCATCACCGCCCGGGCGGCGATCAACAGGCCGGCGGTGGTGGCGTAGCCGCCGGCGAAGCTGGCGACGCCGAACACCAGCAGGCCGGCCATGAGCATTCCCTTGCGCCCGAACCGGTCCGACAGGCTGCCCGCGGTCAACAGCAGCGCGGCGAACACCAGGCTGTAGGCGTCCACCACCCACTGGAGCTGCGCCGTCGTGGCTCCCAGCTCGCGGGTCAGCGTCGGCAGCGCGACGTTCACCAGGGTGGTGTCGAGATTGATGGCGAACGAGGCCATCAGGAGGGCGACCAGGACCAGCGGTTTCGACGGTGCACGAGTCATGGCTGGAGACTAGACGCAGTTGATATAGTTTTTCAACCAGCAGTTAGAGATTTTCAACCAGCCGGGATACACTGCTCCCATGCGTAGCTACGGCCAGTACTGCTCGATCGCCCGCGCCCTCGACGTCGTCGGCGACCGGTGGACACTGCTGATCGTCCGTGAGCTGCTCATGCGAGGCTCCTGCCGGTTCACCGACCTGAAGAACGGGCTGCCCGGCATCGCGCCCAACCTGCTGTCCAGCCGCCTCAAGGAACTCGAACAGGCGGCGCTGATCAGCCGCGAGGACGCGCCCCCGCCCATCGCGACCACCATCTACCGCCTGACCCCGGAGGGTGTGGCGCTCGAACCGGTACTCAAGGCGCTGGGCGGGTGGGGCCTGCGGTACATGACCGTGGAGCGGGACGAGGACACCGTCCAGGCGCACTGGCTCGGCTACGCCACCACCTGGTTCACCAGCGACGCCGACCCGGACGCCCCGCCCGCGGTCATCCAACTCGTCGCGGCGGGCGAGGCGGCCGTGATCGAGATCGGCGGCGGCCAGATCCACTCCCGGGTCGGGTGCGCTCCCCACCCCGACCTGACCCTGGCCGGCCCACCCCGCGCCATCCTCGGGCTGCTCACCGGAATGATCGACCTCGACACGGCCACCCAGCTCGGACTGGCCCTCCACGGCCGGCGCGACCTGCTCACCCGCCTCCGCCCACTCCGCCAGGCCTCAGCCGGGTAGTTGGGACAGGAGGGAGCGGACCTTGCTGGTGTCGGCCGTCGGCGCCTGCTCGGCGAAGACGGTCATCGCCTCTTCGAGGACGGCGCGGGCCTCGGCGGTGCGGCCGAGGTCCAGCAGCGTGACGGCGAGCTCGGTCAGGCTCTCGGTCTGGCCCTTCGGGTAGCCGATCTGTCGTTGAATGTCGAGGCTCTCCCGGAGGCTGGCGAGCGCGTCGTCGTACCGGCCCTGCTGCCGGTGGGCGATGCCGAGGAAGGCCAGGGTGAGCCCCTGCCCGCGGCGGTCCCCGACCTCGCCGTAGCCTGCCAGGCTCTCCTCGAGGTAGGGGAGCGCATCCCGCGCGTCGCCGCGCCGCACGCACGCCGCCCCGAGGTTGTGGAGGCTGATCGCCTCGCCACGGAGGTCGCCGAGCTCCCGGAAGATGGCCAGGCTCATCTCGAAGCAGGGGATCGCCTCGTCGTAACTGCCCATGCGGAGATGGATGTCGCCGATGCTTGTCAGCGCATGGGCCTCGCCGCGCGGGTCGCCGATCTCACGGGTGAGGGCGATGCCGTCCCGGAGGTCGGTCAGGGCCCGCTCGTAGTCTCCCTGCTCGGCGCGGACCAGCCCGATGTTGGCGAGGCAGGCGCCCTGCGCGCGCCGGTCGCCGATCGCCCGGCGGATGGCCAGGCTCTCCTCCAGCGAGGCGATCGCCATGTCGTAGTCGCCGATGCGCCAGCGGTACGCGGACAGGTCGTTGTGCATCTGGGCCTGGCCCGGCAGGTCGCCGGCCCGCCGGGCGGCGGCGAGGGCCGCCTCGTCCACGGCCAGCCAGTCCCCCCAGTGGCTGCGGTTCATGAAGTACGCGTACAGCATCGAGGCGAGCTGCACGGCCAGTTCGTCCGGCACGCCGGGTTCCCTGGCCGCCTGCAGGACAGCCGCGACGAGGTTGGCCCGCTCGGCGTCCAGCCAGGCCAGTGCCGCCCTGACGTCGGCGAGCGGCAGGCCGTCCCGCTCCCACCGGGTCGCCGTACGGGCGGTGCGGTAGTCGCCGGGCCGCAACAGCCGGGAAGCCCGCCACGCCGTCGCGGTGTAGAACTCGGCGACCCGGATCAGCGCCGCCGTCCGGCGGTCGTCGGGCTCACGCCCGGCCAGCTCCCTGGCGTACAGGCGCAGCAGGTCGTGCAGGTGGTAGCGGCCGACCGTACGGGAATCCAGCAGTTGGATGTCCACCAGGCGTTCCAGGGCGGACTCGGCGACCGCGTCGGGTTGGTCGAGCAGGCGGGCCGCCACCGGCGGGGTCACGTCCGGGCCGTCGAGCATTCCCAGCAGGGTGAACATCCGCGCGGCGTCCCGATCGACCGGGTCCTGGCTGGTGCGCAGCTGTTCCGAGGAGACCGCGAAGCTGACCCGTACCCCGCTCTCGGCGACCTCCAGCTCGTCCAGCCGCCGCTCGGCGTCGGCCAGCCGGGCGGCGAGCGCCCGCAGCGGCCAGTTCGGGCGCGCCGCCAGCCGTGCACCGGCGATCCGCAGGGCCAGCGGCAACCAGCCGCACCAACGCGCCACCTCCTCGGCGCCCTCGGGGTCGGCGTCGACCCGGTCCGCGCCAGCCTGCACCCGCAACAACTCGACCGCCTCCGCCGGGGTGAGTTCCTCCAGTCGCAGGTGACGGGCGCTGTCCAGCGCGGTGAGCAGCGGACGGCTGGTCACCAGCACCGCGCAGTCCGGACCGGCCGGCACCAGCGGGCCGATCTGGGCGGCGTCGGCCGCGTTGTCCAGCACGACGAGCAGCCGCAGGCCGGCGGTGCGGGACCGGAAGGCCGCGGCGGCCTCGTCCACCTGCCGCGGAACGGCGGCGCCCGGCACGCCCAGCCCGCGCAGGAACCGGCCGAGGACCTCCAGCGGCGCCAGCGGCTCGAGGCCGGGTGTCGCCGCCTGAAGGTCGACATACAGCTGGCCGTCGGGAAAGAGCGGAGCGAGCAGGTGCGCGGCGTGGATCGCCAGCGCGGACTTGCCGACCCCGGCCGCGCCGGCGATCGCCGAGACGACCGGCCGTGGCAGTTCGACCGTGCCGGCCAGCTCGGACACCCACCTCACGGCCTCCTCCCGGCCGGTGAAGTGGCCGGCCCCGGCCGGGAGCTGGCGTGGCACCACCGGCGCCGGGTTCCCGGCCGCCTGCCGTACCGGCCCCGGCTGCCGGTCCAGCTCCCGGCCGGCGACCAGGGCCGCGTGCGCGCGCCGCAACTCCGGCCCGGGATCGACGCCGAGCTCGTCGGCGAGCCGGGCCCGGAAGGCCCCGTACCGTTCCAGCGCCTCGGCCCGCCGGCCGGACCGTTCCAGCACCAGCAGCAGCCGCAGCCACAGCGACTCCCGCAACGGGTGCCGGTCGGCGAGCGCGGTGACCTCGGCCAGCAGGCCGGCCAGCAGGTCCTCGCCGACGGGGCCGGCGGCGAGCTCGAGGTCGATCCTGCGCTCCATGGCGGCGAGGTGGCGCTCGATCAGCCGGGACCCCTCCGACCGGTGCAACCACGGTGCCCGCACGTCTTCGAACGGCTGGCCGCGCCACTGCGCCAGCGCGTCGGCCAGCAGCGCCCGCTCGGCCGCCGGATCGGCCGCCGCCCTGCGCGCGTCGTCGAGCAGCCGCAGGAAGCGCAGCGCGTCGACCTGATCGGGTGACACCCGCAGGACGTATCCCGCCGCGATGGTGTCGATCACCCGCTCCCCGAGCGTGGCCCGCAACCGTGCCACGTAGTTCTGCACCGCCTTGCGGGCGTTGTCGGGCGGGTCGTCGTCCCAGAGGGCGGTCACCAGGCGGTCGGAGGGAACGCTCTGGCCGGCCGCCATCGCGACGATCGCGAGCAGGGCCCGGAGCCGGGGCGTGGTCAGCGCGACCGGACGGCCGCCCACCTCCACGCGGAGCGGCCCCAGCACCCCGACGGTCAGCCCTTCGCCGGTACCGGAAATCCCACCATCGGTCGCCGCCACCGTCCACTCCCCCATGCACGCCGCGTACCAGATCACGGTACGCCGGACCGCAAGGGGGCCACCGCCCAGCGAGGTGACAGGGCGCGGCAAGGAGGATGCCACGCCCTGTCACCGCCGTTCCGGTCAGCTCACGGCTGGCCGCCCCAGAACTGCGCCGGGTCGGTCATCTTGTCCCAGGCCCCCTTCAGCACCCCGCCGAGGTCAGCCTGCCGCAAGCCCCTGAACAGCCCGCCCATGGTCGTCCCGGTCACGCCGCGGATGCCCTGGATGCCCTTCATGGGGATGGAGCTCATCGCCCACGCCGACAGCTTGCCGGGCGTGATGTCCTCATGCATCGCGTACGCCGCGGCGGCGTTGGTGCCGACCCCGAACGTCGCGCCGAGGGCGACGCCGACGACGAGCCCGCAGCCGATGCCGAGCGAGCCGGCGCACACACCCGCCGCGATCACGCCGGTCGCGATGCTGACGCCGAGGCTCACTCCGAAGTGGACGATCGCCTCCTTGTGGTCCTTGACGAAGTTGCCGATGTCGGAGGCCATGCCGCGCGCCGTGCACGCGATGCTGCGGGCGCACTCGTGGGCGGCGCGGCGGCGTGCGTCGGCCTCGTCCTGCTCCCTCTGGGACCGGCGACCGGCCGCCTCGGCCTCCTTGACGGACTCCGCGTAGAGCGCCTTGCGTGCCGCGTCGCCCTCCGGGCCCGGCGGGATCAGCGGCCCGAGCAGTGCCTCCGGCACCCCCCACAGGTAGTCCGGGGTGTCGAGCGGGTGGAGGAGCGGGTCGAGGAGGTCGGGCAGCTGGGGCTTGGGCTTGAGCCCGGGGAAGTAGTCGCCGAACGACTCCATGACCGGGTAGGGGCCGTACTTCTTCTTGCCTGAGCCATGGTGTGAGCCTCCGCCGGAGCCGCCGTGCGACCCGCCGCCGTGCGACCCGCCCCCGCCGCCGTCACCGGCCGTGTAGCCGGGGCCGTGGTACTTGCCGGCGTCGACGTAGCCGCAGTTGTCGCACTCGGACAGGTAGCGGCCGGTCGGGTCGGACATGGTCGTCGGGTTGTTGTTGGCGTACGAGTAGGCGTTGACCTGCTGCGGGTCGGCCGGGTCGAGAACCGGGTCGACGGACAGGAACCGGCCGAGCGCGGGGTCGTACTCGCGGTCACCGAGGTGGGTGGTGCCGGTGACCTGCTGGATGCCGCCCACGAACCCTCGGGTGGTGGGCCAGGAGGCGGGCTGGGCGCCACGCGGGTTGCCGAACGGGTCGGACCGCCGGACCGACGCGACCGAGGTGTCGGCGGTGACCGCCACCGTGTCGGTGCCGTGCTGGTCGTGCGCGAGCCAGCTCAGGCCGGTGGACGTGGTGCGGACCGCGACGGTGTCGCCGCCGAAGGTGTAGTACCGCGTCCCGGTGGCCTTCTTGCTCACCGCGTCCAGGTGCAGCTCGGCGCCGTCCAGATAGGCGGTCACACCCGCGCCGTCCCGGCTGGCGACCAGGTCGGACTCGGCGTCGTAGTGGTTGCCGCTGGTGTCGGTCGCCGAGGCGACGGTGTCCAGCTTGCCCTCCCGGGTCCAGGTCAGCGTCTGCTGGCCGGTCGGGCCGGGCCGGCTGATCGTGTTGCCGGCCGCGTCGTACTGGTAGTCGGTGGTTGCCGCCGCGGCGGCAATCCCCGTGCTGGACGCGGGCCGGACCGAGGTGACCGAGGCCACCGCGTGCGGCCGGGCGCTGCCCGGGGCCGGGTAGCTGTAGGTGCGGGTGGGCAGGGCGGCCGGCGTCGCGACGGCGGAGCCGCCGGAGTGGTTGCCCGTGAGCAACGTGCTGGCGACGGCGTGCGGCGTCTCGCTGAGCCGGTTGCCGATCGCGTCGTAGCCGTAGGTCGTCCAGTACGGGATGGGGCCGCCGGCGTTCGCCCCGGGTGCGCCGCACGGCGTGGTCACCGAGGTGGCGGCGATCGTCCAGGCGTCGGTGAGCCGGCGCTCCGCGTCGTAGCCGAAGCACTGCACATCCGGCGTTGTCCCGGCCGCGGCGTCGGCGGTCTGGGTCACGTTGCCGGCCGGATCGTAGCCGTAGTTCACGTCGGCGACCGTGACCGTCGCGTCCGGACGCTGGCTGTCGGTGACGGCCCGGGTGGTGCGGCGCGTCGCCAGGTCGAAGTAGTAGGTGTTCAGCGCCTGGCGGGGAGCGTCGCCGGACTGGATCTGGGACAGCTCGCCGTAGGCGGTGTACGCGGCGTCGTGCACGTAGTTGGTGCTGCCGCCCTTGAGCGTGATCGGGAAGCCGAGGCTGTCGTAGCCGTAGGTGAGTGTCTCCGTGGTCATCCCGGGCAGGCTCGGCATGGTGACGGTGTCCGGGCTGCCGTCCGCCTTGTAGGTGTACCCGACCGTGTAGGCGTAGGGGGCGCCGGTGGTGGTCGGCGACTGGCTGGCCGGCAGGGTGAGCGTCCTGCCCTTGGGCCGGTACGCCGCGTCGTAGCCGGTGACCGTGGTGGTGTAGGCGTCGTCGCCCTCGTACCGGGTGGTCGAGGTCGGCTGCCCCTTGAGGATCGTGTCGTAGGTCCAGCTCGCCAGCAGCTTCCCGGACAGGGTGTTCTCGTGCTCCTCGGTCTTCCGGCCCAGCTCGTCGTACCTGTAGGCGAGCGTGACGTTGCGGGCGTCCGTGGTGCTGGCGATCTGCCCGGTGGGGTCGTACGTCATGGTCGCCCTGCCCTTGTCCGGGTCGACCACGCTGGTCTGGCGGCCGATCAGGTCGTGCGTGTACCGCCAGGTGTTGCCGACCGCGTCGGTGAGCTGTGCCAGGTTGCCGGCCCTGTCGTAGGAGTACCGGGTGACGTCGTGGTTCCCGGCCGGGGTGGCGCCGCGGTACTGCCACTGCTCGGTCGCCTGCCCGCGGGCGTCGGTGTACACCGCGGTCGGCGTGCCGCCCGCCGGCGGGGTGGTCTCGACGTGGTCGCCGAAGTACGCGGTCGTCGTGGTGGCGACCGCGGTGCCCTTGGACATCACCTCCGACCGGGTGGACCGGCCGACCCCGTCGAAGGTGGTCCTGGTCAGGGTCGGCAGGTCGTTGTCGTTGACGCCGACCACGGCGGTGCCGGGGGTGCCGTCGTCGCTGTAGGGCCCGTTGGCCTGCACGGTCAGGCCGCGCGAGTCGTACAGGGTGTCGGTGAGCACCCGCAGCGGCGGCTTGCCCGCGGTGTTCGGGCCGGGCGCCTGGGTCTGCCGCGGCCGCAGGAACCCGTCGAAGAGCTGGTAGCCGGTGACGTAGTTGTTGTTCGGCTTCAGCGTGTCGGTGGACACCCAGGCCGGCCCGTTGGCCGGCAGGCCGTAGGTGTAGCGGACGTTCGGGCCGTCGCCGGCGTCCTTGCCGCGGCCGGGCTTCCACACGCCCAGCACCCGACCCAGCGCGTCGTAGGTCTGGCTGGTGTGCCGGTCGTTGGGGTCTACGGTGTCGACCGGCTGGCCGGTCGTGAGGTTCGTGGTGCTGGCGGTCGCGTTGTTCTTCGGGTCGGTGACGGTGGTCGTGGTGGGCAGGCCGGTCGGCGGGTCGTAGGCCCTGGTGGTCTTGCGGCTCAGCGCGTCGGTGCTGGTGAGCAGCCGGCCGTAGGCGTCGAACGTGGCGAGGGCGGAGAGGTAGATGGGCAGCTTGCTGTCGTTGTACCCGGCCAGCTCCTCGGTCCAGGTGATGTCGCCCTTCGTCGGGGCGGCGGACAGGGTGCGGGCGTTGTCGTAGTAGGTGCGGTGGTCGGAGATCGCGTCGGCCGGGTAGGACGGCGTGACGCCGCAGGCGACGCCGTCGACCCGCACGTCGGCGAGCTTCTCCAGCAGCCACGCGCCGGTGTTCTGGGCGTAGGTGTCGGTGGTGCACTGGTCGTCGGCGGGGGTGCTGACGTCGCCGAGGTCGCTGACCGTGGTCGGCAGGCCCTGGTCGGTGAACTGGCTGTCCTTCTCGGTGGTCCGCACGCCGGTGGGCTTGAGCATGGTCCTGGTGACCGTCCTGCCGGTGCGGATCAGGTAGGAGCTCCACGGGCCCTGGGTGGCGCTGGGACCGTGCTGCCAGGGGTCGTTGATCGTGTCGGTCACCACCGGGCCGCCCACGCCGTCGTAGTCGATCCGCTCGCGCAGGAACCCCGCGAGCTGGTCGGGGTCGTCCATGGCGACGCCCTGGGAGTCGGTGACCTTGGCCTTGCCCAGGCCGCGGAAGTACTGGTACTGGGTGGCGGACTGGATGCCCTTGTTCGCGTCGCCGGCCCTGACCACGACCTTCTCGTAGCCGCGGTACCGCGACCAGGTCTGCTTGGCGGCGGGGATGACCGGGTCGTCCTCCAGGCGCCAGCCGGCGCCGCCGATGTAGTCGTATTCGGTCACCTGCGTCTGCTCGCCGCCGACCCGATCCTCCTGGGCGACGCTGCTCACGACGTACTTGTGCATCCAGTCGTGGACCTCGAGGTCCTTGCCGTCGTTGGGCGACCAGATCACCGGGAAGCAGCGCAGCGAGTTGTTGGCCGGATCCGGCTTCGCGCTGGGCAGGCAGTCGGGGTTGGCGTAGTTGACCCAGATGGTGCCGCCGGACTCGGTGTCGATGTGATGGATGCGCCACTTGTCCAGCGGCATCATGCCGTCGGAGTCGGAGTTCACCCGGTTCGGCAGCTGGGTGCCGCCGAAGGTCACCGGCGGCTCCGCGATCGGCCCGCCCACGACGTTCTGGCCGGAGGCGAGCCCGGTGTGGGTGATGCTGTTCAGCCACAGCGAGGCGGTGGTGCCGTCCTCGTTGCCCGGGTAGGACTGGTTCAGGTCCCACCGGTCCACGTCCTGCCAGGCCGACCCGTTCCAGACCTGGGTGGTGACCGTGGTGAGCTTCCTGGTGGACCAGAAGGTCGGCGAGTAGTGCTCGCCGCAGTTCGCCCCGTCGGCGCAGGCCTGGTCGGAGGGGACGTCCGGGCCGCCCCGCTCGGCGGTGGTGAACAGCACCTGCCCGGTCGGGTGCTCGCCGGCCCGGTTGCCGTACTCGGCGCGGAGCAGCACCCCTCCGCGCGTGTAGCGGGTGGGCCTGGTCGTGTCCAGGTCGAGGGAGTAGTTGTTGTACTCGGGGCCCCAGAAGTAGCTGATCTGGTTGCCGTGGGTGTCGACGACCTGGTCGAGGTTCCACCGGTACGCCTGCTGGCACGAGGATGCCGCGAAGGTCGACTGGTGGCACGGCTCGCCGGTGTCGTTGCCGAACACCGGCTCCGACCACGCCGACTCCCTGCTACGGCCGAACCAGTACTGGGTGCCGTCCGTCGTGGTCACCTTCCAGTCCTCGTTGTCGTTGTCGCCGTTGTCCACGCCGCCGACCACGCGCTCCACCCGCGAGCCGTCGTCGTCCTTCGGCCGCCACAGGTTGTCGGCGACGTGGATCAGCGGCGAGGAGTGGCCGCCCAGCGACAGGGTCGCGTTGTCGCCGGCCCAGCACTCGTCGCCGGTCTTCAGCGCGGCGACGGTGGTGTCGTCGTAGCAGGCGCGGAACGACCGCTCGACGTAGCCCGGCCCCATCTCCCAGCCCTCGCCGATCCAGGAGGTCTGGTTGTTGGTGCCCGCGGTGCGCCCGTCCACCTGGCCGGAGGAGTAGTCCAGCGCCAGGTCCGGACCCAACTGGCCGGGCACGTCCGGCACCTTCAGCGGGTAGGACCAGGTGAAGTCCCCGGACTGGGTGTCGACCGACCACTTCCCGGACGGCGACAGCGAGGTGGCCCGGTAGTCGCCGGTCTGCCCGTTCGGCGCGGCGGTCAGCGCGACGGTCGTGTCGGTGGCCGCCACCGCCACGTCGGCCGAGACCTGGCCGGCCTTCGTGTCGTTGCGGGTGGGCAGCACCCGTGCCGGCCCGGTGGCCGGCACCTCGACCAGCCGCAGCCGGGTGGCCCAGTCACCGCCGTAGGCGTGCCGGAACGCCGAGTAGTCCACGCTCAGCGACACCGGTCCGGCGGTGGCCACGCCGTCGGCGCGACGCACCCGCAGCAGCAGCCCGTCCACGCCACGCTTCGCCGCCGCCTTCCGGTCGAGCAGCCGCACCCGCACCGCCGCCGGCGGCGGCAAGGGTTCGGTGGCCGCGGTCGCGGCCCGCGCGGCGGCGGGGGTGGCCGGCGGGCCGACGAGTACCGGCAGGTGGCCGGCCTTCGCGGTCTCCGGCGCGGTCTCCGGCGCGGTCGTCGATCCGGCCCGGGCCGCGGCCGGCGCGGCGGCCGGGACGGTCACGGTCGCGGTTCCGGCGGCGGGCCACGACGGAGCCGGTGGGGCCGGGGCCGACTTCGCCGTGGCCGGATCGGACGGTCTCGGCTTGGCCGGCACCGGGAAACCCTTGACCAGGTAGGGCTCGTCGGGCTTGTGTGCCGGCCACGGTGTCGCGGCCGGTGCCGCGGCCGGCGGCAGGGCGGCGGTGAGCCCGGCCGTCAGGGCGAGACCGAGGGCCGCGGCGATCGCGCGGGAAGGTGGGCGCATGGCGATTCCTCTCACAACCGGGTGATCACGTAGCCGAGCGGACCGACGATGTCGCCGCCGTCGCACAGCGGATCCAGGGATTCGAAGCGCTCGCCGCCACTGGCACGGCAGGAGTAGAGCTGCGCGGACTCGGCCGCCCAGTCCGGCGGCGACGGCCAGGACCAGCCGGCGTACCCGCCGAGGTTGGTCTGGCCTTCGCAGCCGGCGTCGGTGGACAGGAACTCGTCCCCTGGCACGGCGCGATTGCCGCACATGGTCAGTTTCTGCGTCCCGGTGACGCCGCCGAGCGACACGTACGCGAGCCCGAGCTCCGGCGTGTAGCCGGGCGGGATGAGCTGGCCGTGGGTGGTCGTCCAGCGCAGACCGCCAGGCCCGACGTAGCGGACCAGCGGCGCGAGCCGCCGGGCGTAGCCGAGCAGCATCTCGTTCCTGATCTTGTCCGGGGTGCTCTCACAGGCCGGGTCGACGGAGACGAAGTGGTCGCCGGAGGCCAGCACCAGGCACCGGTACAGCGCCGCGGTCGGTTCGCCGGCCGGCGGGTCGAGGTAGAGCGTCCCCGCCTGGCCCAGCACCTCGCTCCCGGCGCAGTCGGCGGCGCGGTCGAGGAAGTAGCCGCCGTTGTACCGGCAGGAGTAGACCGCGACCGTGCCGGCGGCACCCGCCGGGGCCGCCATGCCGAGCGACCACTCCAGGTGGAAGCCGGGCGGGGCCGGTCCGGTGCCGACGAAGTGCTGCCCGTCGTCGGAGAGGTACCGGGAGAACGACCCCGCGAACAGTGACGGCGGGCGGGGCTCGGTGCGACCGCTCGCGGCGTTGATGTCCGGATCGGACAGCACGCCGGTGTAGACGTGCACGTCGTCGATCTCGCCGGCGAAGTAGCGGTCCGGCACGTTGTTCGTGCGGGCCCGGCCGATCACCAGGTTGCCGGTCAGCGGTCCGGCGCGGCCGGCCGGCGTCCTGGCCACCAGCACGCCGTCGACGTAGAGCCGCACCTCGCCGGTGCCGGGCTCGTACACGCCGGCCAGGTGGGTCCACGCGTCGGTCACCGCCGCGGCGGGAGCGTCGGCGCTGACCTCCCCCGACGGCCCGGTGACCGCGAACGACCACGCCCGCGTGTCGCCGCGGTACCGCAGCGACCACGCCCACGAGGTGCCGCCCTGCTGGGTCGCCACCGCGTGCCAGGCGTCCGCCTTCCAGCCGGGCAGCGAGGTGTCGAGCCGGGCCAGCGCGGTCGCCGTGAAGGCGCTGTCACCGCGGACCGGCTGCTGGGTGGTGGTGACGGCGTCGTCGACCCCGTCGAACCGCAGCGCGCTGCCGCCGAACCGGTCGGCCGTCCAGGCGGGCCCGCCGGTCAGCGTGCCGGTGCGGTAGTTGCCGGACACCTCGCCGGCGGTGGTGCCGGAGCCCTCGTCGAACGGGTAGTACGCCTCCTCGGTGGCCGGCGCGGCGAGCCGGTCCAGCTCACTGCGTGGCGCGCCGGTGGACGGCTCGCCGGCCTCCAGCCCCGGCAGGTCGCTCAGCACCCGGTCGTACATCCGCACGTCGTCCAGCGAGCCGGGCCAGTACCGGCCGTAGCCGCCGGCGGCCTTCGCCCGGCCGAACTGCACCCCGCCGGTCGCGTCGAAGACGGCGGTGGACACCGGCACGGTGCTGCTCAGCACGCCGTCGACGTAGAGCCTCACCTCGGCGGCTGGCGCGTCGTACACGCCCGCCAGGTGGGTCCACCTGCCGGCCTGCGGCGTCCCGCCGTTCGCCCGCACCACCGGCGCCGCGTCGCTGTCCTGCGGGGCCACGGTGAACGTGAACTGCTTCTCCGCGCCGTCGTAGCCGAGCACGAAGCCGGCGACGTTCCCGCCGTCCTGGCTCACCGCGGCGTAGCTGCCGGAGTCGGCGCGGTCCAGCCGTACCCACGCCGCTGCCGAGAAGCTCTGGTTGGTGTGCACGGCCTGGCCACCGGTCGGGGCGACGAACGAATCGGTGCCGCCGGTGAAGTGGAGCCCGTCGCCGAACCGGCCGCGGGTCCACGTCACCGCCGCCGGCCGCGTCGCGCCGTGCTTGCCGGCCGCGTCCGGGATGTCGGTGCCGGACCACCAGCCGTCCAGCGGCCACGACGCCGCCGCCGGCTGCCCGGGCCGTACCTCGATGGTGAGGTGCTGGCAGTCGCTGACGTTGCCGGCCCGGTCCACCGCGGTCGCCCACACGTCCCACTTGGTGGCCTTCATCGGCGTCACCTGGACGGTGGCGGTGCCGCCGAGGGTGGCGGCGGTGACCCGGTCCGGCGTGCTGCACGAGCCGCCCTGGGTGAGGCCGTACCGGAAGCCCGCCACGTCGGAGTTTGCCGCGCGCAGGGTGAGCGACACCGGCGCGCCGACGGAACCGACGACCGGCGGCGGGTCCACGCCCGGCTTGTCCGGTTTCACGTTGTCGATGTCGAGGACGCACCAGTCCCCCGAGTCCGGCCCGGTCACGATCCCGTCCCCGGCCCACGCGTGCCAGGACACCTTCTGGTCGTGGGCGAGCGAGCCCTTCGGGATGACGCCCTGGAAGCGCGCGCCGCTGCCGAACGGCCCGGCCCCGGCGCTACCGACCTTGCCGCCGCCCCGGTTCCACCACTCGAACCCCATCCACAGCGGCTGGCCGGGGTCGGGGTCGGTGCCGGTCGCGCTCAGCGTGATGTCGTTCGCGGCGTTGTTGACGAAGTTCGGCTTGTTGACGTCGCGGCTGCACGCCACCGCCTGGGTGCCGGTCGACTCGGTCAGGTTCGCCGCCTGGTTCGGCGGCCAGTCGTAGTGCACCAGCAGGCCGTACCCGTCGAACTTCTTCCAGGTGTACGGGTCCGGCTGCTCCACGTCCTTGTTGCCCTGGATCATGAACGCCACGTACGTCTGGCCGGCGTCGTTGGCGGCCCGCACCTGCGGGCCCACGCCCCAGCCGATCCCCGCCGGCGGGCAGGCACCGCTGTAGCCGTGCATCTCCCAGCGGGTGCCGTCCACGATGTCCGGGTACGCGACCTCGTTGTTCCAGGTCAGTCCGGGGCCGAACGGAGGAGCCGCGTGCAGGTCCAGGCCGTAGTTGTGGCCGGCGCCGCTGCACGCGGGGGCGTAGACCTCGTGCACGTTGAACTCCGCACCGGTGGTCACCCCGGCCTGGCCGACCACCACGGCGCCGTGCAGGGCGCTGATGTTGAACTGGAAGTAACTGCGGGCCAGCCCGATGCCGTCGCACTCGGAGCCCCAGGCGCAGTCGCCGGCCTTCGCCAGGTTCCGGCCGTCGTTCTCGACGTCGCCGCCGCCGTACCAGTACGAGTCGTAGGGGTGGCCGGAGAACACCTTGGCCCAGCCGGCGTCCGGCACGCCGTAGTCCGGGTCGATGGTGACCGGGTACACCGTGTCCGGGCCGGTCAGCAGCGCGGCGTCGGTCACCAGTCCGATCCGGCCGGCGGCGACGTCGAACCGGCCGACCGCGTAGTGCGACGCGGAGTCCCACATCGTGGGGCGCGGCGAGGAGAACGCCACCTTCCCCGCCGCGTCCACCAGGTCGGACCCGCCGTCCGGCCGGACCCTCGAGGTGAGCCCGGTGGTGCGCAGGCCGAAGTTCACCACGGCCAGCCGCGGGTCCCTCGCCGCCTGCCGGTTCTTCACCACCAGCAGCTCGTGGAAGCCCAGCACCCCGGCGGTGAGCTTCAGGTCGACACCCGGCAGCACCTCCGGGTAGGTCACGGTGGCGCCGCTCAGCACCGGGTCGGGCAGCGCGCCGGGCCAGCTCAGCGCCACCTCGGCGCCGGCCCGGCCGAGCCGGACCAGTGGCCCCGCGCCGCCGCCGGAGAACCGCAGCGACGCGGTGGTCGCGCCGGGTGCCACCGAGCCGTCGCCCTGCCGGCGCAGCGTGGTGTCCACCGGCACCCAGCCGTCGCCCCGGCGCACCCGCACCGGGCCGGCGTGCAGCTCGGCGGCGTAGTGCCCGCTCGGCTCCGCGTACACCTCCATGCTCTCGGTGCGCTTCGCCGTCACCTCGATCCGCCGGCCGGTCTCCCGCGCCTTGACCAGCGCCGCCCGCTCCGCCGGTGTACTCCCGTGGACGCCCACCGACCGATCCGACGACGGCCGGGCCGGCGCCGCCGCGCCGTACCCCACCCCGTCGGCCACCGCGAAGCCGCCAACCAGCACCGCGGCGACCGCAAGCCCCGCACTCCGCCCAACCCGCACGACCCACTCCTCCCGCCGGGAATACCCGGCTGGACAGCGGATCGCCGGACCGCGCTCCGCGCCGCCGGGAGAATGACACCGGCCGGTATCAGTTCGCCGTCAGTCCGGTATCACCGGCGCACGACCACGGCGCCCCCACATCGGCAGGCAGCCCGCTCCCGTCGGCGGGAGCGGGCTGGGCAGTGGGCAATGCCTGGGAGGGCTGTCAGCTTCTGCGGCGCCGGATGGTGAGGGACAGGGTGGCTCCGGCGGTGACCAGCAATCCGCCGCACAGGGCGAGGAACGCGGTGTTCACGCCGGTGGTCGGCAGGGCTCCGCCGCCACTGGCTGCTGGCGCCCCGGCCGGCGGGGAATGGGTGGGCGACGGAGTGCCCTCGTTCACCGCGAGCCACGTGCTTCCCCTGCCGCCCACCTCGGCCGGCCAGTCGACAGTGACCTCGACGTAGTTGCCGGTCAGCCTGGTGGTGAGCAGGGTGACGCGGATCGTCAGGTGCAGGTCGGCACCGGCGGGAACGGTGGTGGTCGGAACGGTCCATACGCCGGTGAGGGACGGGAACTCGGCGTCCCGTACCAGCGTGAGCGTGATCGGCTGCCAACCGGCCGGCCCCCGGTACTCGGCGGCCAGGTCACCGTCCTCGAGGGCGAGGGACTGGAACTCGCCGGGGTGGGTGCCGCCGTACAGCGCGACGATGAACCTGTCGGTGGTCAGCGGCGCGCGGGTGGTGTTGTGCAGCGTGGCCGGCAGTTCCAGCGGATGGCCGGCCCGCAACGGGCCGGACGGCGGCAGTGTGACCTTCGGGAAGTCCACGGTGATGGTGCGGGTGCCGGAGGCATAGGGCGAGCCGATGACACGGGTGCGGGCGTAGTCGTCCATCGGAAGCAGTTCCACGGTCATGACGATCCTCGGGGGGCCGAACGTGGCCCCGCGTGGCAGCCTCAGCCGGAACTTCGCGTTCAGGTGGGTCGCGGTCGTCGTCCGCGCGGTGTCCAGCAACAGCGGAGGCCCGCTCTCGGGTGGCGGGTCGGCGAAGCCCCGCTCGGTGACCGGCTGCCACTTACCCGCGGCGTTCTGGTATTCCAGGGCGACGTCCTGAGGCCAGGCCCCCAGGCGCAGGTCCCTGCTGTCGAACAGCTCGACACCGAACCGGGCGTTGTGCAACGGTGTGTTGCCGGCGCGGTTGAAGTCGGCGGAGAACTCGACCGGGTCCGTGTCGAAGCCCAGCCGTGACGGTCCGTGTACCGTCATCGTGCCCGCGTCGGCATGTGCCGAAGAGGCCGTGACACCGACGGACACCATGACGATGACGCTGCCGAGCAGGCACGCGAACCAACGCCTCATGAACACCCCCGCGCTTCCGGAGCCGACTGTACAGGTTGGACACTGTACCGCCTGTGGGGACACCTCCTCCCCGACCGTTACAGTCCAGGGCGGACGCGATGGCGTTGCGGCGTGCGGAGGCCTGGTGGGTCAGCGGGTCAGCAGGATGTCGTCGACGAGGTAGTTGTCGCCGCTGGACCCGGTGCCGTTGCTGGCCATCGTGTAGCCGGTCAGCGCGGAGGTGGCGGCCGTGGCGGGAATGCCGGTGGCGACGGTGGTGCCGTTGACCGCGATCGACGCCGAGGTCGTGGTGGCGGTCACCCTGATCGTGTACCACTTCCCCTCGGCGATCGTTCCGGCCGGCGCGACCGTGATCCACGACGATCCGTCGTGCCGTCTGATGTCACCGTCCTTGCCGACGGCCAGGTGGTAGGCGGTGGTGGTCGCCCCGGCGGACGTCGTGCCCTTCAGATCGAACAGGAAGCCGAGCAGGCTGACCGCCTTGAGCCGGAACTCCAGCGTCTTGGTGGCGGTGGCCGTGCCCGGCCAGGTCACCTGGGACTGCGCGCCGGTGTTGTTGTCGATGATGCGCAGGGCCGAGGTGCTGTCGTTGTCGGCCAGGTCGCCGGTGCGCTGGCTCACCCAGCTCGTCGTGATGGTGGTGAAGCCGCGCGGCCGGTTGTTGACCGGGTCGTTCTCGAACGAGTCGATCGCGGAGTACAGCTCCATCTCGTTCAGGAAGGCGCAGGTGGCGCCCAGGCCGCTGTCGCAGTCGCCGGTCGCGTCCAGCTCCACCTTGACGTACCTGGCCGACACCGGCGTGGACAGGGTGAAGTACTCCATGGCCAGGTCGGTGTGGTCGGAGATGGTGGCCACCGGGTCACCCCAGTTGGTCCCGTCCATCGACGTGTACACGCGGCCACTGGCCGGGCGGCCGTTGCGCAGGCTCAGGCCGATCTTCGTCAGCGGGTAGGTCCGGTCCAGGTTCAGGACGAAGGTGCCAGGGCCGCCCGCGTGTACCGCGCTGGACCAGTACTCGGTGCTCCCGTCGAACGCGCCGCCGACCCCGGCCCGCGGGTGGCCGGCCACCGCGGTGGTCATGTCGCCGCCCACCGTGATCTCGCCCTTGCGGTACTTGGTGGCCAGGTCGATGCGGCCCACGTCCGGGGTGAGCACGTCGATCCAGCGCCGCCACACCCGGGGGTGCTTGTCGATGGTGAAGTTGGTCTCGCTGGCGAGAACGCAGGCCCACGTCATCTCGCAGTTGTCCCCGACGACCACGGCCCGGTTGTCGCCGAGGTAGTCGATGCCGCCGTACCCGGTCGAGCCGTGCGTGCGGTCGCCGACCGACGGGCAGTTCCGGTAGGTCAGCTGGCCGATCCAGCCGGTGCCCTGGCCGTTGGAGGAGATGGCCACCCAGTTGTCCGGCCGGCCGCTGCGCAGCACCAGCACGCCGTTGGGCATCAGCTTCAGGTCGGGGGCCACGCCGATCAGCGCCTTGGTGTTGTCGTCGATCGGGTCGTACCCGTACGGGAAGGAGACGGACAGGTTGGCCGGCGCGGTCCAGGTGGCCCCGTTGTCGCTGGAGAACACCTCGGCCGGGATGGCGAGGTCGCCGTCGTGCTGGTGCCGGATCACCGAGACGAGCCTGCCACTGGGCAGCTGTGCGATCGAGGACTCGTTGTAGGCGTCGTGATCGGTGCGGTCGGCCAGGATGCCGCGGCGGGTGAAGCTGTGACCGCCGTCGGTGCTCGCCTCGACCTGCGCACGGCCGGCGCCGTCGTAGTACGGCACCAGGATCGTCCCGTCCGGCAGTTCCAGCGGCGCGCTCTGCAGCCGGCCACTGGTCGCGGTGCCCGCACCGAGTTCGAACGGCGTCTCCTCGCCGACCCAGGTCTGCCCGCCGTCGATCGAGCGGTAGCCCATGAAGTGGTCGGCGGCGTCGCCCTTGAACGCGTACCCGAGCAGGGTGCCGTCGCGCAGCCGGCCCACCCCGGTGACCGCCGGCACCGCCTCGGTGTAGGTGCTCGACGGCCAGCTGACGCCGCCGTCGGTCGAGGTGACCTGGCCACTCCGCGGGGTGGCGCTGACCTTGTCCGGGCTGAGCTGGAAGCGGGCCGCCAGCTCGCGGACGGGCGAGCCGTCGGCGGCCACGGTGTCGTGGTCCACCAGGGACGGGAAGGCCGCCTGGGTGTCGCCGGAGGGCTGGTACACCGTCGCGAACTCGCTGGCCCCACCCACGTTGAGCACGTACGAGCCGGCTGCCTGGCCGGTCGTGCCGGCCGGTGTCCCGTTCACCGCCGTGCCGCAGGTCGCGTCGTTCGTCGGCGCCGCACGGGCCACACCGACACCGTGCACGGCCACCGCCGCCACGGCGGCGAGGGCGGCCCCGACCGCACCGACCCGGACCGTCGTACGCCTCCGTGCGGGCACCGGGCACCTCCCGTGATCGCGACCCTGCCGCGCCGGAGCCTATCGGGGCAGACCCCGCTCGGATACCGCGAAGCGGTTCGCGCGGCCGACCGCCCACTACGACGACGTCGTCATGGGGCTGCCCGGTACCCCGGTGCACATGGAACTGCTGCAGCACGGCGATCCACCCCACATCGACCCCCGCTGCCACGATCAAGGAGTTGTGCCCGCATTTTCATGTGACAACGCGGCCACAACTCCTTGATCGTGACGGGAAGGGCGGCGGGGTGGCGGATTTCGGTACCGGCGGCCACCTTGAGACACGGGTCTAGCGGTCGGCCAGTAGGGTGCGGGTGCGCTCCGGGATGCCGCGGGGCAGGGAGCCGACGATGTCGGCGACCGTCACCCGGGCCAGCGACCGGCGCCACGCGGCCTCCGCGGCCGCCATCCGCGCCGCGATCGAGCAGGTGCGGCGGCACTGCTCCGGTGGCACGGCGCCGCGGCCGCGCTGCCGGATCTCGTTGCAGGTGTAGAACGGCGACGTGCCGTCCACCGCCTCGACCACCTGGAGCAGCGTGATCTGGTCCGCGGGGCGGGCCAGCCGGAAGCCGCCGCGCGGGCCGGTGGTCGCGCTCAGCAGCCCGGCCCGTACCAGCGCCTGGAGCTGCTTGGCCAGGTAGCCGGCCGGCACGTCGTAGTGCGCCGCCAGCTGCGCCGCCGACACCGCGCTGCCCGGCCCGACCTGGGCGAGCGACGTCACGGCGTGCAGCACCCACTCGGTGCTCTCCGGCAGCTTCATGGCCTCACTTTAGCACTATTTAGGATATTGGTACTCTGTAATGGAGCTGTTAGAACCAGGAGGGAGAACGAGTCATGCGAATCGCGGTAGCGGGCGCCACCGGCCGGGTCGGAAGCGGCGCGGTCGCGGTGCTGGAACGCGCGGGCCACCAGACGGTCCCGATCAGCCGCGCCGCCGGGGTGGACGCCTACGCCGGCACCGGGCTGGACGACGCGCTGCGCGGCGTCGACGCGGTCATCGACGCCACCAACACCTCCGCGCGGGACGAGGCGGAGATCGTCGACTTCTTCGGCACCATCACCCGCAACCTGCTGGCCGCCGAGGAGAGCCAGGGCGTGCGGCACCACGTGCTGCTGTCGATCGTCGGCATCGACCACGACCAGAACGTCGCGCACTACTCCGGCAAGCGCGAACAGGAGCGCCAGGTCACCGCCGGGCCGGTGCCGTGGAGCATCGTCAGGGCGACCCAGTTCCACGACTTCGGGGCCATGGTGGCGGAGTGGACGGAGCGGGACGGCACGGCGACCGTTCCGCCGCTGCTCGTCCAGCCGGTCGATCCCGCCGACGTGGCGGAGGCGCTCGCCGACGTCGCGACCGGCGAGCCGCTGCACGCCAAGCTGGACGTCGCCGGACCGGAGACCCAGGATCTGGTGGACATGGCCCGCCGCACGTTCGCCGTCCGGGGCAAGGACGTCACGCTGGTCCCGACCTGGCGCGGCATCTTCGACACGTCGATGGCCGGCGAGGTACTGCTGCCCGCCGACGGAGCCAGGCTGACCCGCATCACCTTCGCGGACTGGCTCGCCGCCGGAGCCCACTGACGGGTGGGGGCGCCGGGCGCTCCGCGTGCGGCCCCGGGCCGGGCTTCACGCGGAGCGGCCGGCGGTCTCGCCGGGCGCGATCCCGCCGTACGCGCCCGGCGAGACGCCGACCGCCCTGCGGAAGGCCGCCACGAACGCGCTGGGGGTGGCGTAGCCGACCCGGCCGGCCACCCTGCTGACCGCCATGCCGTCGGCGAGCAGCGCCAGCGCGGCCTGCAGGCGCAGCTGTAGCCGCCACTGGCCGAAGGTCATCCGGGTGTCGGCGACGAACAGCCGCGCCAGGTTGCGGCTGCTCGCCCCTACGAACCGGCCCCACTCGGCGAGCGTGCGGTTGTCGGCCGGGTTGTCGCGCAGGCAGCCGGCGATGCGGCGGAGGCGGTCGTCGGTCGGGTCCGGCACCCCGACGCTGACGGCGGGTACGGGGGTGAGCTGGTCGAACAGGGTGGCTTCGGCGCGCTGCCGGACCTCGGCCGAAAGGCCGGTGTCGGCGAGGTGGTTGATCAGCTCGCGGAGCAGGCCGGTCACTGCGATCGGGGTCGGCGTGGACCAGGTGACGGGGCACCGCCGCGGGTCCAGGTAAATGCCGTGCAGCACCACCGTGGCCGCCGCGCCGGTGGTGTGCTCGGTATCGGCTGGCACCCACAGGGCCAGGCCGCCGGGCAGCACCCAGGTCCGGCCGCTGGTGATCCGGCACAGCGCGACCCCGCTGGAGGCCCAGACGAGCTGGTGGTCGGGGTGGGCGTGCCAGCCGAACCACCGGCCGGCCGGGACGGGCAGCTCGGAGACCAGGACCGAGCCGTGTCCGTTTGACGACATCAGACGGCAGGATAGCGGCTCCCGGTCGGGCCGGGACACTCCCTACCGTGGTCGGCGTGCCGATGAACCGCATGCACCAGCGAATCTGCTCCTCCCCGCAGTGGGCCGCCCAGGTACGCCGGGTGCTGCCCGAACGGCTGGCCGGGATCGAGCTCGGTCCGGACGTGCTGGAGATCGGCCCCGGCTACGGGGCGACCACCCGGGTGCTGGCCGGCATGACCGAACGGCTGACCGCCGTGGAGATCGACGAGGTCGCGGCGGACCGGCTGGCCGCGGAGTTCGCCGGACGGGCCCGGATCGTGCACGCCAGCGGCGCGGAGCTGCCCTTCGAGGACGCCTCGTTCAGTGCCGTCGTCTGCTTCACCACGTACCCGGCCCCGAGGCGCAGGACGCGATCTTCGCCGAGGCCTGCCGGGTGCTCCGCCCCGGCGGCGTGTTCGCCGGCTACGACAGCCAGCTCAGCCTCCGGTTCAGGCTGCTCCACCTGCGCGACACCATGGTGGTGGTCGACCCGGCCACGCTGCCCGCCCGGCTGGCCCGCGCCGGCCTCACCCGCGTCCAGGTACGCCACGAACCCGGGAAGCTGGTGCGGTTCACCGCCTACAAGCCCTGACGTGCCCCTCCGCGAGATGTGCGGCGGCGACCGGGCCGGCGGCGCTGCGTGCCGATGCGGCTGGGCGGGCGGGCCCCACCGCCGAGGCCCCCTCAGCACCTCCCCTCACCTGAGCCTGGGCCTCGGCCTGCCCGGAGAAGCCCTCGACAGGTACATATCGGACGCCTGGCCTCGGAGAATGAGCCCTCCTCGGGTGACCTCGCGGATGCGGTTGGTTCTCCACGCTCTGGTGGAGGAGCCTTCCCGGCGGCACCACGGGTCGGAGCTGTCCGAGGCCGTGGGCCTGTCCGCCGGCATCGTGTACCCGCTTCTCGCCCGGCTGGAGCGGCCGATGCGGCCGTCGCCGAGATCCACCGGGCATACGACGTGGCTCGCGGCCGGCGGCGCCGCCGTGCTGCTCGGGTCCACCGCCGCCATCTGGATGGCGGGCGCTGTCGCGTTGGCGTCGTTCCTTCTTGTCGCCGTGGCGCTCGCCGGGGTCAGGGGGGCGGTGCGGCGGGGGTGATCGTGGCGCGCCGGGCGGTGGAGCGGAGGCCGGGGATCTCGCCGGGGGTGTGGAAGACGGCGAGGAGCAGGGCGCCGTGGCGGATGGCCTGCACGGTGGGGGTGTTGGCGACCACCTCCACGCCGGGGTCGGCGGCGGTCCGCTCGGCGGTGGCGCCGGGGAGGACCTCGTAGTGGTAGGTGGCGTCGCGCGGGTTGGTGCCGTGGTCGAACCAAGCGGTGACCCAGTCGCCGGTGCGGGAGGTCCGTACGTCGCCGGTGAAGCGGTAGCCGGCGACGCCGGGGAGGTGGAGCCAGCCCGGGCCGGAGGTGCTGGTGGCGGCCCGGCGGTTCTCCACCACCGTCTCCACCGGCCGGCCACTGGCGCAGCGGATCCCCGCGCCGAGCGCGACGACCCGGTCCTCCAGGCAGAACCATGCCTTCCGCGCCCGCAGCGTCGACAGCGGGCCGCGCAGGTCCATGCCGACCACGCCGATGCCGTCGCGGCTGGCCATCACCGCCGGCGCGGTGTCCGGGCGGGGCTCCCCCCACTCGCCGCCGGCCCGGTCCGGCAGCGGCGCGGTGTCGACCGTGATGCCCGGCAGCCGGTACGGGTCGACGGCCGGCCAGAAGCCCGCGGTGAACTGGCCGGGATCGGCGTCGGTGTAGAGGTAGGTCATGCCGTCGCCGGTGTGGAAGCCGCGCTCGTTCTCGCCGTTGCCGCACTCGTAGTACGCGACCCGCCGGTCGGCCATGGCGATCGCGTACGCCCAGCCCGGCCGCCGGTGCACGACCCGCGCCATGGCCGGGAACTGGACGTGACCGACGGCCTCGGCGGCCGGGCCGACCGCGGACCTCAGCAGCGTGCGGCCCATCGTCACCCTGCCGATCGAGGGGGTGGCGAAGAAGCTGCCGTCGGGGTCACGGACCAGCCAGCCCTTGACCGCGGCCCGCCAGCGGGCGGCGTACTCGGCCGGGGCGACCGAGGCCAGCCGCAGCAGGGCCTCCATGCAGTCGTTGCCGGCGTCGCGGTCGGTCGTCCACGGCCTGACCACCGCCCGCCCGCGGACGCAGTCCATCATCCGCCCGGCCCACAGCAGCGGCAGGTAGGTCCGCTCCACGGTCTCGAACAGCAGGTCCACCGCGGGATCGTCGACCTCCCAGGGCGTGCCGGCGAGCAGCGCGAGCAGCCGCGCCGCCCCGCCGAGCAGCCCGACACCGTACGACCCGGTGTAGGCGACCGTGCGGTGCTGGAGGAACGAGCCGTCGGGGTGGAAGCCGTCGCCGTCGGTGACGGGGGTGAACACCGGTGGCAGCCCGTCGCGCGCGGCCGCGAGCTTCGCCGGCGATCGGCCGAGGATGCCGCGCACGGCCACCACCTGGCACTGGTCCACCCGGTTCGCCCCGGTCGACTCCTCCACCCTGCGATGCGGGTACAGCTCCCGGGGATCGGGCAGGAAGTGGTCGACGGCGGCCAGGATCCGGTCCAGCAGCCCGGCGGGCGGCGCGACCAGCACGCAGGTGTCGAGCAGCGCCTGCGGCGTGCCGATCTGCCAGTCCCACCAGTTGCCGTACGGTCGCTGGCCCGCGTGGTAGGCGGCGGTGTTGGCGGCGTCCAGTCCGGCCAGGATCTCCGCGCGCAGTTCCGTGTCGCCGCGCGGCGGGCAGCCGGGGGTCACGTACGCCAGCGCCAGGTCACGGAGCCGCTGGTGGGCGACTGTCACCCCGGCCGAGGTCGCGTAGTCGGCCGGCGACCGGCGCGCCCGGCCGGCCGCCGCCGCGATCCGCCCGGCGGCGGCCGCGTGCACCGGCTCGGTCGGGTCGAACGCGCCGCCGGCGACGATCCGTCGCCAGCGGTCGAGCAGCCCCGGCCAGTCAGTGACCGCCTCAGTGGACAGCGGCGTACTCCTTGGCGTACTCGGCGGCGATCCTGTCGCCGCCGGCCGACTTCCACTGCTTCACGGTGTCCTTCCAGGACGAGACCGGCGCCCGGCCGAAGACGATGGCCGACATCGCGTCGGACAGCATCTTGTCCAGCGTCGCACCCTGCGCCGTGTAGGTGGCCGACCGGATCCCGTTGGACGGGTCGGGGATGCTCCTCGGCAGCATCGCCTTCTCCCACTCCCAGACCCGCTTGCTGGCGGCCGGGTAGCCCGGCTGGTAGAGCGCGAGCGGCGCGTTGGCCACGTACTTGATCGGCAGCGTGCCGTTGTTCTCGGTCTTGGCCAGGTCGGTGAGCACGATACCGGTGTCGTTCCTGGTGAAGTGGGCGCCCTCCACGCCGAAGTTGCACAGCTCGTACTCGGTGGTGCCGAACGGGGCGGCCAGGAAGTTCAGCACCCGCAGCAGCATCTCGACCCGCTTCGCCGGCGCCTTCTTGAACACCGCGTAGCCGAACCGGCCGGTGCCCTGCCACGGCGTCCAGTCCGTCCCGGTGTGGTAGGGCAGGGCGAAGTCGACCAGCCACTGCTCCTTGACCGCGGTGACGGCGCCGCTGTAGGCGCCGTAACCGTCCGTGATGGACAGCAGGGTCTGGTTGTAGAACAGCGACTTCAGGTCCACCTGGCTGGTGGACAGCGAGTCGGGGTAGAACGCGCCGGCGTCGTGCAGGCTCCGCATGAAGGCCAGCGCCTCCTGGTACTCCGCCGTTTCGTAGGTGGAGACGAACTTGCCGCCGCTCGACAGCCTCCACAGGTTGGGCGCGCCGAACGCGCCGGCGTGGTAGGAGGGCGCCGCCGACGGCTGGCCGAACCCGGTGGTGGAGCCGCCGATGCCCCAGCGCCGGCCGCTCGTGTAGCCCTTCACCGCGGCGCTGAACTCGTCCTTGGACCACCGCGCGGGCACGCCGGCCAGCGCGGTCCGGTTGACCAGCAGGCTGACGCCGGGCAGCGGCCGCTCGATCGGCACCCCGTACAGCTTGCCGCCGATCCGGCCGACGCCCTTCCACGCGTACGGCGGGATGTTCGCCAGGTTCGGGTAGGTCTTGACGTGGTCGCCGGACAGGTGGTCGGAGAGGTCGGCACACTTGGTCTCGATGAACTGCTGCTCGCGCGGGAGCGTGTACCCGGCGCCGAACAGGATGATGTCCGGCAGGTCGCCGGACGCCATCACGGTCGCCATCTTCGCCGCGTACTCGCTGTCCGGGACCGTGATCAGCTTGAGGTTGACCCCGAGGGCGGCGTTGACCGCCTGCCAGAACCGGTTCGACTCGAGCGGCTTCGGCGGCGTCGAGTACGTGATGACCAGGGCGGTCACGTCGGTGCCGTCGCCGACCTTGCCGTGCACGGACCGGACGATCTCCTTGGGGTAGGTGAGATAGCAGTTCTGCACGCCGTGCTCGTCGCCGGGCAGGTCCGGCTTCGGTCCCTTGAACGGGAGGTAGGTGGGCCACGGGGCGAGGTCCTTGCCGGCGTTGCTCACGGACTTGGACCCGCCGGAGCCGCAGGCGGCGAGTGCGGGCAGCGCCGCGGCGGCGCCGGCCATGCCGAGGAACGTCCGGCGGGTGACGTCAGTCATGGCAGGTGTCCTTTCAGCCCTTGACGGCTCCGGTCAGTACGCCCTTGACGAAGAACCGCTGGAGGAACGGGTACACCAGCACGATCGGCAGGGTGGCGAGGACGACCACGGCCATCTGGGTGGAGTGGGGGGCGTTGTACTGGGCCTGCTCGCTGACGGTGGAGTCGGCGAGCTGGGCGCCGCCGGTCACGTAGGTGCGCAGCACCGCCTGGAGCGGCCACTTGGACGAGTCGTTGAGGTAGAGGATCGCGTTGAAGAACGCGTTCCAGTAGGACACGGCGTAGAACAGGCCGACGACGGCGACCACCGCCTTCGACAGCGGCAGCACCACCCGCAGCAGGATGCGCCACTCGGAGGCGCCGTCGATCTTCGCGGCCTGGAACAACTCCTCCGGGATGCCCTGGAAGAAGCCGCGCATCACGATCAGGTTGAACGCGTTGAGCAGCACCGGGAGGATCAGCGCGGCGTAGGAGTTGAGCAGGTGCAGGTTCTGCACGACGAGGTATCCGGGGATGATGCCGGGCGGGAACAGGAACGTGAACAGGACCAGCAGCAGCACCGGCTTGCCGCCGAACACGCCGGGCCGGCTCAGCGCGTACGCGAGCGCGACCGTGCCGGCCAGGCTGAGCGCGGTGCCGACCAGCGTGACCCCGATGCTCACCTCCATCGCGTGCGTGACGACGCCGCCGTTCAGCACCTCCCGGTAGGCACCGAGGGTCAGGTGCCGCGGCCACAGCACCCAGCCGCCCTTCGCCGTCACCTCGTCGGCGGTGGCGACGCTGGTGGCGACCATGATCCAGAACGGCGTGAGGACGAGCAGGACGACGACCACGAGCGCGACGGCCTTGGCCAGCCGTACCGGCACGGACGGGCGGCCCATCCAGGCCGGGCGCAGCGCGGGGTTGGTGGACATCAGCGGTACACCCCCTGCTCGCCCATGCGGTGCGCGGCCCGGTTCGCCGCGTACACGAGTCCCGCGCCGATGACGCCCTTGAACAGGCCGGCCGCGGCGGCCAGGCCCCAGTTGCCGGCCACCACGCCGCGGTAGTAGACGAACGTGTCGAGCACCTCGCCCGCCTTCGGCCCGACCGCGTCACGCTGCAGGAACATCTGCTCGAACCCGACCGACAGGATGTTGCCGAGGTTGAGGATGAGCAGCAGCACGATGATGGGCCGGATCGCGGGCAGGGTGACGTGCCACAGCCGCCGCCAGTAGCCGGCGCCGTCGATGGCCGACGCCTCGTACAGCGTCTCGTCGACGGCGTGCAGGGCGGCGAGGAAGATGATCGTCCCCCAGCCGCAGTCCTTCCAGATCAGCTCGGCGACCATCAGCGGCTTGAACAGGTGCGGGTTGCCGATGACGTCCACCGTGTGCATGCCGTGGTCGGACAGGAACCCGTTCAGCACGCCGGCGCCGCCGAGGATCTGCTGGAACAGCGCGACCACGATCACCCAGGAGATGAAGTGGGGCAGGTAGACGACGCTCTGGACGAAGCGCTTGACGGTGGTGCCGGTGAGGCTGTGCAGGAGCAGCGCGAGGCCGAGCGGGGCCGGGAAGTAGAAGACGAGCTGGAGGCCGGCGATCTCGACCGTGTTGGCGACGGCGTGCCAGAAGGCGTCGTCGCCGAACAGGGTGCGGAAGTTCTGCAGGCCCACCCAGGAGCTGCCGCGGACGCCGAGGAACGGGACGTAGTCCTCGAACGCGATGAAGTTGCCGGACAGCGCGCCGTAGTGGAAGACCAGGAAGTACGCGACGCCGGGCGCCATCAGCAGCAGCAGGGGCACGTCGCGGCGCAGCCGGCGGCGCCAGCGGCCCGGCCCGGCGGCGGCCGGCGCCCCGCGGGCGGGCTCGACCGCCTGCTCGGCTGGCGACAGCGTTACGGCCACGCGGGGATGTTAAAACGGTTACTAACCAGGGTCAACGGGTAGACTGCCGTATACCGCGCAATTACCCTTCTCGTGACGTAACCGTTTACCGGAGGTGCGGGTGAGTACCCCCAGGGTGTTGCTCGCGCTGTCGCCACGGCTCGTGCCGGACCTGCTGCCCGGTCCCGTCCTGGCCCAGCTCACCGCCGTCGCGGACTGCGACCCGCGGCTCGTGGTCACCGACTGGGAGGCGGCCGCCGCCGAGCTGGCCAACGCCGAGGTGCTGCTCACCGGCTGGGGCTGCCCGTGGATCGGCGCCGAGGTGCTGGCCGCCGCGCCGGCCCTGCGGGCGGTCGTGCACGCGGCCGGCTCGGTCAAGCACCACCTGGACCCGGTCGTGTTCAGCCGGGGCATCGCGGTCTCGTCGGCGGCGGAGGCGAACGCCCGGCCGGTCGCCGAGTACGCGGTCGCCGCGATCGTGCTGGCGCGGAAGCGGGTGTTCGCCAGGGCGCGGGAGTACGCGGCCGGCACCGCGCCGCCCGACTACGTTCCGGCCGAGGACGCCGGCAGCTACCGCGCGACCGTCGGGATCGTCGGCGCCTCCCGGATCGGCCGGCTGACCTGCCGGCTCCTCGCCGGGTACGACGTCGACCTGCTCGTCGCCGACCCGTACCTCGACCCGGCCGGAGCCGCCGCCCTCGGCGCCAGCCTGGTCGACCTCGACACCCTCTGCGCCACCGCCGACGTGGTCTCGCTGCACGCCCCCGACCTGCCGGAGACCCGGCACCTGCTGGACACCGGCCGGCTCGCGCTGCTCCGCGACGGCGCGGTGCTGGTCAACACCGCCCGCGGTTCGCTGGTCGACACCGAGGCGCTGGTCGGCCACTGCGCCGCCGGCCGCATCGACGCGGTGCTCGACGTCACCGAGCCGGAGCCGCTGCCGGCCGGCCACCCCCTCCTCCACCTGCCGAACGTGCTGGTCAGCCCGCACCTCGCCGGGGCGCGCGGCAACGAGCTCCGCCGGCTCGGCGAGTTCGCGGTGGCCGAGATCACCAGGCTGGCCCGGGGCGAACCGCTCGCCGGCGAGATCCGCGGCGACGACCTCGCCCGGATCGCGTGAACCCGGACCGGGTGAGCCGGGCGGAGTGGCTGGCCACCGCCGACCACTGGCTGGCCGGGCTCCGGCCGTACGCCTCCGCCGACCACGCCGGCTTCCACCTGCCCGGACGGGCCAGCGTGTCCGGTCCGGACAGTGATGCTCTCGAGGCCTTCAGCCGTTCGCTGGTCCTCGCCTCCTGCCGGCTCGCGGCCGGCGAGCCGGCGGCCGATCTGGCCGGGTGGTACGCGGCGGGGTTGGCCGCCGGGCCGGACACCTGGCCGCGCGGCACGCACGCCGGCGAGGGGCTCGCCCAGCCCACCGTCGAGGCCGCCGTGCTCGCGCTCGCGCTGGACCTGAGCCGCACCCGGCTCTGGGACCATCTCGATCCGGGTGTCCAGGACCGCCTGGTGGGCTGGCTCCACCACCACGCCACCCTGCGGACCTGGGCGAACAACTGGCGGCTGTTCCCCGCCGCCTGCGAGGCGTTCCTCCGCTCGGTCGGCGCGGACACGACCGGGCTGGCCGGCGCCGAGCACGTCGCCGCCGTCGAGGAGTGGTACCTCGGCGACGGCTGGTACACCGACGGCGCCGGCCGGAACGTCGACCACTACACCGGCTGGGCGATCCACGTGTTCCTCGGACTCTGGTACCGGCTGGCCGACCCGGCCGGGCTGCCCCGCTGGCGATCCCGCCTCGCCGCCTTCAGCCAGAGCTACCAGGCCCTGTTCGCTCCCGCCCCGCTGCTGCAGGGCAGGTCGCTCACCTACCGGCTGGCCGCCCTCGCCCCGATCTGGCTCGCCGCCGGCGAGGGCGTCCTCGACCCCGGCACCGCCCGCGCCGTCGCCGACGGCACCCTTCGCCACTTCCTCGACCTGGGTGTCGGCGTCACCGCCCCGCTCACTCTCGGCTGGCGCGCCGCCGAGCACCTTCCCAGCTGCCAGGGGTACTCCGGGCCGGGCTCGCCCTACTACGCCGGCCTCGGCTTCCTCGGCCTCGCCCTTCCCGTCGACCATCCGGTGTGGACTGCCGCGCCGGAGCCGCTCCCCGATACGGCGCGGACGCTCCCCTTCGGCTGGATCGCCACCCGCGCCGCCGGTGTCGCGCGGATCGCCAACCACGGCAGCGACCACACCACGATTCCGTTCGCGGGCGCCGCGGGCGCCGATCCCGACGACCCGCACTACGCCAAGTTCGGGTACGCCACCCATGCCGCTCCCGGCACCGGACCGGCCTGGGACGACGGCATCGACAACCACTTCGCGCTGCTGTCCGCGGCCGGCGCCGCCAGCCGGCGCGGCCCGATCCGCGGCCACCTCACCGCGCCCGGCATCGCCGCCTCCGTCCACGTCCCGCAGCGCGACGGCCGCCCCTGGGCGGCCCGCGTCGTCACCGTCTCCGCCGTCCACGGTCCGTACGAACTCCGCCTCCACCTCACCGACACGAGCCTCCCGGTGCGGGAGGGCGGGTTCGCCCTCGCCGCCGACGTCCCGCCCGTAGCCGGCGTCACCGGCGGCGTTCCCTGGGTCCGCCAGCCCGACGGCCTGCTCGCCGCCGTCGTGCCGCTGCGCGGCTGGCAGCACGCGAGGATCGCCAGGTACCTGGGTGCCAGCGCGCTCGGCGACCACTCCGCCGTCCCGGTCCTGGAGGCCGCCGCCCCCTCCCCCGTCCACGCCGCGCTGCACGTCCTCGGCCACCTCGACCTGCCGTCCGACGACCTTCTGCCGACCTTCGAGCTGGCCGGCCGCACCCTCACCGTCGCCTGGCCCGCCGGCCCCACCGCCACCCTCGACCTGGCGCCGCTGATCGCCTGAAGTCGGGTGGTGGCCGTGACGGGCCGAGGGCACGAGAACAGGCGCCGGAACCAAGTGTCCGGCGCCTGTCGTCTCGCTACGGGCTAGATCAGCCCTTGCCCAGGCCCAGGGCGTCGCCCAGCAGCCCGGTGGTGCCCAGCAGGCCGCCGGCACCGTTGCCGCTCTGGTTGTGCGCACCGGCACCGTTGCCGTCGCCGTGGACGTTGCTGCTGTCCCCGGCACCGACAGAACCGTGGCTGTTGTTACCAGCCTGCGACGAACCCTGGTTGGAGGTGCAGGACTCGTCCTCGATCTCGGTGCTGACGTTGCCGTTGCTCAGCACGTTCAGAACGGTGTGCCTGAGGATCTCGTGCAGGTCCACGTCGATCGGGATCAGGCTGACGATGTTGTTCAGGTTCATGTCCCGGAGCGGCTGGTTCAACACGCAGCCGAGGTTCGGCGACACGTTGACGTTGTTCAGCGCGTAGACCGGGATCAGTCCCGACTGGTGGGTGTTGTTGTCGCCACCCATGCGGTGCGGGCTCGCCGACGCCGTGCCGGCCATCGCCACGACACCCGCCGTTGCGAGTGCCGCAATCGCGGCACCCTTCTTGAACAGTGCCAAATTACTCACTCTTTCTATCCAGGGATTCCTTTGGGAAGCCCAGCGCACAGTGGCAATCGCATTAGGCTTCGCGCAGAGAAGTTACCACGCCACCAGCGCAGAAGGGCTATTGCCACTATTGAGTGAGCGCTCCGGCATCCTATTTTTCACTTTCGCACGTACTTTGCCTCGACTCGCATTGCCAGGCGAAAGATCGACCTTCGGACCAATGGTTTCAAATCAGTCGGCCGAATGCTCGGAGGTGTATAGCGCGGCGATTTCGGCAGCGGTCATCGAATAGTCGTAGATGGCGACATCGTCGACCTGTCCGTGGAGGAACGCGTTGGCGTTGCCGCTGAGCAGGTCGCGGCCGACCGCGAACGGGCCGGTGGCCCGCCAGCGGGCCGTGTGCGGGTGGGACCCGACGAGGCCGCCGTCGACGTAGAGGCTGACCGTGCCCTTCACCGCGTCGAAGGTGCCGGCCAGGTGGGTCCACACGCCGGTCTGGGCGTGCCCGGCCGGCGCCTGGTCGACGCTCCACCCGTCGGCGTCGGCGGTGGGCATCCCGAACCGCCAGGTGCCGTCCACGTTGTACCAGAGGATGAAGCCGCTGGCCCTGCTGCCGTCCTGGCTGGCCACCGCGCCGGTGGCCGCGCCAGGGTCGACCTTCACCCACGCCGACACCGTGAAGCTGTGCGAGGTGTCGAGCACGACGGTCGGGCAGGTGATCGCGCCGGCGCCGCCGAAGGCCGCCGCGCCGCCGCGCTCGGCGGTCCAGGTCACGTCCCCGTTCAGGGTCCCGGTCTGGCCGTTGCCCGAGGAGTCCGCCGCGCTGGTGCCGGCGCCGTCCCGCAGCCCCCAGGCCAGGCCGGCGGCCCCCCGGGTGTACCCGTACAGCGGCGCGTGGTCGGAGTACCCGGTCGGGGTCTGCGTCTGACCGTAGTCGGCCTGGTCGGCGAGCTGGGTCCAGGAGTCGCAGTTGGTGAAGCCGGCCGTGGCGAACAGGTAGTCGATCTTGGTACTGGTGTAGTGGCCGGTGTCGGACGCGGTCGGCGCGTACGTGAAGTGGGTGACCTCGTTGCTCGCCTCGCCCGGGTAGTAGACCTGCGCGTCGCACTCCCCGAACAGGTCGTACAGCGGTTGCAGCTTGGTCCTGACCGAGGTGTTGAAGTCGCCGCCGAGCACCACCCGCGGGTACCGGGACACCACGGACCTGACGGTCTCGACCTCGTCGGCGTACGGCGCGCCGGGGTCGTTGCTCAGGTGGGTGCCGCACACCTCGGTCTGCCAGCCGACCACGCTGGTGCACAGCACGTCGTTCTGTCCGTAGCCGGGGTTCGGCACCGGCAGCGTCGTCCTGGACTGCTCGCCGAGCTGGCCCTTCACGCCGATCGCGATGCCGAGCGTGCCGGTCAGGCCGCCCCGGCAGTTCGACGTCCCGTCCGGACGCTTCATCTCCGCCGTGGTGAACTGCCACGCCGGCCCCAGGTCCTGCTGGAGCAGGTCGATCAGGCTGCCCGGCGCGCCCCAGCAGGTCTCCTCGAGGATCACCGCGTTCAGCCGCCGCACCGCGATCACGTTGGCCACCGCGTCGGCCTTGACCTGCGGCTGGTTGCGGTACGGGCAGTAGGCCGGGCTGGGGTCGGCCGGCGTCGGAACCGGGCCGCCGGCCTCGCCGCAGATGTTCCAGGTCACGGCGCGCACCGACTCGACGGTGAAGGCGGGAGCCGCCGCGCCGTGCGCCGGCCCGGGGAGGGCGGCGACGGTGGCGGCGGCGAGCAGGGCGACCATCGCCGCGACGAGGCTGCGGCTGCTGCGACTGCTGCGGCTGCGGGACGGGCTCATCGGCACTCCGTTCGTCAGGCCCGCCGAGTATCGCCCCCGCCGTCCCGGTCACGTCCCAAACCGCTCCCGGGCTCGGACCGTGCCTCCGTGGCCTGGTCCGCCCGCGTGTTCCGGGTCCGCTGGTAGTGCCGGCGGGCCTTCATCCTGTTGCCGCAGACCGCCATCGAGCACCACCGGGCGGCATTGGCCTTGCTGTGGTCGATGAGGAACAGCCGGCACTCGGGGTTCGCGCACGGGCGCAGCCGTCCGGGGCTGTGCCGGGCGAGCGCGTCCCAGGCCAGCACGGCCCGCACGGCGAGCTCGCGTTCCGGCGGCACGGCGAGGGTCCAGGTGATGTGGCCATCGGCCATGGCGGGCACCCGGGTCACCCCGCGCAGCGCCGGGGCCAGCACCTCCGACGGCCGCTCGTCGCGCACGACCGCCTGCAGGGAATCCCGGACCTCCCGCACCTGCCGCAGCTCCGCCTCGGTGCCCAGGCCGCCGGCCTCGGCCAGCCACGCCAGGGCCCGGGCCGTGTCCGCGAGCTGGTCGGTGGCGACCCCGCCGACGACCGGGGTGCTGTTCAGCACCGCCAGCAGGAACTCCTCGTCCCGCGCCGCCTCCGCCATCACGACTCCTAACCATATTCAATCCGTTGACAGGTTACACCGCCCGTGGTTGACTGCCATCCTAACCGAGTAAACACGATAGAAGGGTTAGGTACGCGATGACCGCCGTTCACCACCGCTGCGCCACCGTCCGGGGGCGGCAGCTGTTCTACCGGGAGGCCGGGCCGACCGGCGCGCCCGCCGTGGTGCTGCTGCACGGCTTCCCGACCAGTTCGTTCATGTTCCGTGGCCTGATCCCGCTGCTGGCCGACCGGTACCACGTGATCGCCCCCGACCACCTGGGCTTCGGCCTCTCCGACGCCCCGCCGGCGGACGAGTTCGAGTACACCTTCGACGCCCTGGCCGACCTGACCGGAGCGCTGCTGGACCAGCTGGGGATCACCCGATACGCGCTGTACGTCCAGGACTACGGCGCGCCGGTGGGCTGGCGGCTGGCCCTCGCCGACCCGGCCGCCGTCACCGCGATCATCAGCCAGAACGGCAACGGCTACGAGGCCGGCTTCGTGGCGGAGTTCTGGGAGCCGGTGCGGGAGTTCTGGCAGGACCGGAACCCGCGGACCGAGGCCGCCGTCCGGCAGGCGCTGACCCTGGAGGCCATCCGCTGGCAGTACCTGCACGGCGTGCCCGACGAGAGCGTCGTCAGCCCCGACACCTGGCACCACGACCACGCCCTGGTGTCGCGGCCCGGCAACGACCTCATCCAGCTGCGGCTGTTCGCCGACTACGCCACCAACCTCCCGCTGTACCCGAAGCTGCACGCCTACCTGCGCGACAGCCGCGTCCCGGTGCTGGCCGTCTGGGGCCGCAACGACGAGATCTTCGGGCCGGCGGGCGCGCTCGCCTTCGCCGACGACGCGCCCGGCGCCGAGATCCACCTGCTCGACGGCGGCCACTTCCTGCTCGAAAGCCACCTCGACGCGGTCGCCGGCCACCTCCGCGACTTCCTCGGCAGGGCACTGCCGTGACCCGGGGTTGAGTACGGACGGCTGTTTACATAGCGGGTCGGGCTGCCTACATTGTGTCCGTTTGACTCTGGCTGATCCAGTCACGGGGGGTTTCGTGCGACGCGTGCGGTCCGTCCTTGCCGTCCTGCTCGTCCTGGCCACGCTGGCTGTCGGGCGGTCGGCCTCCGCTCAGCCGGGGACGCCCGGGCCGACGCGTTCGCCGTCGCCCTCCGCTTCGCCGCCACCGGCGAGCCCGACGCCGCCCGCCTCCCCGACACGGTCGCTGGCGCCCGCCCGTCCGGCCGCGCCGTCGGCCGTGACGGCGCGGGCACTGCCGGCGGCGGCGCTGGTGTCGTGGCAGGCGCCGCGCGCCGTCGCCGGGGTGCGGGTGACCGGGTACACGGTGATCGCGTCGCCGGGTGGGGCCACGGCGACCACCACCGGGGCGACGAATGTCGTGGTGAAGGGCCTGGCGAACGGCACCAGGTACCGGTTCACGGTGCGGGCGCGCGGTGCGGCGGGAGACGGTCCGGTGTCGGCCGTGTCGCCGGCGGTGACGCCGTCCGCCACCGGCGTGGTGTACGCGCACGACGCGGACGGCCGGGTGACGGCGGTGTTCGACGGTACCGGCGCCGGCTCGAAGATCAGCTACGACGCGGTCGGCAACATCACCGGGATCGCCAACCTGCCCGCGACCAGTCTGGCGGTGGCGCAGGTGTGGCCGCCGAAGGCCAAGGCCGGCGCGACCGTGGACGTGTTCGGGACCGGGTTCGGCACCGACGCGGCGGCGGTGAGCGTCGACTTCCACGGCGCGTCGGCGAAGCCGTCCACGGTGACGGCCAACCACTTCCAGGTCAGGGTGCCGGCCGCGGCGAGCAGCGGCACCCTGACCGTCACCATCGGTTCGGGATCGGCGGCGTGGCCGGGCTTCACCGTGCTGACCCCGGTCGCCCCCGTGGTGTCCGGAGTGGACAAGCGGGTGGTCGACGGCGGCGGCACGGTCACCGTCACCGGCACCGGTTTCGACACGGACAGGTCCCGCGACGTGGTGTCGATCAACGGCACCAAGGCCACCGTGACGGCCGCGACCGCCACCACCCTGACCGTGTCCGCGCCGCCGTTTCCGGTGGCCGGGCCGGTCAGCGTGCGTACCCCGGACGGCACCGCGTCCGGTCCTGACGTGGTGGTGCCGCCGACCCCGTACCAGGCCGCCGACGTGAGCTGGGCCGGCCGGATCACGCCCAACGCCACCACCACGGTCAACGTCACCGGCGAGCAGCAGATCGCGGTGGCCCTGTTCGAGGTGGCGCCCGGCCAGCAGGGCAGCGTCGAGGTCGCGCACGAGACCTTCGCCAACGACTACGAACTGCACGTGTACGACCCGACCGGGCAGGTCGTCGCGCACCGCGAGTCCGTGTCGGGCGACATCTTCTTCAACCTGTCCTACCTGTCCACGCCCGGCACGTACACCGTCGAGATCGATCCGGCCGGGACCGACACCGGCTCGGTGCAGGTCACGCCGGGGGTGTTCACCGATCCGACCGCGACCGCGACCGTGGACGGCGGACCGGCCAGCCTCACCACGACCATCCCCGGCCAGAAGGCGGTGTTCAGCATCGCCGGCCAGGCCGACCAGCGGATCATGGTGGCGGTCAGCCAGGACGACGCGGCGGACGTGGAAACGGTCTCGCTGGTCAACCCCGCCGGCAGCGTGCTCACCTCGATCAGCGGCACCGGCTCGGGCGTCGGCCCGGTGCTGCTCCCGGTGACCGGCACGTACACCCTGGTCGTCACCCAGTACTCCACCTACACCGGCACGGTGACCGCCCAGGTCAACTCGGTGCCGCCAGACCTGCGACAGAACCTGACCGTCGACGGGTCGACGGCGAACCTGACCATCGCGGCCCCCGGTCAGAAGGCGTACCTGACCTTCGCCGGCACGGAGGGGCAGGTCATCACCGCCGAGATGACGCCGTCCTGGGGCTGGTACGTGTGCGAGGACGACCTGACGCTGAACGACCCGTCCGGCAACCAGGTGTACGACTCGCCGTGCGACGACTCGGTCGACCGGATCACCCTGCCGGCCACCGGCACGTACACGCTGGCGTTCGACCCGTGGGGCACCCGGTCGGGCGCGTTCACGGCGCGGGTGTTCACGGTGCCCGCCGACGATCAGGTGACCACGGCCGTCAACGGCCAGCCGGCCAGCGTCACGATCGGCGCCGACGACCAGCGGGGCGTGTTCAGCTTCGCCGCCACCGCCGGGCAGAAGGTGTTCGTCGCCTGCTCCCTCTCGGGTGACCTGGACCAGTACAACACCGCGTTCAGGCTCACCAGCGCGTCCGGCGACACCAGGACGAGCGAGTGCGACCAGGAGATCGAGCTCTTCGACACGTCCACCCTGGACGCGACCGGCACCGACACGATCACGGTGATACCCGGCCTGCGCCAGACCGGCACCGCCACCATCACGATCTACCCGGTACCCGACGACGCGCAGGTGACCGCTCCGGTCGACGGCACTCCCACCGCGGTGACCATCGGCACACCCGGCCAGCACGGCCTGTACAGCTTCGCCGCGACCGCCGGCGACCAACTCCGCGTCACGTGCTCGCTCAGCTCGACGCTGAACCAGTACAACACCAAGTTCGTCTACACCAGCGCCTCGGGCACGACCAACACCGGCTACTGCTACGACAATCCGCTCTTCGACACCTTCACGCTCGACGCGACCGGCACCGACACGATCGCGGTCCTGCCCGCGTACGGCGAGACCGGCACGGTCACCCTCACCCTGTCCTCGGTACCGACCGACGTGCAGGTGACCACCGCCATGAACGGCCAGCCGGCCACCGCCACCATCACCACGCCGGGCCAGCACGCCGCCTTCAGCTTCGCCGCCACGTCGGGCCAGCGGCTGTACGCGGCCTGCTCGCTGTCCGGGTTGAGCAGCAGCTCGACCTGGACGTTCACCAGCGCGTCCGGCACCACCAAGACCGGCT
Organism: Mycobacteriales bacterium; assembly: GCA_045806985.1. GTDB lineage: Bacteria > Actinomycetota > Actinomycetes > Mycobacteriales > JBJMIH01 > JBJMIH01. The sequence continues at coordinate 35,413 of JBJMIH010000088.1, read as the reverse complement.
ACTGCTACGGCGGCGGCTCGCCGCTGTTCGACACCTTCACCCTCGACGCCACCGGCACCGACACAATCACCGTGACCCCGTACAACGGCGGCACCGGCAGCGCGACGTTGACGCTCTACACCGTGCCGGCCGACGCGCACGTCTCCACCGCCATGAACGGCCAACCTGCCACGGCGACGATCGGGACGCCCGGCCAGCACGCCACCTTCACCTTCGCCGCCACCTCCGGGCAACGGCTGTACGCGGCCTGCTCCATGACCGGGCTCAACACCAGCTCGACGTGGACGTTCACCAGCGCGTCCGGCACCACCAAGACCGGCTACTGCTACGGCGGCGGCTCACCGCTGTTCGACACCTTCACCCTCGACGCCACCGGCACCGACACGATCACCCTCGCGCCGTACAACGGCACCACCGGCAGCGCCGCGCTCACGCTCTACACCGTCCCCGCTGACGTGCACGTCTCCACCGCCATGAACGGGCAGGCCGCCACGGCGACGATCGGCGCGCCCGGCCAGCACGCCACCTTCACCTTCGCCGCCACCTCCGGGCAACGGCTGTACGCGGCCTGCTCCATGACCGGGCTCAACACCAGCTCGACGTGGACGTTCACCAGCGCGTCCGGCACGACCGACACCGGCTACTGCTACGGCGGTGGCGAACCGCTGTTCGACACCTTCACCCTCGACGGGACCGGCACCGACACGATCACCCTGTCGCCGTACAACGGCGGCACCGGCAGCGCCATGCTGACGCTGTACACCGTGCCGGCGGACACGACCGCCGCGGCCACGGTCGGCGGGCCGGCGGTCACGCTGTCCACCTCGGCGGTGGGGCAGGACGGGGCGATCACGTTCACCGGCACGGCCGGCCAGCAGGTGACGCTGACCGTCACGGCCCTCACCTACCCGTCCAGCCCGTGCTGCGTGTCGCTCACCGTCCGGGATCCGGCGAACAGCCAGGTGGCCAGCCTGTTCGGGCCGACGGCCGGGGACACGAGGACGTTCCCGACCGCCGCGAGCGGCGCCTACACGATCGTGGTGGACCCGGCCCAGACCACCACCGGCAGCGTCACGGTCACCCTCACCCGGGCCACCGCCGCCGCCGCGCGGACGGCCCTCCCGACGCCGGCACCGCCCCGGCCGGCGCCCGTGGTCGACGGAGGCGAGCCGCAGCACGGCGGGGGCCGGTCCGCCCCGCCGCCGAAGGCACCGGCGGCGCCGAAGGCCGCACCGAGGTGGGTGTACCGCGGTACGGCCGCCGGCGGCGGTCCGGCCTCGCTGACCGGCGTGGTCCGGGACACCGCCGGCAAGCCCCTCGCGGACGTGCTCCTGCGGGTGGACGGGCTGAGCGCCATCACCGACGGCCACGGTCGGTTCACCCTGGACGGGCTGCCGCGCGGCACCCGGGTGCTGGTCATCGACGGGCGGGCCGCCGGGCCGGGTCACCGCGACCATGGCGTGTACAGCTACCGGCTGCGCCTGAAGGCGGGCCGCAACGGCCTCGGCTACACCCCGTACCTGCCGCTGATCGACACCGCCGCGCAGGTGCGGATCGACGAGCCGGTCAGCAGGCCGGTGGTGCTCACCACGCCGAAGGTGCCGGGGCTGGAGGTGCACATCCCGGCCGGCGCGCGGATCACCGATGTGGACGGCAAGCCGGTGCGCAAGCTCGGGATCACGCCGATCCCGATCGACCGGACCCCGATCCCGATGCCGCCGGGCGTGCAGATCCCGATCTTCTTCACCGTGCAACCCGCCGGCGGTGTGGTGACCGGCGGGGACGTGCAGGTGGTGTACCCGAACTACCTGCATGACAAGCCCGGCACGCTGGCCAGCTTCTGGCACTACGAGAAGGCCGGCGAGGGCTGGGAAAGCTACGGGCGCGGCACCGTCGACACGAAGGGCGCCCAGGTCGTACCGGCCAGCGGGACCGTGCTGCACGACTTCGACGGGGCGATGTTCAACACCACCGACGGCCGCAAGCCCGCGGACAAGGGCGGGTTCTGGGACAAGCTGCTGCACGGCGACCCGGTCGACACCAGCACCGGGCTGCTGCAACTGCACCAGACCGACCTGGCGCTGCCCGACGTCATCCCGCTCGACCTGGACCGGGCCTACAACTCCGGCGACACCGACCCGAACGGCAACCAGCGGCCCGAGGGTGTCGGCACCGACGACACCTACGACATGTTCCTGTCCTCCACCAACCAGTGGCAGGTCGCCGACCTCAACCTGGCCGACGGCAGCCAGGTCCACTACGCGCGGATCTCGCCCGGCACCGGCTACATCGACGCGGTCATGGAGAGCCAGGTCTCCTCGGGCCCGTTCTACCGGTCCCGGATGTACTGGAACGGCCTGGGCTGGGACGTCAACCTCACCAGCGGCACCACCCTCGTCTTCGGCGAGATGGCGCCGCTCCAGCAGATCCGGGACGCGCACGGCAACACACTGGTCGTGATCCGGGCGGAGAAGAACACCTTCGGGTCCTACGTCGGCCCGGTCACCTCCGTCCGCTCCCCGCACGGCTTCTGGCTCGACTACAGCGCGGACGCGAACGGGCGTACCACCAAGGTCGCCGACAACGCCGGCCGGCAGGTGTCCTACGGCTACGACACGGCCGGGCACCTGCACACCGTCACCGACGTCGACAACCACACCACCACCTACAACTACGACCCGACCACCGGCCTGCTGGCCAGCGTGGTCGACGCCAAGGGCCAGACCGCCCTGACCAACAGCTACGACGGCAACGGCCTGGTGCACCAGCAGACCCTCGCCGACGGCGGCCACTACACCTTCGACTACACCGTGGACGGGGACGGCAAGGTCACCGCCACTCGGACCACCGACCCGGCCGGGCACGTCACCCGCGACACCTTCGACAACCGCGGGATGGTCACCGCCACCACCGGCGCGCCCGGCACCGCGCGGCAACGCACCACCACCTACACCCGCGACCCGGCCACCGGGCTGGTCAGCGCGGTCACCGACCCGCTCGGCCACACCACCAGCTACCTCTACGACGAGTTCGGCAACGTCACGAAGACGACGTTCAGGGACGGCACGCCGGCGAAGTACTCCACCGGCGCCACCTTCAACGGCCCGTTCGGCCGGGCCGACACGGTCACCGACGCCCTCGGCCACACCACCACGCTGACCTGGACGCCGGCCGGTGACCTGGCCACCGTCGAGGACCCGCTGCACCACAGCGCCGTCAACGCGTACAACCCGGACGGCACGCTGAGGACCAGCACCGACCCGCTCCACCACACCACCAGCTACGCCTACACCGACGGGCTGCTCACCGGCGTCACCGACCCGGACGGGCACACGTCGACGATGTTCCGCGACACCGCGGGGCGCGCGATCGTCGCCACCGCGCCGTCCGGGCTGTCCGGCTCGGTCGCCTACGACGCGGCCAACCTGCCGCTGACCCGGACCGACCCGGCCGGCAACACCACCAGGTTCGGGTACGACAACAACGGCAACCTGACCAGCGTCACCGACCCGCTCCAGCACATCACCCGGTACACCCCGGACGTGATGGACCGGGTGCAGGTCCGCACCGACCCGCTCGGCCACACCGACACCTACAGTTACGACCCCGACGGCCAGATCCAGAACTACACCGACCGGCGCGGCACCCTGACCGTGTACGGGTACGACGACCTCGAGCGGCGCAGCACGGCGACGTACGGCAAGACCAGCACCGGCGCGGAGTCCACCGTCACCTACGGCTACGACGCGACGGACCGGCTGACCGGCGTGACCGACTCGGCGACCGGGACGATCGCCATCGGCTACGACGATCTGGCGAACACCGTCACCACCACCGACTCCACCGGCACGATCACCGACAGCTACGACAACGCCGGCCGGCTGGTCACGGCGAGCGCCAGCGGCCTGACCACCACCAGCTACGGGTATGACGACGCCGGCCAGCTGAAGACCATCACCCGCGGCAGCCAGCAGGTGAGCTACGGATACGACGACGCCGGCCGGCAGACCTCCCGCACCCTGCCCGGCGGTGTCACCATCACCCCCGGTTACACCAACGGCGGCCTGCTGACCGGCCTCACCTACGCCGCCGGCGGCGGCACCGTCGGCACCCTCAACTACAGCTACGACACCGACAACCAGCGGATCGCCGACACCGGGAGCTGGGCCCGCACCACCCTGCCGGCGGCCGAGAGCGGGCAGGCCTACGACGCCGACGACCGGCTCACCGCCGTCTCCGGCCACACGCTGACCTACGACGACACCGGCAACCTGCTGTCCGACGGCACGACCGGCTACACCTGGAACGCGCGCGGCCAGCTCACCGGGGTCAGCCAGCCCGGCGGCGGCGCGACGCTCAGTTACGACGCCGGCAACCGGCTGGCCGGTGTCAGCGGCTCCGCCGGCACGACCAGCTACCGGTACGCCGGGCAGGCGCTGCTCACCCGCACCGCCGGCGGCAGCGCCACCAGCTACCTGAACGGCCCCGGCCTGGACGACCCGCTGACCGCCACCACCGGCTCGACCACCCAGGACCTGCTGCCCGACCTGCTCGGCTCCACCGTCGCCACCACCGACCTCGCCGGCAACCCGACCAGCGACTACACCTACAACCTGTTCGGCGCGGCCAGCAGCGACAACCCGACCGACGGCAACCCGCTGCGGTACACCGGCCGGCCCTCCGGTCCGGACCTGCCCGCCGGCCTCCAGGACAACCGCGCCCGCGACTACTCCCCGGCGCTGCACCGGTTCCTCTCCGCCGACCCGGTCGGGCACGCCTCCGGCCAGACCGACGCCTACACCTACGCCGCCGGCGACCCGGCCGACCACACCGACCCGTCCGGCAACTGGGTCCAGTACGCCGCCGCCTGCGCGATCGGCGCCGGGTACGAGGCCTTCAAGGGCTGGCTGACCGGCACCAAGCACTCCTGGGGCGACTACCTGGGCGGCGCGCTCAACGGCTGCGCCCAGGGCGCGCTGCTCGTCACCGGCTTCGGCGCCGAGGAGGAGCTCGGGCTGGAGGCGGTCGACGCCCTGGAGGCCGCGCCCGCGGACGAGGCCGCGCTGGGCGACATCTGCGCGCTCAACAGCTTCACCGCCGACACGCGCGTCGAGATGGCCGGCGGCGGCAGCAAGCCGATCAGCGACGTCCGGGTCGGCGACAAGGTGCTGGCGACCGACCCGGTGACGGGCGCGACCGCGGCGCGGACGGTCACCGCGCTGATCCGCCACCGCGGGCCACACACCATGGTCCGGATCGCGATGACCGGCGGCGGCAGCCTGCGCGCCACCGACCACCACCCGTTCTGGGACGTCACCACCCACCGCTGGACCGACGCGGTCGACCTGCGCGCCGGCGACCAGCTCCGGGAACCCGACGGCACCCTCGTCACGGTGGCCGGCACCACCCCGTACACCGCCGACCTCACCGCGTACAACCTCACCGTCGACACCACGCACAGTTACTACGTGCTCGCCGGCGAGACGCCGGTCCTGGTGCACAATTCGGGCTGCCTGCCCACGCCCGGCGAGGCGCAGGAACTGGTGGAAGGCGCCGAACCGGTCGGATCAGCGATGAAGGACGACGCCTGGCACCGCTCCGCGTCGTGGGCCGTCGACGACATCGCCGAGAATGGTACGGTGTTCAACATCACTGGCGGTGACGGAGTAGAGCGGGTGCTGATCCAGGTCCCGGGCGAGGTGAATGGCGTCGCCGGTCGTTTCGAATGGATCCTGGACGGCGACCAGCTGACCCACCAGATGTTCGTCCGCGGCGGCACCATCAATGGGATTCCCATCAAGCCATGAATCACGACCTGGTCAAATTCCAGCTGCCCGCGGACTTCGTACTCGCCAGGTCGCTGCCCACCCCCGGCGAGCTGGCGTACGGGTACGAGCACGGCTGGCTCGGGCCGGCGGCCGCGGTCGAGGTGGCGGCCGGCGGGTACGGGGTGCTCCCCGACCCGCCGCCCGCCTACCAGGAGCTGGCGCTTCTGCTGCCGGACGATCTCGCCCGGGTGCCGGACCTCGTCCGCGAGATCGCCACGGCCGGCCCCGCGCGGGAGGACCGCGCGACGATCTGGCTGTACCTGGCGCTCGCCTGGCTGTACGAGCACAGGACCGACTATCCGGACCCGCTCTCGATCGTCGAGCAGCTGTACGACGACTTCGAGTTCCCCGCCGCCATCGAGGGATTCGTCCGCTTCCTTCCCGCGCCCGAGGGCCAGCCGACCGGCGAGGACGCCCTGTACGCACGCTGGAGCGCGTGGCTGGACACCACGGCCGCCAGGTACCGACCCGTCAGGGGCTGAGCAGGGACCGTTGGGCGGCCGCACGAACCGAGGCTGTGTCGCCGTCGCGCAGCGGGCGGAAGCGGCGCAGCCGCAGGCTGTTGGTGACGACGAACACCGAGGAGAAGGCCATGGCGGCGCCGGCGAGCATGGGGTTGAGCAGGCCGGCGGCGGCCAGCGGCAGGGCGGCGACGTTGTAGGCGAAGGCCCAGAACAGGTTGCCCTTGATGGTGGCGAGGGTGCGCCGGGACAGCCGGATGGCGTCGGCCGCGACCCGCAGGTCACCGCGTACCAGGGTCAGGTCGGCGGCCTCGATGGCCACGTCCGTGCCGGTCCCCATCGCGATGCCCAGGTCGGCGGTGGCCAGGGCGGCGGCGTCGTTGACGCCGTCGCCGACCATGGCGACGACCCTGCCCTCGCGCTGGAGGCGGGCCACCACGTCCACCTTGTCGCCGGGCATGACCTCGGCGATGACCCGCTCGGCGTCGATGCCGACCTGGCGGGCGACGGAGCCGGCGACGGTGGCGTTGTCGCCGGTCAACAGCACCGGGGTGAGGCCGAGGGCGCGGAACCGGCGTACCGCCTCCGCCGAGGTGGGCTTGACCGTGTCGGCGACGGTCAGCACGCCGCGGGACCGGCCGTCCCACCCGACGACGACCGCGGTACGCCCCTCGGCCTCGGCCGCCGCCATCGCCCCGGCCAGCTCGGGCGGCAGCGGCAGGGCCCGGTCGGCGAGCAGCTTCGCCCGCCCGACCAGGACGGCGTGGCCGTCGACCGCGCCCCGCACGCCGAGGCCGGCCACGTTGGCGAAGTCGGCGGGTACCGGCAGCTCGCCGGTGCGCTCGCGGGCGGCCGTGGCGATCGCGGCGGCGACCGGGTGCTCGGAGGCGTTCTCCAGGCTGCCGGCCAGCCGCAGCACCTCATCGGGGTCCTCGCCGGCGGCCGCGTGCACGGCCGTCAGCGCCATCCGCCCGGTGGTCACGGTGCCGGTCTTGTCCAGCACGATCGTGTCCACCCGCCGGGTGCTCTCCAGCACCTCGGGGCCCTTGATGAGGATGCCGAGCTGCGCGCCGCGCCCGGTGCCGACCAGCAGCGCGGTCGGCGTGGCCAGGCCCAGGGCGCAGGGGCAGGCGATGATCAGCACGGCGACGGCGGCGGTGACCGCGGCGGCCAGCCCGCTGCCGGCACCCCACCAGAAGCCGAAGGTGGCGACGGCCAGGGCGATCACGATCGGGACGAAGACCCCGGACACGCGGTCGGCGAGCCGCTGCACCGCCGCCTTGCCGTTCTGGGCGTCGGTGACGAGCCGCGCCATCTGGGCGAGCTGGGTGTCGGCGCCGACCCGGGTGGCGCGCACCACCAGCCGGCCGCCGGCGTTGACGGTCGCGCCGACGACCGTGTCGCCGGGCCCGACCTCGACCGGTACGGACTCGCCGGTGAGCATCGAGGCGTCGACGGCCGAGGTGCCCTCCTCGACGGTTCCGTCGGTGGCGATCTTCTCCCCCGGCCGGACCACGAACAGGTCGCCGACGGCGAGCTGGTCGGCGGGCACGCGCTGCTCCCGGCCGTCGCGGAGCACGGCGGCGTCGCGGGCGCCGAGTGCGAGCAGGGCCCGCAGCGCCGCCCCGGACCGCCGCTTGGCGCGGGCCTCGAAGTACCGGCCGGCCAGGATGAACGTCGTGACCCCGGCGGCGGCCTCCAGGTAGATGTCGCCGCTGCCGTCGCCGCGGGCGATGGTGAGGCTGAACGGGTGGGTCATGCCGGGCTCGCCGGCGGTGCCCCACAGCAGCGCGTACACCGACCAGCCCAGCGCCGCGAGGGTGCCCATCGACACCAGGGTGTCCATCGTGGACGTGCCGTGCCTGAGGTTGGTCCAGGCGGCGCGGTGGAACGGCCAGCCGCCGTAGGCGACCACCGGCCAGGCCAGCGCCAGGCTGATCCACTGCCAGTACCGGAACTGCCAGGGCGGCACCATCGCCAGCACGACCACCGGCACGGTGAGCACCGCGGCGGCCAGCAGCCGGTCCCGCAGCGCCCGGAGCCGCCCGCCGTCGTCGTCGCCGGCCTCGGCGGTGGGGGCGGGGGCCGGCGGGGCGGGCGGCGCGGCCGTGTAGCCGGCCTTCTCCACCTCGGCGACCAGGTCCTCGACGGTGACGCCGTCGGCGTAGGTGACCTTGGCCTTCTCGGTGGCGAAGTTCACCGTGGCGGTCACGCCGTCGAGCTTGTTCAGCTTGCGCTCGATGCGGTTGGCGCAGGAGGCGCAGGTCATGCCGCTGACGGACAGCTCGATCTGGCGGCCCCGGGCGAGCCCGGTGGTGGTCTCCATCGCGGCGCTACTCCTTCCCCGCCGTGGCGGTGAACTCTGCGGTGTGGACCCTGCCCCGGTGCTTGAAGTCCAGGTAGAGGCGATAGTCCCCGGCGCTGGGCACCTCGGCGTGGAAGGCGATGCGCGGCCCGGCCGGGGTGTGGCCGTCGCCAGGCCCGCCGTCCGGGTGGACGTGCAGGTAGGCCAGGTCGCCGGCGCGCAGCGCGACCAGGTGGCCGTACGCGCCGAGGTACGGCTCCAGGTCCGTGACCGGCCGGCCGTCCCGGCTGACCGACAGCGTCACCATGCTGCCGGAGCCGGCGGTCAGGTCGCCGGCCAGGGTGACGGTGTACCCGTCGACGGTCGCGGTGCGGGCCGGCGCGGGCAGCGGGCGCGGCGCGTACGTCCCGGCCACGGTCACGTCCGTACCCAGGGTCAGGCCGCCGCCCGGGTCGCCGGCCGGCGTGAAGTCGGCGAACACCCGGTACGCGCCCGGCTGGGCGAAGGTCAGCGGCACGCTCCAGGTGCCGCTGCCGTCCGCGGCCAGCACGGGGTGCACGTGCTGGAACCCGGACAGGTCCCGGCCGACCACGATCAGGTGCAGCCGCTTGTCGTGCTCGACGGAGTACCGGGTCAGCGGGCTGCCGTCCGGCCGCAGGACGCGGAACCGGAAGTCGACCGGCTGGCCGGCGGCCGGCGCCGTGGTGGCCGGGACCAGGGTGTATCCCCGCTGGGAGACCTGGAGGCCACCGGGCACCTCGACGCCGCCTCCGCCGTGGTCGGCGCCGTGCGCGTCGTGGCGTGGCGGCGCGGCGCCGATCGGCCCGGCGGCCTCGCCGACCCCGTACGCCAGGGCGAATACCAGCACGATCCCGGCGCCGAAGGCGGCGACTCTGGTGAGGGTGTTCATCGTTGATCTCCTCGCGGGTGGCGGCCGGTCGACGTCAGTGGCAGCTCCCGCAGCAGCTCTCCCCCACGGCGCCGGCCTCCGGGGCCACCAGCTCGTACCCGGCCTCGGCGACGGCGGCGGCCACCGCGGCCTCCGGCAGCGGCGCCGCGCTGGTGACGGTGACCACGCCGGTCGGCAGGTCGACGTCGACGTGGGCGACACCGGGGATCGCGCTCACCTCGGCCGTGACCGAGCTGACGCAGTGACCGCAGGTCATGCCGCTGACGGTGTAGGTCGCCACGGTCTGCGCGGTGGACGTACTCATCGTGGGCTCTCCTCGTTCGAAGGCTCTCCGGACACCCCGATACTAGGTACCCCTATGGGGTATCTGTCAAGCCGCCGTCGCTTGACTTCAAGTCCACCTGAAGTCGCAGACTGGCGGGCATGCCGAACCAGACAGCCACCACCTCGCTACTCCAGCGGCTCGACACCACCGAGACGACGCCCGGCGCCCGCGAACTGCGCGCGCACTCCTACCACCTGCTGCGGCTGGCGGCGGGGCAGGCGGTCGCCGACGTCGGCTGCGGTGGTGGGTGGGCCGTCGAGGAACTCGCCGAACGCGGCGCCCGGCCCGTCGGCGTCGACACGAGCGAGGACATGGTGACCGCGGCCCGGCAGCGGTGGCCGGGGCGCGAGTTCCTGCTCGGCAGCGCCGAGGAGCTGCCGCTCGCCGACGGCTCGCTCGCCGGGTACCGGTCCGACAAGGTGTTCCACGACCTGGCCGCGCCGGACCGCGCGGTGGCCGAGGCCCGGCGGGTGCTCGCTCCGGGCGGCCGGATCGTCCTCATCGACCCGGACTGGGACACCCTGGCGATCGACTCCGACGACCCCGCGCTGACCCGCGCCATCGTCCACGCCCGCGTCGACCAGCTGCCCAGCCCGTACATCGGGCGCCGGCTCCCCGCCCTGCTGCGGGACAGCGGCTTCGCCGACGTCACCATCGAGGTGCGGACCTCGGTGTTCACCGACGACCGGATGCTGTCCCTGCTGAACCGGCTCGTCCAGGTGGCCCGTTCGGCCGGCGCCGTCAGCGACGACCGGGCCGGGGCGTGGGCGGCCGAGCAGGCGGAACGCGCCCGAACCGGCCGGTTCTTCCTGGCCGTCCCGCTGTACGTGCTCGCCGCGACCCGCGCCTAGCGCGGTGACCACCAACGTTCACCGGGTTGCCGGACGGCTGACGCGTGCGGGGGTGGACCCCCGGACGTCACGATCAAGGAGTTGTGCCCGCGTTTTCATGCGACACCGCGGGCACAACTCCTTGATCGTGACGCAGGATGGGCCGAATGGGGCAAGTCGGGCTGGTCGGCGAGGCCCGGCAACGTTGGCGGTCACCGCACTAGCGGGGACGCCGGCGGCGCCGGAACAGGCGGAGCAGCGTCACCGCGTCGGTGCCGGGTGAGACCAGGACGAACTGGATGAGGGCGACCAGGGCTGCCAGTGCCACCCGGCGGTCGACCCGCGGGTCGTGGATGACGAGGGTGAACCGCGCCCGCCCGCGGTGCCTGGTGATCGTGAACCCCGCGCAGTCCCGGCCGCTGTAGGTGAAACGCATGGGCAGCACGTAGTCGGCGATCCACGTGTCGAACCCGAAGTTGCCGAGCGCCCTGGTGAACCGGTTGAAGACCAGCCGGGTCGCCAACCCCCTGGGCCGTCCGGACAGCCGCGGCAGCCCGGGCTGCACCACGCCCCAGCTGGCGGGATTGGCCGCGACCAGCGCGATCGGGCCACCCTTCAGCGGGTGGACCTCGTCGTCGGGGACGCTCCCGGCGGTGAGGTTCACGATCCCGAGTGGGGAGCCGTCGACGTCGAGGGCGCCGCTCGCCGTGATCCGGCCGGCGGGGGTACCGGGGTCGGCGCCGGTGAGCAGGTCGTAGGCGATCCGGTCCCGCACCGCCCCCTCCTTGCGCAGGCGGGCGACCAGTTCGCCGGTTCGCGAGCGGATGTCCAGCGTCGAGGTCCGCACCCGGAAACTGGCCCTGACCCTGAGCGAATCCAGCCGACCCAGCTCGACGCTCACCGATGCTCCCCCCTCCGTGACCGCACGTACCCATGATCGGGCCGGTGAGACGCGACTAGCGTTCGGGGTAGTGGGCGGCGAGGTGGTCGCGGATCGTGTCGGCGCCTAGTGAGCCGAGGTCGGCGTGCAGCTCCAGGGCGCGGCGCCAGTGCCGGCGGGCGGCGGCACGGTCGCCGGCGCCCTCGTACGCGCGGGCCAGCCCGGTGTGGGCGCGGACCTCCTCGTCACGGTCGCCGGTCTCGACGGCGATGGCCAGCGCGCCGTCGTACCTGGTGATCGCCCCGCCCAGGTCGCCCTCGCCGTGCAGGGCCTCGCCGAGGCCGTTGAGCGCGCTCGCCTCGCCGTACCGGTGGCCGAGCTCGCGGAACAGGGCCAGCGCCCGCGCCTGGTGGGCGGCGGCCTGCCGGTGGTCGCCGAGCCGGGCCCGCACGTCGCCGAGGCCGTTGAGGGTGCCCGCCTCGCCGTACCGGTGGCCCAGCTCGCGGAACAGGACCAGCGCCTCCTCCAGGTGGGCGGCGGCCTCCCGGTGGCGGCCGGCCTGCTCGTCGAACATGCCCAGGTTGGCCAGCGCGATCGCCTCGCCGGCCCGCTCGCCGATCTCCCGGTACAGGGCGAGGGCGCGCCGGTACCGCTCGGTGGCCACGTCGTCGCGGCCGAACGCCCCGTACACCGACGCCATGTTGTTCAGGGTGGACGCCTCGCCGTACCGGTCGCCGGCCTCCTGGTAGAGGGCGAGGGCGCGCTCGTACCGCTCCAGGGCCGGGGTGTTCCTGCCCAGCCGCTCGTCCACGATCGCCAGGTTGGACAGGGCGCGTGCCTCGCCGAGGTGGTCGCTGTCGCGGTGGTACAGGGCGAGCGCGCGCTCGCAGTGCTCGGTGGCCTGCGGGTAGCGGCCGAGCAGCCGGTGCACGGCGCCGAGGTTGGTCAGCGCGAGGGCCTGGCCACGGGTGTCGCCGGCCTTCTCGGCGGCGTGCAGGGCGTGGGTGTGGACAGTGAGCCCGTCGGTGTGGTGGCCGCCCTCCAGGTAGCGGTACAGCGTGGCGGCGAGGCCGACGGCGTGCTCGGGCCAACCGTGGACGGCGGCGAACGAGCAGGTCGCGACCAGGTTGGGCCGCTCGGCGTCCAGCCAGCCGCGGGCGGTGGCCGGGTCGGCGAGCGGCGGGACCGGGGTGGCGGGTGCGGCGATGGTCGGCCGGTGGTGCCGCTCGGCCGGGTACAGCACGTCCATGGCCGCCCCGGTGGTGGCCAGGTAGTGGTCGAGCAGCCTGGCCAGCGCGGCCGCGCGCTCGGTGTCGGCGTCCTCGGCGGCGGCGAGCTCGGCGGCGTAGGCGTGCAGCAGGTCGTGCATCCCGAACCGGCCCGCGCCGGCCGGCTGGACCAGGTGGGCGCGGCCGAGCTGGCGCAGCAGCCGCCGGCCCTCGTCGACGGTGGTGCCGTGCAGCGCGGCGGCCGCGTACGGGTCGAGATCGGGGAACGGCGCCAGGCCGAGCTGCCGGAACGCGCGGGCCGCGTCGGCCGGCAGGTGCTGGTACGACCAGGAGAAGACGGTGCGCACGGCCGCGCGGTCGTAGCCGCCGGCGTCCAGCAGCTCCAGCCGGTGCTGCCGGTCGGCCAGCTCGCCCACCAGCTCGGCCAGTGACGTGCCGGGCCGGGAGGTGGCCAGCTCGGCGGCCACCCGCAGCGCCAGCGGCAGCCGCGCGCACTGGTCGGCCAGTGCGGCCACGGCCGCCGGCTCGGCGTCCGCCCGCTCCCCCACCAGCCGGCGCAGCAGCTCGATCGCGTCCGGCGGCGGCAGCTGGCCGACGTCGATCCGGCGCGCGCCGTGCAGCGCCACCAGCCCGGGCATGCTGTCCCTGCTGGTCACCACCGCGACGCAGGACGGGGTACCGGGCAGCAGCGGGCGGACCTGCTCGACCGAGGCGGCGTTGTCGAGGACCACCAGCATCCGCCGGCCGGTCAGCTCGGTGCGGTACCTGGCCGCGCGTTCCTCCAGGTCGAGCGGCACCTCCTCGCCGGTGACGCCGAGCGCGGCGAGGAACCTGCTCAACGCCTCCTCCGGCGGCACCGGCTGGTCCGGATCGTGGCCGCGCAGGTCGACGTGCAGCTGGCCGTGCGGGAACCGCTCCCTGACCTGGTGCGCCCAGTGCGTGACCAGAGCCGTCTTGCCGGCCCCGGCGGTACCGCAGACCGCCACCGTCACCGCCGCGGTGGGACGCGCCGGGTTGTCGCCACCGTCGGTGCCGGCGAGGTGGGCCAGCTGGTCGAGTTCGGCTGTCCTGCCGGTGAAGCCGGGCACGTCGGCGGGGAGCTGCGCCGGTACGGGCCGGCGCGGCCGGCGGTTCGGCGGCGTGGCGGCGGTACCGGTGTCGGCGCCGCCCGCCTCGGGCTCGTCCCGGGTCGGCGGTTCCGGGTGCGGGGTCTCCTCGAGCAGGGCGGCGTGCGCGGCCACCAGTTCCGCGCCCGGCGCGATGCCCAGCTCGTCGGCGAGCCGCTGGCGGGTGGTCCGGTAGACGGTGAAGGCGGCGGCCTGGCGGCCGGCCGCCTGGTACGCCCGGATCAGTCTCGCCTGGACCGCCTCGTCCAACGGCTCGGCGGCCGCCGCCTCGGCGAGCGGGGCGAGCGCGCCGTCGGCCTCGCCGAGCGCGACCATCGCGTCGGAGAAGGCCAGCAGCGCCGCCCTCCGCTCGCCGGACAGCGCCACCACCTTCGGGTGCGTGGACAGCAGCGGAAGGTCGGCGAGCGGCGCGCCCTGCCACAGCCGCAGCGCCTGGCCGAGCAGGGTGGCGGCACGGCGCTGGTCGCCCGACCGCCGCACCTCGGCCGCCGAGCCGGTCAGCTGTCGGAACCTGACCAGGTCGAGCTGGTCGGCGCGCAGCCGCAGCGCGTACCCGTCGCCCACCGCCGGCAGCACCGCGCTGGGCGCGTGCCGCCGCCTGGCCGGATCCAGCACCCGGCGCAGGTGCTTCACGTGAGTCTGGATGACGTTCGTCGCGCTGGCCGGCGACCGGTCGCCCCAAAGCGCGTCGACCAGCTCGCCGCGGGTGACCGGCTGCCCGCCGGCCATCGCCAGCAGCGCGAGGACGGCCCGCCGCCCGGCCGACCCGAGGTCGATCTCCTCGCCGTCCCGCCATGCCCGGACCGGACCGAGCACCTGGATCTGCATGCCGCCTACCGCCCTCGCCGTCCGTCCAGATGTTTCAGCACCGGTCCAGTACGTGTTCAGCGGTTCCGGTCAATGTTACGTGCGCACCGTCCATATCAGCTAAGGCGGAAAGCCCATGCGCAGGAGAACAGGCTTGATCGTGATCGCCCTCGCCGCGGCGGCGGTGGTGCTCGGCGCACCAACCGCCGCGTCGGCCACCATGGGGCACGTCGACCACGCCGGCATCGGCGGCGGCAGCACCGCTCCAGCCGCCATCGTCGGCGGCGGTGGCGGCAGCGCCGCGGCTCCCGCCGGCATCAGCGGCGGCGGCAGGTAGCGGCGAGCACCACCAGCCCGCGCACTCAGTGACCGGCGGGCCGGCGGCCCGGCAGAGGACCGCCGGCCCGGCGGCTCGTCACTCCGGGTGCAGGGTGGTGGTGCGGAGGGCGGGGTCGGAACGGATCTCGCTCTCCGTGAAGCGGTCGATGACCCACTGCTTCCTGGCGAACAGCAGGGTCTGATCGGCGTGGTGCGGGGAGGCCGGGTTGGCCGACTCGGAGTAGGTGAGCAGGGTGCGGGCCCGCGGTCCGGACCGGCCCAGCGTCACGGCCATGACGAAGCTCGAACCGTGCACGATGTCGGGGTACGTCCCGCCCGGCTACTTCGAAACACTGCCTAACTTGAGTTTTAACCGCCGGGGGCGGTGCTTGGCCCCGGGTTGGTCATGAGTGAAGCCCTTGGTTGATCATGTCCTCTTGCGACAGAGAGACGATCACACCAAGGGCTTCAGTTGATCAGTGTGCACGACACCGGTCGGGCCGGTGCAGTCGGGGATCTGGCCTGGTTCCGCCAGGAGTTCTACCAGTGTCTTACCGCGCGGGCGGATGCGTTGTTCGAGCTGGCCGATGCGGTGTTGTGCGCGCAGGGGCCGGTCCGGTCGCTGGTCGAGTTGTCGCTGGTTGGTGAGCATCGTCGCGGGCATGGCGGGTTGTATGCGGGACTGGCGCACGGCCGGCTGGATGTCGATCGGCTCCGCGATGCTGTGATCAGCGGTCCGCTGCCTCGTGCGGGCGGGGGCCGGCTGGTGTTGGCGGTGGACGTCACCTGCTGGCTGCGTCCGGAAGCGCACACCTCACCGGGCCGGATCTTGTGCCATACCTACGGGCGCGGCAAGGACACCCACCAGATGGTTCCGGGCTGGCCGTACTCGGTGGTGGTCGCGCTGGAAGCCGGGCGCAGTTCCTGGACCGCGCCGCTGGACGCTGTCCGCCTGGCGCCCGGTGATGACGCTGCGAATGTGACCGCTACCCAACTGCGCAGGGTGGTGACCAGCCTGATCAGGGTGGGGCATTGGCGGGCTGGGGATCCGGACATCCTGATCGTGGCCGATGCCGGCTACGACGGTCCTCGCCTGTCATACGTGCTGGGCGACCTGCCAGTGGCGGTGCTGGTCCGGCTGCGTTCCGATCGTGTCTTTCGCCGCGCGGCCCCACCCCGCAGCCCGGGCATGACCGGGCGGCCCCGCCGGCATGGTGGCGAGTTCGTCTTCGCCGACCCGGCCACCTGGGGCACCCCTGAGGTCACCACCCACACCGACACCCGCCTCTACGGCCCGGCACTGGCCCGCGCGTGGAACCGGCTGCACCCCCGCCTGACCCACCGCACCGCCTGGACCGCCCACGCCGGGAAACTGCCGATCCTGGAAGGCACGGTGGTGCGCTTGGAGGTTGACCGGCTCCCGTCCGGAGCAACCCCGAAACCGGTGTGGCTGTGGCACTCCGGCATCGACCTGGACCCCCACCAAATCGATCTGCTCTGGCAAACATTCCTGCATCGCTTCGACATCGAGCACACCTTCCGCCTACTCAAGCAGACGTTGGGCTGGACGTGCCCGAAACTTCGGACTCCCGAGGCAGCCGACCGGTGGACCTGGCTGATCCTGGCCGCCTACACCCAACTGCGGTTGGCCCGCCACCTCGCCGCAGACCTGCGACGCCCCTGGAAAAACCCCTCCCGCCACACCGGCTGACACCAGCCCGAGTCCGCCGAACATTTCGGCACCTACACACCAAAGCCGGCTGTCCCGCCCGCGCACCGAAACCATCACGACCCGGTCCAGGACGCCCAGCCCGACACCCCAACCACCGGCCAGCCACCCGCCACGACGTCCACATCGTCACCGCGAACACGACCAACAAGACGAAACCGCACACACCCCGACCACGCCGCACAGGTTAAAACTCAAGCTAGGCAGTGTTTCGAAGTAGCCAGCGAGGTCCGAAACCCGCCACCCGCCGGCCTCTCTCGCCACGATCAAGGAGTTGTGTCCGCGTTTTCACACGACAACGCGGACACAACTCCTTGATCGTGACAGCAGGGATCCGAAATCCGCCAAGACCTGGACACCGACATGACTTCGAGACACGGCCAAGTGCCGGGTGGTAGTTGTTCCTCTGCAGCACGCTTGCGTGGCAGGATCGGCGGATGGAGAAACCGCCGATCGTGACGGCCGAGGAGTGGCAGCGGGAGCGCGACGACCTGCTCAAGGCCGAGAAGGAAGCCACCCGGACACTGGACGCGATCGCCGCGCGGCGACGCCGCCTGCCGATGGTGAGGTTCGCCAACGACTACCCGTTCGACACGCCGGACGGCACGAAGACCCTGCTCGACCTCTTTGACGGCCGCGACCAGCTGGCCGTCTACCAGTTCATGGACCTGGGTCCGGACGACTACTGCTCCGGCTGCACCTGGTTCACCGACAACGTGCCGGCGACCGGGCTGCCCCGGCTGGCGGAGAACGGCGTCACCTGGGTGACCGTGTCGAACATGCCGCTCGCCCAGATCGAGGCGTACAAGGCGCGGCGCGGCTGGACGCTGCCGTTCGTGTCCTCGCACGGCACCTCGTTCGCGGCCGACTGCGGCGCCGGCGGGGGCTTCCTGCTCAGCGTGTTCCTGCGCGACGGCGAGGAGGTGTACCGGACGTACAACACCACCGCCCGCGGCGTGGACCGGCTCGTCTTCGCCAACAGTATTCTCGACCTCATGCCGTACGGCCGGCAGCAGGCCTGGGAGGACTCCCCGCCGGGCTGGCCGCAGCACCCCACCTACGGCTGAGTGACCTGCGTCTCGACAGTTGACGCAACTGAATGGTTGCCATAGTGTGTAGCAACCGGCCAGTTGCTATGCATGGAGGCAGTCATGGGATTCCCCGATCGGATCGAGCGCGTCGTCGAGATCGCGCACCCGCCGACCAAGGTGTGGACCGCGCTCACCACGGCCGAGGGCCTGGGCAGCTGGTTCGGCGACGAGGCCACGATCGACCTGCGGCCCGGCGGAGCGGCGCGGATGACGTGGAACGAGGAGGGTTACGTCGCCAACATGCGGGTCGAGCGGGTCGAGGAGCCGACGGTGTTCGGCTTCACGTGGACCATCTACGGGCTGCCCGAGGAGGACCCGCGCCGCACCTACGTCGAGTTCACCCTCGAACCGGTCGGGGCCGGCACCCGGCTGACCGTGGTCGAGACCGGCTTCGCGCAGCTGCCGGAGGACCTGCGCCGCAAGGCGTTCGACGGCAATGTCCAGGGTTGGGCGAGCGAGCTCGGCGAACTGGTTGACTACCTCGATGCCGCCTGACATCGAGGCCGTGGCCGAACAGGTCTTCATCGCGTTGGCCGACCCGACCCGGCGCGCCATCCTGGCCGCGCTGGCGTCGGGCGGTCCCGCGACCGCCACCGACCTCGCCGGTCGCCTGCCGATCACCCGGCAGGCGATCGCCAAGCATCTGGCCCTGCTCACCGAGGCCGGCCTGGTCACGGCGGAGCCCGGCGAGCGGCGGCGGGTGCGCTACCGGCTCCGCTCCGCCCCCATGCAGGTGGCGCAGCAGTTCCTGGCGGCGCTCGCCCGCGACTGGGACAGCCCGCTCGACGCGTTGCGGGACCACCTCGCGCGGTGAACCCGCCCTAACCGGGGACGGGCAGCAGCTCGCCAGCGTGGACCGGCGCCGCGAGCGTGTTGCCGGGCGGGGCGAGCGGGCACACCCAGGCCGGGTCGTACGCGCACGACGGGTTGTAGGCGAAGTTCAGGTCGACGACCAGCGCGTCGCGGTCGCCGCCGAGGTCGGCGCCCTTGACCGTGTCGAGCAGGTACCGGCCGCCGCCGTAGCTGGTCGGCCCGGCGGTGGCGTCCTTGAGCGGGACGAACACGCCGCCGCCGTAGGAGTCCAGCCACCACACCTGCAGCGTGCCGAGCGCGCCCAGGTCGAGCCGGCCGACCCGCTCGAACGGCACCACCCCGTCGGTCGCGGTGTCCACCTCCCGCCGTTCCGGCGGCGCCTCCGCCACCGGCAGTACCCACCGCAGGGCCGGGTCGTACGGCGCGTACGCCAGCCGGTGACCGGGCGCGAGCGGGGAGGCGGGATGGGTACGGAAGAGATCCTCCCGCCCGACCCGCCAGATCGCGTGCGCGGACGGCGGATCGGCCTCGGCGCGGACGGCGGCGTACAGCGCGTGCACCCGCCTGCGCCAGTCGAGTACCTCGAAGGACGTGGTCAGCACGCTGTCGAGGGTAATGAGTGCCTTGACAGGCATATAGCCGTCTGGCAATACTCGCCGCATGGACGGGACGGTGAACGGCACCGGGGACGGCCGGTACGAGCTGCGCTTCGAGCGGGCGCTCCGCCATCCGGTGGAACGGGTGTGGGCGGCGCTGACCCGGCCGGAACGGCTGGCGGGCTGGCTGGCCGCGTGCGACCGTGACCTCGGCAGCGCCGGCGAGTACACGTTCCGCTTCGAGGACTCCACCGCGCACGGCACGGTCACCAGGGCCGAGCCGCCCACGCTGCTGGAGTACACGTGGAGCAGCCCGGACGCGCCGGAAAGCCTGCTGCGCTGGGAGCTGCGGCCGGACGGCGACGCGGCCTGCACGCTGGTGCTCACCCAGGTGCTGCCGGTCCGGGACCGGACGCCGGAGCTGGCCGCCGGCTGGCACTCGCACCTCGACGCGCTGGCCGCGGTCCTGGCCGGCGGGTCGGGTGAGTGGCAGCCGGGCCGGTGGCGGCGGCTGCGCGACAGGTACGCGGAGGCCGCCGGCCTCCGGCGGGCCTGACACGGCGGTACGCCCCGCCGAACGGGCCGGCGGGGCGTACCGGTCGAAGGACCAGAGTGTCAGTGCCGGCCGGTGGTGGAGAACAGCTGGCCGCGGACGGCGCCGCCGGGGAACGCGGCGGTGTGCAGGTTGGCGTAGAAGCCGCCGGGGTGGTGGGCGATCTGGCTGACCAGGTTGCCCTTCACCGGGCCGGCGACGCCGGCCAGGCCGGTCACCGAGGCCGGCAGCCCGCCGGGCGCGTCGAACAGCGCGACGACCACCGGCCCGTTCGTCCCGACCGCGCCCTGGTGCACGTGACCCTCGGTGGGCGCGCCGATCCCGGACCAGCTGAAGGCGTAGTCCACCCGGTTGCGGTCGGCCCGGAGGAACGCGGTCGCGTGCCCGGCCGGGTCGCCGACCGGCGGCTTGCCGGCCACCGGCACCTCCTGGCCGCCGTCCATCAGCGCCGCGAGGGAGCCGGCGCGCAGCACGCCGTTCAGATCGACCGGCCTGGACGCGTGCAGCTGGCCGCGCACCGCGCCGCCGGGGAACGCGGCCGTGTGCAGGTTGGCGTAGAAGCCGCCCGGGTTGGTGCGCAGGGCGGTGAGCAGGTTCGCGTCGGCCACCGTGACGGTGCCGGTGACCGCGCGGGCGGTGGCCGGCAGCGGGGCGAAGAACGGGATCACGACCGGGCCGTTCTTCCCGGTCACGCCCTGGTGGACGTGGCCGGCGGTGGGGGTGCCCAGGTTCTGCCAGCGGATCGCGTAGGACACCTTGTCGCCCTGGATCCGGAGCACCTCGACGGCCTTGCCGTGCGGGTCACCGACGGCGGGGCCGCCCGGTGTCGGGACCTCGTTGCGGCCCTCCAGCACGGCCGACAGGAACACCGCCGGCTCGCCGCCGGGCGCGGACGCGGGTGTCATGCCGGGCATGGTGGTGTGGGTGTCGTGGCCGGGGTCGGCAAGCGCCGTACCGGCGACGGCGAGCACGGCCGCCGCCGCGCCGAGCGCGACGACCCCCCGCGAGATGCGGCTCATCGTGGTACCTCCAGTGGTCGAGTCGGTGCCCTGCGCGCCGACGTCGAGCAGCACACGCGCGGCGACCGGCCCGCCGTTCACCACGGAAGGTGAGATGAAGGCAACGGTCCGTTCGGTGAACCGGCCGGCCGCGCGGTACGTGGAAACCGCCCGATCCGCTTACCCTGAACGCCGACGGCTCCCCCGGCGACCCCCGGAGCACCCGATGAGGCTCTCCCGCAGGCGCTTCCTGGCAGGCACGGCCGGACTGGTGGTGGCGGGTGCGGCCGCGCCGCGCCCGGCCACGGCGGGGCCGGCGGGCTGCGCCGCGCCGGTGGACTTCCCACTGGACCGGTACCAGGAGACGTACCAGAACTGGGCCGGCGCGCTCACCGTGCCCGGCGTCTGGACCTGCGCGCCGCGCACCGCCGACGAGGTCGTCGCGGTCGTCAACTGGGCGTGGCAGCACGGGTACGCGGTGCGCGGGCGCGGCCACCGGCACAGCTGGACCCCGCTCACCGTCACGGCCGGCGCGGACTGCGGCGGCAACGTCGTCCTCGTCGACACGACCCAGCACCTGACCGGGCTGTCCCTCACCGGCGCCGGCACCGGTGTCGGCGTCCGGGCGGAGGCGGGCGCGTCGCTGGACGCGCTGCTGGAGTTCGCCGGCCAGGCCGGGTACGGCCTCGCCGCCACGCCCGCGCCCGGCGACCTGTCGGTCGGCGGGACGGTCGCCATCGACGCGCACGGCACGGCGGTGCCGGCGGCCGGAGAGGCGCCGGTGCCCGGCCAGACGTACGGTTCGCTCAGCGACCTGGTCACCTCGATCACCGTCGTGGCCTGGGACGGCGCGGCCGGCCGGTACGCGCTGCGCACCCTCGACCGGTCCGACCCGGACTGCGCCGCGTTCCTCACCCCGCTGGGCCGCAGCCTGATCACCGAGCTGACCCTGCGGGTGGGCGCGGACCGCACGCTGCGCTGCCAGAGCTACGTGGACATCTCGGCGGCCGAGCTGTTCGCCGCGCCGGGGTCGGCGGGGCGGACGTTCGCCGGGTTCCTGGACGCGGCCGGGCGGGCGGAGGCGATCTGGTTCCCGTTCACCGGCAAGCCGTGGCTGAAGGTGTGGAGCCTGGCGCCCGACCGGCCACTGACGTCACGGCCGGTGACCGGGCCGTACAACTACCCGTTCTCCGACACGGTCCCGAAGCCGGTCGCCGACCTGGCCGGCCTGCTGGTCAGCGGGCAGTGGTACCTGGCGCCCGCGTTCGGCCAGGCGCAGTACGACGCCGCCGCGGCCGGGCTGACCGCGACCGTGTCCGCCGACCTGTGGGGCGCGTCCCGGGACCTGCTCCGGTACGTGCGGCCGACGACGCTGCGGATGGCCGCCAACGGGTACGCCGTGCTCACCGCCCGTGCCGGGGTGCAGGCGGTGGTGAGCGACTTCACGGCGTTCTTCACCGACCGGCTGGCCGCGTACGCCGCCGCCGGCGAGTACCCGGTGAACGGGCCGGTCGAGATCCGCGTGACCGGCCTCGACGTGCCCGCCGACGTGGGCGTGAGCGGGGCGGCGCCGCCCGCGCTGTCGGCGCTGCGGCCGCGCGCCGACCACCCGGAGTGGGACACGGCGGTCTGGCTGGACGTCCTCACGCTGCCGACGACGCCGGCCGCCCCGCGCTTCTACCGGGAGCTGGAGCAGCACCTGTTCGCGACCTACGGCACGGCGGTACGGCCGGAGTGGTCCAAGGGCTTCGCCTACACCGCCGAGGCGGCCTGGTCGGACCTGCCCACCCTCACCGGCACGATCCCGGCCGCCTACCGCGCCGGCCCCGACCCGAGCTGGGACGCGGCACTGTCCACCCTGGACGGGGCCGACCCGCACCGGGTCTTCACGAACCCGTTCCTCGACGTCCTGCTGCCGTAGGGCCGAGCTGGTCGACGCACGCACGCCGGCCTCATGTCAGGACCCTGATCTCGGTGTCGGAGAGGGCGCGGCTCCAGGCCCGGACCTGGTCGACGGCGCCGGGGAAGGTGTCGACGGCGGCGCCGTTGTACCGGCCCCGGCCGATCACCAGCGGCCCACCGGCCTTCCAGGGGGTGGTGAACGGCGCCGTTCCGGCCGGCCGGCCGTCGACGTACAGCCGGAGCAGGCCGGCCGCCGCGTCGTGCACGCCGGCCAGGTGCGTCCACCTGCCCACCGCCGGCGCGGACGGCGACAGCGCGCGGGCCGAGGCCGGGTCGGTCGCGTCGGCGGCCACCCTGGCGAACGCCCACCGGTTGTCCGCGCCCGAGTACTGGAGGTAGAAGCCGCTGGCCGTGGTTCCGTCCTGGCTGACCGCGGTGGCGAAGCCGGCGGTGCTGGACAGGTTCACCCAGGCCGCGACCGTGAAGCTGGCGGAGGTGTCCAGTACGGACGCCGTTGTGGCGGCGGTGCCGGACAGCGCCGTGCCGGTGCCGCCGTAGCCGGCCGCCCACGAGCCGGAGACCGCGGCGTCGTGCCCGCCGCCGGACCGGTCCCGCGCGACCGTGCCGCTCCCCTCGTCCAGCGTCCACGCGCCGGCCAGCCCGTTGCCGAGCGTGGCCGCCGCGGCGGCCTCGGCGTCGGTCAGCGCCCGCTGGTACGCCCGCACCCCGGCGACCGCGCCGGGGAACGGGTCGGCGGTGGCGCCGTTGTACCGGCCCCGGCCGAGCGTGAACGCGCCGGTCGCGTTCCACGGCGTGGTGAAGGCGGCCGTGCCGCCGCGCTGGCCGTTGACGTACAGCCGGAGCTGGCCCGCCGCCGCGTCGTACACGCCGGTCAGGTGCGTCCACGTGCCGACGGCGGGGGCCGCCGCGGACAGCGCGCGGGCGCCGGCCGGGGCGGTCGCGTCGGCGCTGACCCGGGCGAACGCCCACCGGTCGTCGGCGGCCGAGTACTGGAGGTAGAAGCCGCTGTTCACGGCCCCGTCCTGGCTGACCGCGGTGGCGAAGCCGCCGGTACTCGCCAGCTTGACCCACGCGGTGACGCTGAAGCTGGTGGAGGTGTCCAGCACGGGGCCGGCGGTGGCGGCCGTGCCGCTCAGCGCGCTGCCGGCCTGGCCGGGCGGGCCGGCCACCCAGCTCGCGCCGGTGGCGAGGGCGGCGTCCAGGCCGGCGCCGCCGGAGTCGCGGGCCACCGTGCCGCCGCCCTCGTCGCAGGCCCACGCGCCGACCAGCCCGTTCGGCCGGTTGGCCAGCGTGAGCAGGGTGAACATGCCGCCGACCACCGGCCGGGCGACGAAGCCGACCTGCGCGCCGCTGTCCGTGTCGTACCAGTCGGTGAAGGCGACCCGGGTCGGCGTGCCGTTGGCGAACGCGTACGCCTTGCTCACGAACAGGTCCCTGGCCTGCGGGTGGGCGGCCAGGAACCCGGCGGTCCACAGCTCCCAGTCGACCTTGGTGTAGGTGTGCCTCGGATCCAGCTCCACGCCGTAGGCGTGCTGGTTGGCGAGGTACCAGTTCGCCTCGGTGGTCGCCACGCTGTCCGGCACCAGGTTCAGCCCGAGGAGACGGTCCGGGTACCCGTTGTACTTGAGGCTCCACGTGCCGGGCTGGTCGTAGGCGAGCCGGAGGTGCTGGCCGTCCGCGCCCAGCTGCGCCCACTGGCCGATGTAACTCTGCGCGACCGACAGGTAGTGGGACTGGTCGGCCGCGTTGCCGGCGGCGGCGGCCACGATGCTCATCGCGCCGATCCCGACGATGCCCTTCAGCGCGAGGTTGACGCTGTGCGCGATGAAGCCGGTGAAGTCGTCGGTCTGGTTCTGGTAGCCGGGGTCGAGGGCGTTGGCGACCAGGTACTCCGCCCAGCTACGCAGGATCGTGTAGTGCGCGGAGGCGTAGGCGCTCGCCTGGTCGGGCGGCAGCGCCCGGATCACCGCGGCCGCCATGATCAGCATGTTCGCCGACTCCTCGACCGGCATGTTCTCCCCGCCGCCGTCGTTGTGGCCGGCGGCGTTCGGGTAGCTCGCGCCGACGTCGTGCTCGGCGTACGCCTGCGGCCACAGCCCGCTCTCCGCGTAGGCGAGCACCGGGGCGAGCAGCAGCTTGAGGAAGTTCGGGCTGAGGTGGAGGTAGGCGGGGAAGGACGGGTACAGCACATCCACCGTGGACACGTTGCCGCTGCTGGAGATCTCCTTCTGGAACGCCCACGGCTGGCCCTGGTAGCTGACCAGGTCGGTGCCGCCGTAGGCCTGCCGCAGCGCGAGCGCGCACAGGGCGGCGTACTGCGTCCCGCCGGCCGCCGTGGCCTCGCGGAGGATGCGCGCGTCCAGGGCGTCGGCTCCGCGCCGGGCCGCGTCCAGGTCGGCGCGGAACGCCACCAGCATGTCCTGCCAGCTCGACCAGTACGCCGTCCACCACGGCCGCAGCGCCGTGCCCTGGTAGCTGAGTCCGGGGTCGCGGACGTGGCCGAGGCAGACCACGAATTCCGCGCTGGGGCCGGTGACGGCGCCCAGGTCGCGGGCGAACGCGAACACCGGCCACCGGTCGTTGATCGCGCGCGGCTGTCCGGTGTCGACGGTGTTGGGCAGCGCGCCCTGGCTGCCGGCGGTCCTGGCCACCGTGTCCTGGGCGATCTGCCAGGTCAGGCCGGTCGTGCTGTCGGCGGCGACGACGAGGCTGCCCCAGCTGGCCTGGTCGTGGTTCTCGGCCAGGACGGCCGGGCTGGCCGGGGTGCAGGTGTGCGCGGTCAGGCCGCCGGCGGTCTGGCTGGCCCAGCGGACCTGGGTGCTGTTGTCGCCGTGCACCCACTCGGCGGACAGGTCGACGTACACGCTGACCTGGTGCGCGTGGGTGTCCGCGCTGGCAGCCTGGACGGTGAGGTAGCTGAGCGGCATCGACTGGCGGCGCAGGTTCTCCGGATCGACCGGGGAGAAGAACGTGACGGTGAGGGTGACGCCGGCGGCGGTGAGCGTGAACCGCGACCGGGTCGCGGTCAGCTCCAGCGCGGTCTGCGTCATCGCCGGCAGGCTCGGCGTGCCGGGCGCGCCGGCGAACACGTATGCCACCCCGTCGATGCGGGCGATGCCGCAGATCGCGGTGACGCGGCCGTTCCAGAAGGCGGGCCAGGTGCCGGGCAGGTTGTCGGCGGGCAGCCAGGTCGACAGGTACGGGCTGCGCACGGCGAGCGGCGTGGCCGGTGGCCGCAGCGGGCTGAAGCTGGACGCGGCCGGCGTCACCGGCGCCGTGGTGGGGGTGGCGGCGAGCGCCCGGGACGGCCGCGCCAGCGCGGGCACGGCGGCGGCGGCCATCCCGGCGAGCGCACCGAGGCGGAGGAAGTCGCGGCGGGGAAGGGAGGGTTCGGTCCGGTTCATGGCATACCTCGGCAAGAGACGGGGCGGGGAGGCGGCCGTAGCTGCCGCTGACAACGTTGTCAGCATGGGGATCCGAGCAATGGCCAGTACCGGCCTGCCAGACTTTGACAGGATTTGACCGAATATAGCCACTTCGCCCTGAACCAGCAATCACCCACCCGTGGCTTCCGCACGCGAGCCGTGGATCAAGGGAGGGACGGGTGCGTCCAGGTGGGGGTCCAGGGGCTGGGGATCGGAGGTTTGGGGAGGAGGTGGGTTCGGAGCGTGCTGAGGGCCGGATGCGGGTTGTCGGTCCGGTGCAGGAGGCAGTGCGGGTAGACCGGGGTGGGGTCGCGCAGGGGGATGCGGCGGAGGTCGTAGTGGGCCGGCCAGAGGAGTCGGCTCTGCTCGCCGACGAAGGTGGCCAGGTCCGGGGAGTCGGCGATGACCTCCAGCAGGGGCGAGGTGCCGTAGTGGGGGCCGACCGTGTCGAGGGTGAGGCCGAAGGCGGCGGCCAGGTCGTCGTAGTAGGCGGTCCACTCGGCGCCGGCGACCTGGTTGGGCATCCAGATGCGGTGGCCGGCGAGCTGGGCGGGGGTGAGCCCGCGGGCGGCGGCGAGCGGGTGGGCGGGCCCGGTGAGGAGTTGCAGGGGCTCGTCGAGCACCCGGACGGCCTCGATGTCGTCGGGAAGGTGCTGGCCGGGCGCTGTCACGGCGCGGAAGGAGGCGTCGATCGCGCCGGACCCGATCGCGGCGATCGCCGCGTCGGCATGCGGCAGGGTGACGACGTCCAGTTCGATCTCCGGGTGGGCGCGGTGGAAGTCGCGCAGCAGGCCGGCTGGGGCGACCTTCCGCTCCAGGACGTCGACGCGCAGGGCGCGGCGGCCGGGGCGTACGGAGGCGGCCGCCCGCTCCTCGGCGCGCAGCAGGTCGCGGGCGTGCGGCAGGAACGCCTGCCCGTCGACGGTGAGCACGGCGCCGCGGGCGGTGCGGGTGAACAGCCGCACGCCGAGGTGCCTCTCCAGCGCGGCGACCCGCTTGGAGACGGCCTGCTGGGTGATTGACAGGTCGGCGGCGGCCTCCTGGAACTGGCCGGTGTCGGCGATGGCGACGAAGGTGCGTACGGCCTCGAGGTCCACGCCGTAGGACCCTAACCGCACAACCCGCGGTTGTGGCTCGCCGGCCGGGCGGTTGTTTGCTTCGCCAGCCCGCCGCCCGGTTTGATCCCGCTGGTCAGCGTCGGGTTGGGCAGGGGCGGGAGGCGGCGGGTGGGCAGGGCGTTCCGGTGGCTGTGGGCGGCGTACGCGGTCAGCCTCGCGGGCACCTGGCTGGCGTTCGACGCGTTCCCGCTGATCGCGGTCATCGTCCTGCACGCGGGCGCGACCGGGGTGGCGGTGCTGGCCGCCGCCGGGCGGGCTGTGGGCGCGGTGGCGGCGGTGCCGCTCGGCCCGTGGGTGGAGTTCCGCCGCAAGCGGCCGGTGATGGTGGCGATGGACCTGACCCGGTTCGCGGTGCTGCTGACCGTCCCGGCCGCGTACGCGCTCGGCCGGCTCACCCTCGGCCAGCTGCTGGTCGTGTCGGTGGTCGTGGCCGCCGCCGACATCACCTTCACCGCGGCCAGCGGCGCCTGCCTGAAGGCGCTGGTACCGCGGGAGGACCTGCTCGTCGCGAACGCGCGGTTCGAGTCCACGACCTGGACCGCCACCGTGCTCGGGCCGCCGCTCGGCGGCGCCGCGGTCGGGCTGTTCGGGCCGGTGACGACGGTGGCGGCCAACGCGGTCAGCTTCCTGCTGTCGGCGGCCGGGATCCGCGCGATGGGCGGCCGGGAGCCGCACCCCCGGCACGCCGACAGCGGGCGGCCACGCGCCGCCGACCTGCTCGAGGGCTGGCGGTACATCCTGACCCACCGGGCGCTGCGGCCGCTGTACCTCAACACGCTGCTGTTCAACGGCCTCGTCATGGCGACGTCGCCGCTGCTCGCCGTCCTCATGCTGGGCCGGCTCGGGTTCGCGCCGTGGCAGTACGGCCTCGCCTTCGCCGTACCCTGCCTCGGCGGCCTCGCCGGGTCGCGGCTGGCCCGCCGGCTCGCCGCGCGGTACGGGGAACGCCGGGTCATGATCACCGCCGGGACGCTGCGCGCGTGCTGGTCGGTGGGGCTGGCCTTCGTCCGTCCCGGCGTGGCCGGGCTGGTGATCGTGATGGCGGTCGAGTTCGGCCTGATCGCCTGCTGTGGCGTGTTCAACCCGGTGTACTCCACCTACCGGCTGGACCGGACCGCCACCGACCGGGTCGCCCGCGTCCTCTCCGCGTGGTCGGTGAGCAACAACGCCACCACGGCCGCCCTGACCGCGCTGTGGGGGCTGCTGGCCAGCGTCACCACACCCCGTACCGCGATCGCGATCGCCGGCCTGCTCCTGCTGGCCACCCCGCTGCTGCTCCCCCGGCGAGGCGAGGAGGTGACGACCACCGGCGTCGGGGCCGGTTCCCTCCATTCCGCGGCCGGCACGCGTCTGGTGGGGTGAAGGAGGAGGGACAGTGGCGGAAGCACCTGAGGGATTCCTCGAGTTCGTCCGGGCGCGCACACCGACGCTCGCCAGGACCGCGTTCCTGCTCACCGGAGACGTCCAGCTCGCCGAGGACCTGCTGCAGAGCGCCTTGGCCAGAGCGGCCGCCCGGTGGGGGAACATCCACACCGATCCGGAGCCGTACGTCCGCCGCATCCTGTACCGCGAGCGCGTCAACTGGTGGCGCCGCCGGCGGGTGCCGGAGACGCTGTCGGCGGCCGTGCCCGACCAGGCCGCGCCGCGGGACGACGTCGAGCGCCGGCTGGTGATGGCGCAGGCGCTGCGCCGCCTCACCCCGCGCCAGCGCGCCGTGCTGGTCCTGCGCTTCTACGAGGACCACACCGAGGCGGCCACCGCCGATCTCCTCGGCGTGTCGGTCGGCACCGTGAAGAGCCAGACCCGGCACGCCCTCGCCCGGCTGCGCGTGCTCGCGCCGGAACTCGCCGACTTCGCTCCCCCGTCCACCCCGCACCAGCAGGAGGTGCACCGGCCATGACCGACGACGACACGCGGGTACGCGAACTGCTCCACGCGACCGCCACCCTCATGCCCACCGACCTCGAACTGGCCAGGCCCGCCCTGGCCATGGCCCGCCGCCGCCGGCACACCCGCGGCATCGCCTACGGCGCCGCCGTACTCGCCACGGTGGCGGCCGTCGGCGCCGGCACCGCCGCCAGCTGGGACACGCACGCCCCGACCCCGCACCGGACGCAGGCCGGCGCCACGCCGGCATCCGCGATGGAGCACAGCACGATCCCCCCGGTCACCCAGCGGGCGACCATGGTGGTGACACGGGCCGGCGGCCTGTACGCGGTCGACCCGGGCGGGCAGGAGCACCGCGTCGCCCTTCCCGGCGTCGACATCGCCCGGCTGGGCGCGAAGATCGGCCTCAGCCGCGACGGCACCCGGGTCGCCGTGAGCTGGTTCAGGCTGCCGAAGGTGCTGGTCGTGGACCTGGCGACCGGGGAGGTCACCGGCTACCCGCAACCGGACCAGCTGGGGGTCATGTGGCTGCGCTGGTCGCCGGACGGGCGCAAGCTCCTCGTGGGCGGGTTCGAGCCGGATCCCGTCAAGAGGCAGATTCCCGGCAGCATCGACGTCACCAGGGTGCTGGCCCTCGCGACCGGCGAGGCCCACGACCTGTTCCGCGGCGGGATGGACGACGGCAACCACGTGTTCTGGCTTCCGGGCAGCGACGGCGTGCTCGCCGAGGTCGGTAACCCGGCCCCTGGTGCGACCCCGACCTGGGCGTATGTCGATCTGCACGGCACGGTCACGCGGCGGCTGCCGCACCTGGCGCCGTACAAGATCGGGTCCGGACTGTCGCCCGACGGCAGGTCGTTCCTGGGCATCGACGGCGCCGCCTCCGGCACCGGCGCCCTGCACGTGGTCGATCCGGCGACCGGCGCGGTCACCGCCCACCCCAGCTGGGCCGAGCTCGGCGGGCTGAACACCTACGGCGGCCAGCCCAGTGTTCTCGGCTGGATCGGCCCCCACGAGGTCGGCCTCGCGATCGGCGACCATCCGTTCCGGGTGCTGGGGTACGACGTCGTCACACGGAAGCTCCGCACCCTGCTGAGCGACGAAGGCGTGAAGGACGTCGCCCTTCCCGGCACCTAGGGAAGGGCCGCGACCAGGGTGGCGAGTGCGCTGGCCTGGGTGCGCCAGTCCTGGACGTTCGGGTGCGAACCGTCGCCCGGCGACCCGCTCCACCGCTCCCCCAGGCGGTCGAGCGGGTCGCGGTCGTTCGTCCAGACGGTGCTGGCCTGGGTGGTGAGGAAGGACTGGTAGCGGGGGTCGCCAGTCGCGCCGGCCAGGTCGGCGAGGTAACGGACGAAGACGCCCTTGAACTGCTTGGCGTTGTCGTCGCAGGTGGCGGCCGGCGTGTCGCAGGACTCGGTGAGCACGCCGTCGACGACCAGCGGGCTGGCGAGCGCGGAGTCGGCGAGGTGGCGGGCGGCGGTGAGCAGGTCGGGGTCGCCGGTGGCCCGCCACAGCTCGACGGCGCCGCCGATGGCGAGGCCCTGGTTGTAGGTCCACACCTGCTGGCCGTTGTTGTGGCAGGAGCCGTCGAGACCGTCGTTGACCAGGCCCTGGGCGTTGATCAGGCCGCTGCCGGCGAACCAGTTCCACGCCGTGCGGGCCTGGTCCAGCCACACCGTGTCGCCGGGCAGCCGGCGGTGCAGGGCGGCGGCGAGCCGGACGTACAGGCCGGTGGTGACGGCGTTCTTGTACGTCCGTTCCGCGTTCCACCACACCCCGCCGCCGCAGGTCGCGGTGTCCCAGTAGCCGGCGGTGTAGTCGCCGATGACGGCGGCCTCGTCCAGGTACCGCTGGTCGCCGGTCAGGTCGTACGCCTCGATCCAGGCCAGCCCCCACCACTCGCCGTCGTCGATGGCGCGGCTGCGGAAGTCGCCCTGGATCGGGTCGGAGCTGCGCGCCCCGGCCGGGAACGGCACCCGGTTGACGGTGAAGGTGCGGTCCACCACCCACCGGTACGCCTGGTCGCCGGACCGCTGCTCGTAGTCCATCAGCGTGGTCAGCGCGACGGCCGAGTTCCACCAGCTGCTGGGCCACCAGGCGGGGTACGGGTCGTAGGACCACATCAGCGCGTCGGCGGCGGCAGCGGCCGGCGCCGGCGCGGGCCGCGCCCAGGCCGTGCAGCTGCCGTTCTGCCCCTCCACCGCCCGGCCGCAGGCCCGGACCGCGCCGCCGTACAGCAGGCCGCGCGGGTCGCGGGTGTTGTACAGCACGGTGCGGACGCCGGCCGCGCCGGCCGGCACGCCGACCCGCCCCAGCGACGAGCCGTCCGGCCAGCTCGCGCCCGCGTCCCAGGACCGGTCCAGCCACACCTCGTCGCCGGCCCGCCCGCCGGCGAGCGTGGCCCACGCCATGCCGGCGCTGTCGTGGTGCAGGGCGATCGTCCGCCCGGACAGCGTGGTCGCCGGCACCGGCTGGAGGTCGCCGCCGGCCGCCGAGCTGGCGAGCCGGTCGCAGTACGTCTCGCACACGTCCGCGTGCGCCCAGCTCGTGCAGGCGACGGCGCCGGCGTTGGCGCACGCCCGCAGCAGGCCGCGGCGGTGGTGGGACGGGTCGCCGAGGTTGTACATCAGCGTCCGCGTGCCGGTCCACGTGCTCGGGATGCTGGCCATGCCGAGCAGCCCGTCCCAGCTGGCGCCGCCGTCCCACGACCTGTCCAGCCACACCTGGTCGCCGACCTGGCCGCCGTCCACGCTGGCCCACGCCATCGCGTCGGGGTCGCTGACGTGCAGCCGCAGCAGCCGGCCGCCGGGATGCTGGTCGGGTACGGGGAAGGTCTCCTGCCTGGCCTGCGACGGGTCGAGCCGGTCGCAGGCCAGCGCGCACACCGGCGGCGGGTCGGCGGCTGCGGCAGTGGGCAGCGTGGTGGGCAGGGTGGTGGGCGCCGCGAGCGCCGCCAGGAGCAGGAGTGGCGCCACGACTCGAATGTCCATGACGCCCCTCCCGTCCGGGTTTGACATATTTTATCCCAGGAAGCCGTCCATAGCGGCGGTCGGCCGGCGGGTGGCCGGATCCCAGGCGCCGCTGCCGTAGCTGGCGAACGGCGAGTACACCTCGGGCTCCCAGCAGAAGGCGCCCAGGCCGCCGAAGCCCCGCAGGCCGGTGACGAAAGCCCGCAGCGAGTCCCGTACCTGGATGGGCTTGTCGAGCGGGCCACCGTACTCGACCTGCATCACCGGCCTGCCGTAGCCGGACTGGATGGTGGCCATGTTGGCCAGCACCCCGGGCACGTTACCGCCCTGCGCGTAGGAGGACAGGCCGGTGATGTCCCACTGGCCGCCGTTGTCGCGGTAGGCGTCGAGGAAGCCCCGGACACCGGCCAGGTTCTGCGGCTGGGCCAGGTGGACCAGCACCGCGGTGGACGGGAAGACCTCCTTGACCATGTCGTGCGCGGCCATCAGCAGGCCGGTCATCTGCGCGGGCCGGCTGACGCTGCCGGTCGGCTTGCAGATGCCGGCGTTGGTCTCGTTGCCGACCTGCACCCACGCCGGGGTGACGTCGTTGTACTTGAGCACGTTCATCGCGTGGTAGACGTAGTTGAACATCGCCTCCCGCATCTGGTCGTAGCTCATGGCCGCCCACGCGGCCGGCGGGTTCCGCACGCCCACCGAGTTCCACGTGTCGCCGAAGTGCATGTCGATCAGCACCTGGAGGCCGGCGTTCACGCAGCGCACGGCCAGCGCGGCGGTCTCGTAGATGCCGCAGTGGCCGTTGACGGGGTCGCTGGACGGGTTGACGAACGTACGCAGCCGGGCGGCGGTGATGCCGTACCCCTTCAGGATGCCGAACAGGTCCCGCCGCGTGCCGCCACTGTCGCTCCAGGTGTACCCCTGCGCCTCCATCTGCGGCAGCCAGCTGATGTCGGCGCCCCTGACGAAGCCGGTCGCCGCCGCCCGCGCGCCCGGCCCGGCGCCGGCGCCGGCGGCGCTGAGGGCGAGCGCGCCGGCGCCGGCCGCCATGCCGGCGAGGATGGTTCGCCGGCGAGGCTGGTGATCCATCTCGGACTCCTCAGTTGCGCGCGGTCCAGTCGCTGTTCGGGGTCACCATCGCGAGACGCAGCGACGGGCAGCGGAAGCTGGAGCCGGGCGGCGGGCTGGACGACAGCGGCGCGGTGGTCGGGGTGGCCGGCGTCCACGCGCCGTTGATCCACAGCCGGATGTCGCTGCTCTCGACGGTCTTCCCGGCGGTGGCGGTGCAGAAGAAGCCGCTGTCCGTGTAGACCTCGTAGGTGTCCCAGCCGAACGCGAAGTTCAGGTCCTGGGTGCCGGAGCTGGTGTAGAAGGTGTCCCAGGCGTGGGTCCGGTAGTTGAACAGCGAGGCGGTCCAGGTGTTGGCGCTCGCGTTGCTGAGCGTCTGGTTCATGCTGTACGCCGGCAGGCCGTTGACCGTGGTCGTGTACGTCGACAGGAAGTCGCTGTCGAGGTTGACGAGCTTGCCGACCGTGTCGGTGGTGCACCAGTCCCAGGCCCACAGCTTCGGCCCGGTCGGCGTGTAGGCGGTGGTCATCTCGATGCACGCCTTGCCGGCCGACAGCGCGGTCGGCGCGTACAGCCAGTCGTTGCTGCCCTGCGTGGTGACACCCGGCAGCACGCTCTGGGTGACCTGGAGGCCGGAGCTCATGCTGTTCGGCAGGAACACACCCCAGTCGGTGTGCAGGGTGTCCGCCGGCCGGGCCACGCCCGCGGAGGCGGCCAGCCGGACCGCGCGGAACCGGTCGGCGGCCGGCCCGGCGGCGGCGACCGCGGCGGCGCCGGTGAGGCCGGGCACGGTACCGCGGACCGGCGCGGTGGCGCCGCGCAGGTCCGGGTGGTCGGCGGCCGGGCGGGGCAGGGTGACGACCGGTGCCGCCGGGCCGGTCGGGGCGGCGGCGGTGCCGGCGGCCGGGGTGGCGAGGAGGGTGGAGGCGGCGGCGGCCGCCAGTACAGGGGTGGCCGCCGCGCCGAGCAGGGTCAGGGAACGCCGGTTCATTCGCGCTCTCCTCACGAGTTGAGGGTGATCGTGACGGTGGTGGTGCCGGGGGTGACCGTGACGGTGTGGGTGCCGGCGTCGTACGTGCCGCCCTGCACGGACGCCACGCCGATCGAGGCGAAGGCGGGCAGCTGGACCAGCACCGCGCCGCCCGGCAGGCTGCCGGACAGGGTGACGGTCACCACCCGCTGCGACGCCGGCCTGCTGACGGCGAGCGAGACGCCGTACGTGCTCCGGCCGCCGTTGGCCGCCGTGTTGGTGAGGTTGCCGGCGGCGATGGTCTGGCCGGGCGCGATCCAGGCGTCCGGGATGCCGCGGCCGACGTACAGCGGGCGGGTGAAGGTGAACGACCCGCCGCTGCCGGTCGCGGCCAGCCCCTCGGCGGCGATCGAGTCGAGCAGCCCGAGCGTCTGGCCGGCCATCGGCCACGCGTACGGGCAGGCGCCGAACTGTGGCGGGGCGTGCGAGCCGGCCCACGGGTTGGCGGTGCTCGGGCCGCTGCCGTTCGCCTCCCACCAGGCGTTCGGGCCGCCGGTGCTGGCCGCGAGCTGCCAGGCGTAGGAGGTGATCGGCAGCGAGCGGAACTGGGTGCCGTACAGGCCGCCCTCGGCGTAGCCGGTGTTGTTGGCGGTGCTGTACCCGGGGTAGCCGCCCATGGTTGGGAACGGCAGCGAGCCGTTCAGCCGGTTGAAGCCCATCGTGTACAGGCCGTCGGTCTGCGCCGGGTCGCCGAGCACGCCGGGCAGGCTGCCGCCCATCAGGAACGCGTCCCAGGCGTCCTGGCCGACGTAGTTGGCCGAGGCCCAGTTGGCGTCGCTGGCCGTGTCGCAGCGGTTGGCGCTGATCGGCTTGTCGACCTCGCACGGCAGGAACGAGAAGTGGTTGGCGCTCTCGTTGGCCGCGAGGGCGTTGGCCGTGGCGGTGGCCAGGTTGCGCATCTGGGTGTCGGCGAACGCCGCCTCTGTCGTGTTGCCGATCCGGCTGGCCAGGTACCTGTACGCGGCCAGGCCCATGATCGCGGCGAAGTCGTCGAACAGCCAGGTGCCGGAGGAGTCGTTGTCGAACGACGTCCGCAGGTACCCGCTGGAGTTGAGCTGGCCGGGCAGCTCGTGCATGAGCGTGAACAGGCTCGGGCCGAACTGGCTGGGTCCGGAGGCGTCGTCGTGGAAGAACTGGCTGACGAACGCCGTGTCGCCGGTGCGGGCCAGGTACGCCGCCCACGCCCACGGCGTCTT
>JBJMIH010000087.1:0-20112 GCA_045806985.1 Mycobacteriales bacterium | reverse complement strand
TGAGTGGTCTTGCGTCCCGTGCGGGGCGCAGGGATATGGAGGGATCCAGTTGAATAACGCCCGGCGCATTCTCATCGCCGGGGTGACGGGAGTCGTCATCCTCGGCATGACCGCCTGTGGCTCCACGAAGAGTGGGGACAAGGCGTCAGGTAATTCCAAGGGCAAGAAGGTGGGCAAGATCGCCCTCCTGCTGCCGGAGAACGTGACCGCCCGCTACGAGGCGGCCGACAAGCCGTACTTCGAGAAGCGGCTCAAGCAGCTGTGTCCGAAGTGCACCCTCGACTACGAGAACGCGAAGAGCAACGAGCAGGACCAGGTCTCGCAGGCCGAGGCCGCCATCACCAACGGCGCCAACGTGCTGGCCATCGACGCGCTGAACGGCGACGTCGGCACGACCATCGTGCAGAAGGCCAAGGCCAAGGGCATCCCGGTGCTCTCCTACGAGCGCCTGATCCCGAACGCCGACATCGACGCCTATGTCTCCTTCGACAACGAGAAGGTCGGCGAGAAGCAGGGCCAGACCCTGGTCGACAAGTTGAAGGCCGACGGCTCGATCGGCAAGGGCAAGATCATCGAGCTGGATGGCGACCTCGACGGCGACGCCAACGCCCGTGACTTCCAGAAGGGCGCCAAGAAGATCTTCACGGCCAACAACGTGCAGATCGGCGCGCAGTACAACACGCACTGGAAGCCGGCCGAGGCCCAGGACGAGATGGACCAGGCCATCACCGCGGTGGGCAAGACGAACATCATCGGCGTGTACGCCGCCAACGACCCGACCTCCGGCGCGGCGATCACCTCGCTGACCAAGGCCGGCCTCGACCCGACCAAGATCCCGACCACCGGCCAGGACGCCGAGTCGGCCGCGATCCAGCGGATCATCAAGGGCACCCAGTACATGACGGTCTTCAAGCCGATCAAGACCGAGGGCGCTGTGGGCGCGGAGATGGCGTACGCGCTGCTCCAGCACAAGAAGCCCAACACCAACGCCACGGCCGACAACGGC
The DNA here is from genome assembly GCA_045806985.1 of Mycobacteriales bacterium. Classification (GTDB taxonomy): domain Bacteria; phylum Actinomycetota; class Actinomycetes; order Mycobacteriales; family JBJMIH01; genus JBJMIH01. The sequence continues at coordinate 19,106 of JBJMIH010000087.1, read as the reverse complement.
AAGAAGAAGGTTCCCGCCCGGCTTCTGGAGACCGCCGCGGTGACCCAGAAGGGCGAGAACGGGACCACCAAGGTCTCGGACATGTTCAAGGACTGGTGGTTCACGCCGGCCCAGGTCTGCACCGGCGAGTTCGCCGAGCCGTGCACGACGCTCGGTATCAAGTAGCCGGCGCACGTCGGACGAGCGAGGGGGACGGGCCGGTCCGCCGGCCCTCCCCCGACCGTGCCGGAAGGAGGGGCAACGGTGACGACACCAGTCATTTCACTACGGGGGATCAGTAAGCGCTTCGGTGCGGTGCAGGCACTCGCCGACGTGAACATGGAGGTCGGCCCCGGTGAGGTGGTCGCCCTCGTCGGCGACAACGGCGCCGGGAAATCCACCCTGGTGAAGGCCATCGCCGGGGTGCAGCCTGCCGACGACGGGACCCTCGAGTTCGAGGGCACGCCGGTCCACATCCACACCCCGTCGCAGGCCACCCAGCTCGGGATCGCCACCGTGTACCAGGACCTCGCCCTGTGCGACAACCTGGACGTGGTCGCCAACCTGTACCTGGGCCGGGAGACGAACCGGAGCGGCTGGCTGACCGAGATCGAGATGGAGCGGCGTGCCGCCGACCTGCTCAAGCAGCTGGCCGTGCGGATCCCGAGCGTGCGGACGAAGGCAGCCTCGCTGTCCGGCGGGCAGCGGCAGTCGATCGCGATCGCCCGGTCGCTGCTCGGCGAGCCCAAGCTCGTGCTGCTGGACGAGCCGACGGCCGCGCTCGGCGTCGCGCAGACCGCCCAGGTGCTGGACCTGGTACGGCGGCTGCGGGAACGCGGGCTCGGCGTGATCATCATCAGTCACAACCTCGCGGACGTGTTCGCCGTGACCGACCGCGTCGAGGTGCTGCGGCTGGGCCGCAACGGCGGCAGTTTCAAGGTCTCCGACTCGACGCCGGAACAGGTCGTCGCCGCGATCACTGGCGCCGACCTCCAGCTCGGCCTGAACGGAGGCGGCGCCAAGGCCGAGGGGAGCACGTCATGACCACGCTGGAGAAGGACCCCCGGCTGCTGGAGACCGAGGCGACCCTGTCCGGGTACGCCCATCTGCTGAAGCGGCGGTTGACCGAGGGCGACCTCGGGTCGCTGCCGGTGGTGCTGGCACTGCTGATCGTCTGGGTGGTGTTCCAGAGCCTGAACGGCAAGTTCCTCAGCGCCGGCAACCTCAGCAACCTGGCGTTGCAGATCGCGGCGGTGGGGACGATCTCGATCGGCATCGTGCTGGTGCTGCTGCTCGGCGAGATCGACCTGTCCGTGGGCTCGGTGGCCGGCCTGACCTCGGCGGTCATGGCGACGCAGTACATGCGGCACGGGCGGAGCCCCTGGGTCGCGATGCTCATCGCGGTCGTGATGGGTGCCCTGATCGGGCTGTTCCAGGGCGTCATGTTCACCAAGGTCGGCGTGCCGTCCTTCGTGGCCACGCTGGCCGGCTTCATCGGCTGGCAGGGTCTCCAGTCCAAGGTGCTCGGCAAGCAGGGCTCGACCAACATCAGCCCCGGTCCGATCACCAAGATCACCGACACGTTCTTCGTGGCGGCGTACGGCTGGGCGTTCGCGGCGATCGTCATCGGCGGGTACGCGGCCATCCAGGTCTGGACCGCGACGCAGCGGCGGCGCAACGGCCTGCCGCCGCAGTCCACGCTGACGATCGCCCTCCGCACCCTGGTGGTGGCGGTGCCGACCGTCGTCGCGGTGGCGGTGCTGAACCACGACCGCGGGGTGCCGGAGGCCGTGCTGATCTTCGTCGGCCTGGTGGTCGTCTTCGCGGTGATCACCACCAAGACCACGTACGGCCGGCACGTGTTCGCGGTCGGCGGCAACATCGAGGCCGCCCGGCGGGCCGGCATCAAGGTCGACACGATCCGGATCTCGGTGTTCGTGCTGTCCTCGACGCTGGCGGCGGTCGGCGGCATCCTGCTGGCCAGCCGGCTGAACGCGGTGACCACCAACTCAGGACAGGGCGACCTGATGATGAACGCCATCGCGGCGGCCGTCATCGGCGGCACCAGCCTGTTCGGCGGTCGCGGCACCGTGTGGGCGGCGCTGCTGGGCTCGCTGGTGATCGGCTCGATCTCCAACGGCCTGGACCTGAAGCAGCAGCCCGCCTCGGTCAAGCTGATGATCACCGCGGCCGTGCTGCTGGCCGCCGTGGCCCTCGACTCGATCGCCCGACGAACAAGAAAGAGCTCCGGCCGCGCCTGACCACGCGACCACGAGCACAAGGTGCCCGCGCTCCCCACCAGGGAAACGCGGGCATCTTCACGTCACGGGTCAGACCACTTCCCGGAGGAACCCACGTACGTCGTTGGCCAGCGTGTGGTGTCCCGTGCGGGAGGCTTCTCCGGCGACCATACGAAGGTCGGCGGCGACCCGCTTGGACCGCACCCCGGGCGCATTGGCGAGCGCACGGTGCGCCTCCCGCTCACCGCCGGCGCTGTCACCGTTGCGCAGGTACAGCGCCGCCAGCCGGGTGCGGCACCGGATGCCGGTACGCGTGCGGTCGGCATCGAGCCGCGATACGGCCGCGGTGAGGCGTTGTTCCGCGCGGTCGTCCTCGCCCAACTCCCACAAGGCCAGGCCGAGCGCCGAATCGAGGTGCCCCGGCGCGTACGCGATCCGCCTCGCCCAGTCGGGCGGATCACCAGGGTCATCGTCGGTTGTCGCCTCCTCGGCCCGGGCGACATGCCGGAGCCCGGCGCGCTTGTCTCCTGCCGTACCGCAGTGCCGTGCGCACACCGCGTGGCAGTTGGCCCGCTCTCCTGAGCTGACCCGCAGATCGCCCAGGGCGAACCGGATGATCTCCACTCCACTTCGCGCATCACCCGCGTCAACGGTGACCGAGGAGAGGTCCAACAGCACGTGTGCCCGCAGGTCTCGATCCGGGCCGCGTGCTGCGTGGTTGAGGGCGCTGGTCAGGACCCGCCGGGCTCCGGCGTGGTCGCCCGAGTCGTAGAGCGCCCACCCGTACCGGTCGGCGAGCAGACCCACCGCCGATTCCAGCCGCGCCCGTACGGAAGCCCCCATGTCCCTGGTCAACAGAGCACAACCCCAGTTCAGCGCGCCATGTGCCACGGCAACCGGCTTTCCACCGTGCGCCAGATCCATGCGCATGAAGGCCTCAGCGGCCGCTTCGACCGCAAGCACTTCATCGAGGCCGACCCGTTCCGGCAAAGTCGGTCTTGTCGCCTCAAGCACACGCGACAGAGGCTCAGGTGTGGCCGCCCCGACGGACGCGGCTGCGACCAGCCCGAGAAGGCTTCTCCTTCTCATGTCGTCAACGGTAGAGGATTCTTCCGGTGGCTTGTCCACAGGTACACGTGACTGGAATCCGAGTTCAGCGTCTGTCACGCCAAACAGCGAACGCAGCGCGGCGCGATAGTGCGCCTGCGGTCTCCGCACCTGGCCGCTCTCCCACATTCGCCAGGACCGCACGTCGGGCGGGATCCCTCTGAGATAACGCGCCAACGCGGTACACGCCTGCTCCTGCGTGAGCCCAGCCGCCTCACGCAGAAGAAGAAGCGCTGTATTCCGCACGCGGCGCGACACGCGGTCCTCCTCACTCGGCCGTCCTATTGAACTACGCCTGAGTCCGAAATGGTCAGGATCTGAACGAACCCGGTGAAAGTCCTTCCGGCGTCTTTCCGGCTGTTCTTCCTGTAGTCCGCGTTTCAGGTCGAAGACCCTGAGGCCCGTACACACCACGAGCGGAAGGCAGGACGGTTGTGGGGATCGACTCCTTGCCTGCGGCGGTGGCGCTGCACGGGGATCTGCTGGGATTGGCGTCACTGTTCTTGGCCGATCCGCTGTTGACGCGTGGGCGGTTGGCGGTGCTGGCGCACGTCGCAGCGACCGGCCGGCAGTTGGGTTGGACGCAGCCGCAGATCGTGGCGCGGTTGGCGGCCGAGTTGCGGCTGACGCCGATGGCTGCGTGTCGCCTGTACCGGTGTCTGACCAGGCAGGAGGCGGTGGCGACTATCGCTGGCCTGGCCGAGGAGACAGGGGTGACGGTTCCGGTGACGGTCGCGGACCTTGACGCCTGGGAAGCCGGCCGACAGCGGGTACCGGCTGTCCTGGTGGAGGCCGTGTGCGCGGCGTACCGGACCTGCCCGGACCGCATCGGCTGCGAGGGGGGACGTTGAGGATTGTGGCCGACCAAGGGGACAGGGCTTGCGCACGGCAGGTGGTGGCCTTCGGGAAGGTTCATGGGTGGACCCTGTGGCAGATCGCGGTGGCTGTTCACCGGCATTGCGGCTGCGGCTTGCTGAAAGCGCACAGGTTGGCTCGGGAATGGACACAGGAGGAGATGGCGCGACGAATGGAGCGCACCGCCGAACAAGCGGGATTGCCGATCCCTTCGATGACGCCGCAGCGGATCTGCCACTGGGAAGCTGGCGAGCGGCCCTCACCGGGATACCTCGACCTGCTGTGCCGGCTGTTCGCGACCCGGCCGGACCGGCTGGGGTACGGCACCGACCACACCCCGTCGGAGGATCAGGAACCGCCCGTGACGGTCGTGTTGCCGCCCGAATTGGGAAGGGCACGCCAGGTGACGCCGAGGACGACGGCTGCCGGCACCGGACCTGACCCGGAGAGCGAGGCCCGGCGCCGCACGTTGGTGCAGGCCAGCGTCGCCAACCGGGGTGTGCTGTCGGCTCCGCTGCTGGACACGGTCGACGCGATCCGCCGCCAGGGCGAGCAGGCGTTCGAGGAGACCGCCTTGACCAGGACCACGCTGGACCGGCTGGAGGAGAACATTCATGGTCACGGTGCCGCGCACCTGACCAGCCCCCCGCTGGCGCTGCTGTGCGACCTCGCCGCCGACTACCTCGAGGTCGAGCAGGGGCTGACCGGCCGGCTGGCCGCCGACCTGCGGCAACGGCTTTGCCGCATCGCGGCGCAGGCGAGCGGGCTCATCGCGCTCGTGTTCACTGACCTGGCCCGAGCGAGCCATGCGCGCGGCTGGTTCCAGTTGGGGCACCAAGCCGCCGACGAGAACGGCGACCGGACCCTACGGGCGTGGCTGGCCGCGATCGAGGCCTTCCAACCGCTGTTCGTCGGAGACTACCTGCGTGCGATCACCCTGGCGCAGCGGGCGCGTGCCCTGACCCGGCAGCAGGCCTCACCGGGATCGGTGCTCGGGTACGCCATCGAGGCCCACGCCCTGGCCAGGCTCGGCAGCAACGGCGAGGCGCTCGCCGCCCTGGGGCACGCCGAGGCCGGATACGAGCGCATCGAGGCCCACGCCACGTCGTGGCTCGGATATCCACGCGCGGCGTTCCTGTACCACCGGGCGGACACGCTCACTCGGACAGGCATGACCATTCCGGCGACGAGAACCCTGGAGGAAGCGGCCGATGCCTACGGGGCGAACGCCGTTCGGGGACGGGCCTATGTCGAGTTGTGCCGTGCCACCTGCGACGTCCGGGACGGACTGCTCGCTGACGGTTGCGAGCGCGCCCTCGGCGTCCTGCGGGACGTACCGATTGAGCAGCGGATCGCCATGGTCAATACCCGCGCCAGGGAGGTGCTGGACGCCGTGCCGCCGGAATCCCGCAACCTCCGGGCGGTACGCGAACTCAAGGAAGAACTCCGGGGCACGTGACCGATCTTTGGTACCGGCCATCCCGTCACCCTGTCTGGAGATGATTCGGCGTGCCCCGGAAGTACGTCCCCCTTGACCATGATCAGCTTGAGTTGCTGGACCGGCTCACCACCGAGGGGACCCGGGAGCGGGACGCGCTACGAGCGTTGGTTCCCCGGGTAGGCAGGAGCGAGGCGTCGGTGCTGTCGGCGCTTGCCATGCTCGGAGGGCAGGCCGTGCACGAGGAGGCGTTGGCTGCCGGCTACGCCGAACTCGCCGCGAGGAGTGACGGATGAACAGCGACCTGGTGCTGCGCGGCCGGATATACGCCGTCAGGGCTCACGGACAGGAGCGGTACTGCCTGGTGATTTCGAACAATCAGCGGAACCAGCGGTTTCCCGACGTACTGGCGGTGTGGCTCACGGCGGTGGACGGCCCGGTGACGGCGAGCGCGGTGGCGCTGCCGCCGGGAGAGCCGCTCGTCGGGCGTGCGCTGTGCGACGCCATCGAGGCGGTAGTGACCAAGAGGATCGCGCGCGATCTCGGAGCGGTGTCGCCCCGGACCATGCGGCGGGTCGGCGACGGACTGCGAGCAGCGCTCGGCCTGTAGGGAGACGGCGTCCCGAAGATCCCGGTTACGGGGGTACCGGGGTCTTCGGGACGGTCGGTCAGAACAGGGCGGCGCCGAGGGCGCGGCGGGCCTTGGCGACGTCGGGGTCGTCGGGCGGGAAGAGGTTGAACAGGTCGACCAGGTGCGACCTGGCGGCCTCGCGCTCGTCGCCGCTGGTGCGGCGGACGGTCCCGACCAGGCGGTTGAAGGCCTTCTCCGGGGTGTCGCTGACCAGTTCCACGTCGGCGGCGAGGGTCTGCGCCGGCACGTCGTCGGGGTTGGCGTCGGCGGCCGCGATCGCGGCGGCCGGGTCGACACCCTCCAGCCGCTGGGCGAGCCGCACCTGACCCAGCCCGAGCTGGGCCTGTACGTCGGCCGGGGCCTCGTCGAGCACCTTCCGGTACGCCGCCTCGGCCGCGGCCAGGTCGCCGCGGGCGAGGGCGTCCTCGGCGGCCGCGTACCGCGGGTCCGGCTCGGGCTCGGCGGGCTCCGCCGGGGCCGCGTCCGTCTCGGTACCCGGCTGTGCCCTGGCGTAGTCCGGGCCGAACGCCTGCCGCGCGGCCCGCAGGATGGCGTCCAGCCACTGCCGTACCTGGGACTCGGGCAGCGCGCCCATGAAGCCGTCGAGCATCTGGCCGCCGGCGACGGCGAGCACCATCGGGATGCTCTGCACGCCGAAGCTCTGCGAGAGCTGCGGGTTGGCGTCGACGTCGACCTTGCCCAGCACCCACGCGCCGCCGGCCTCGCCGGCCAGCCGTTCCAGGATGGGGCTGAGCTGCTTGCACGGCTGGCACCAGTCGGCCCAGAAGTCCAGCACCACGATCTGGCGCTGGGAGCGGGCCACCACCTCGGTGGTGAAGTTCGTGTCGGTCACCTCGAAGACCGCGCCGGCGGCGCTCGGCGCGCCGGACTGCTGCTCGCCGCCGCCGCCGGTGGTGGCGGCGGCGGGACGGCGGAGGGCGGAGAGGTCGACGGCACCCGCGGCGGCGGGAATCAGGCGGTCGTTACCGGGCTGCATGTCTTCAGTGTCTCGCATCGGGGAAAGTGTCGGTGGCAAGGGTGTCGAACCCGGGACCTGCCCGTGACCGCCCGCCCGGTCCCTCGTTGGGCCCGGCGATGACCCCCACCTGAGCCGGCCGCCGCCCGCCGTCGCGACCGTCTACCTCCGCTGCCGATCCGCTACCCCGGGTTCCAGGCAATGGCCCGGGCCGGGGGTGGTCGCGACCAGCGGGATTCGCACCCCCGTACGCGTAGGGCCTGGTCCGGCAGGTAGGTTGCTCCCACCATGTCAGCCCGTGCCCGGACCGGGCCCATGCGGCGCACGGGAGGCACCCAAAGGCACCCAGAGGGGTCCGGTCCGGGCACGGACGTTTCGTCGCCAGGGCGGGGGATGCCCCGGTACGGGCTCAGCGCGGCAGGGCCGACTGGAGCTCGCGGCGCAGGGCCGGGGTGAGCGCGTCGCCGAACTGGCCGGCGAGCAGCGCCATCTCGTACCCGACCAGGCCGATGTCGCACTCGTGCGAGGCCAGCACGGCCAGGCACGAGCCGTCGGAGACGGCCATCACGAACAGGAAGCCGATCTCCATCTCGACCACGGTCTGGCGCACGTTGCCGGCCTGGAAGCAGCCGGCCGCGCCACGGGTCAGGCTGGTCAGGCCGGACGCGACGGCGGCCAGCTGGTCGGCCTTGTCCCTGGGGAGTCCGTGCGACATCGCCAGGAGCAGGCCGTCGGCGGACACCGCCACGGTGTGCGCCACGCCGGGCACCCGCTTGGCGAAGTTCTCCACCAGCCAGTTGAGGTTCTGGGCCGGTTCACTCAGCGGAATCACGAGTCGTTGCCTCCAGGGTCGGGGGGGCCTCCGGCAGCGCGGCCGCGCTCCAGGCCTTGGCGATAGCTGTCCAGCAGGCTCCGCGTGTCGCGGGCCGATCGCTGGCGCACCTCGTCGGGGGTCGGGGACTGGCCGGGCGGGGGCGGGGCCGCCGCTCCCGGCACGAGCTGGGCCATCGGCACCCTGACCGGCAGACCGGCGGGGGTGGTGCCGGCGCTGGGGGGTGTCGCGGCCGCCTCGGCGGCCCGCCAACCGGAGTCGGCGGGCGTGGTCCACTCCCTGTCGGTCAGGGAGTGCGCCGAGGACGTCGGGGGGATCGGGGACTGGCCGTCGTGGGTGCGGAACCACTCCGACTCCATGGTGGAGAAGATCAGCGGTTCCAGCGCCTCGCCGCCGTCGCCGGCGGCCAGGTCCGGCGCGCTGTCCAGCAGCGCGCCGCCGAAGCCGTCCAGCCGGAAGCCCGGCGCGGGCGCCGGCACGGCGGCGGCGTACGGGCTGGCGGCCTCCCGCCGCGGCGCGCCGGTGACGGCCGGCATCTCGGCGGTGAGGTACGTTTGCGCCGAGGTACGCCCCGGCAGCACGACCTCGCTGCCGGCGCCGCCGCCGGCCGGCCCGGACAGGCTGGGGTTGAGGCCGCCGGGGAAGTGTCCCGGCCGCCCCGGGCGGCTGATCACGCCCTCCGGCAGCAGCACCATGGCGATGGCGCCGCCGAGCGGCGACGAGCGCAGCTGCACCTTCACCCGGTGCCGGGAGGCGAGCCGGCTCACCACGAACAGGCCCATCGTCTTGGACAGGGTCACGTCGATCATCGGGGGCCGGGACAGCCGCTCGTTGGTCTCGGCGAGCTGGGCGGGAGCCATGCCGATGCCCTGGTCCTCGATCTCGACCATGCAGTTCCGGCCGACCATCCGGGACGCGACGATCACCTTGCTCTGCGGCGAGGAGAACGTGGTGGCGTTCTCCAGCAGCTCCGCGACCAGGTGCACGATGTCGTTCACGGCGTGGCCGGTGACGGAGACGTCGTCCTCCAGCGCGGTCAGCTCGACCCTGGCGTACTGCTCCACTTCGGACGCTGCCGCGCGCAGCACGTTGACCAGCCGGACCGGGCGGGTCCAGCGCCGTGCGCTGTCCTCGCCGGCCAGCACCAGCAGGTTCTCGTCGTTGCGGCGCATCCGGGTGGCCAGGTGGTCGACCTTGAACAGCTCCGCCAGCCGGTCCGGCTCCCGTTCCGACTGTTCGAGCTGGTCGATGAGCTGGATCTGGCGGTCCACCAGGGTCTGCGAGCGGCGCGCCAGATTGACGAACATCTGTGCGACATTACGCCGAAGCTCCGCCTGTTCGACAGCGCCCCGGACCGCCTCCGCGTGCACCGCGTTGAACGCCTGCGCGACCTGGCCGATCTCGTCGTTGGTGTCGGCATCGAGCGGCGGCGCCACGTCGTCGGCCCGCACCGTCTCGAAGCGTTCCAGCCGGCGTACCAGGTCGGGCAGCCGCTGCCGGGCGACCAGCAGGGCGGCCGAGCGGAGCCGCCGCAACGGCGCGACCATCGACCCCGCGACCAGTACCGAGATGGCGATGGCCACCAGCAGCGCCACCAGTACCAGCCCGCTGTCGGTGAGCGCGGTGCGCTCGGCCGCCGACCCGAGCGCGCTGGCGTGGTCGAGCACGTCGTTGTCGAGCTGCCGCTCGACCGAGCGCATCCGGCCCAGCTTCACGCCGACCGTGTCGGTGATCTGCGGCCGGGTGATGCCCAGGGCGACCTGCTCGCTCTGCAGGGCGCGCAGCTCCAGCGCGGCCGTGTCGTTGGTCTTGTCGCCGGGCAGCGCCCGCTGGACGAGGTCGCGCTGGCCGCCGGTGGCGGCGGCGGTGAAGTCCTCCAGCGAGGTCTCGACGTTGCCGACGGTGACCGCGAAGTCCCGGTACTCGCCGGGCTCGAACTGGTGGTGGGTGGCGACCGCGATGAGCTTGTCCTGCTCCTGAGCGGTGAACTCCTTGGCCCGGGAGAACGACGTGGCGGCGCGGACGTCCTCGACGAGCGGGCGGTCGTTGGAGCCGATCGACACGTGCGACTCGGTGTCGATGAGCGCGGCGATCACGCTGGTGTACCCGAACGAGGCCGCCGACAGCGTGAGGTCGGGCCCGGCGAGCACCCCCGCGCGCAGCCGCCGGAGCGTGCCGAGCTGCTGGTCCACGTCGATGACCTGGGCTCTGGCGTCACCGCTCAGGTGATGGCGGTACGACCGCTCGAGGGACCGGTACCGGCCGGCCGCCGCGTCGGCCCGCGCCATGGCCTGCCGGAGCGGGCCGACCTGGCCCGCCGGGCGGCCGGCGGCGACGAAGTCCGACGCGAGGCCGCGCTCGGTCTGCAGCGCGTCCGCGATCGTCGTGGTCGCGGTCGCCAGCTGCGCGAACCGGCGGACCTGGTTGACCTGCGCGGCCGCCTGCACGGCCGAGTACGTCCGGAGCCCGGTGGGGATCACGATCGCCACCGCCGGTACGACCATGATGACGATGATCTTGGTACGGATCCGCGCGCCCCGGAGCCGCCGGCGCAGGCCGGTGCCCTGGCCGGTCCGGGGGGCCGGTCCAGGCGGCGGATCTTCCCGGCGGGACTCGCCGGCGGTGCGTCGTGGCATGGGTTTGCGCGTTCCTCATGCGGTGGCGTCTGGAGCCCCTCCGAGGCCGTCACCATATCGGACAGAGCTACACGTTGACATGCTGGGTATCCAAAACCTCACCAATCCTCTCGTTGCCCCAGATACGCGGCCTGGACCCGTGGATCGCCCCGCAGTTCGGCCACCGGACCGGCCGCCGTGACGGCGCCGCGCTCCAGCAGGTACCCGCGGCCGGCGACGGTGAAGGCGGCCGCCGCGTTCTGCTCGACCAGCACCAGGGGCACGCCCCTGGCGACCAGCGCGACCAGCGCCTCCACCACTTCCCGCACCGCCAGCGGCGCCAGCCCGAGCGAGGGCTCGTCGAGCAGCAGCAGCCGCGGGCCGCCCATCAGCGCGCGGCCGATCGCGAGCATCTGCTGCTCGCCGCCGGACAGCGTGCCGGCGAGCTGGCCGCGCCGATCGGCGAGCCTGCCGAACAAGTCGAACACCTCGTCCAATGTGGACCTTACCGTGGCGCGGTGGCGGCGGCGACCGTACCCGCCCAGGATCAGGTTGTCCCGCACCGAAAGACCGGCGAACACCCGCCGGCCCTCCGGCACCAGCGCCATCCCGGCCCGGACCCGCCGCTCGGCCGGCCAGCGGCTCACCTCCCGCCCCTCCCACCACAGCCGCCCGCCGGCCACCGGGTGCAGGCCGGCGGCGGTGGCGAGCAGCGTGGACTTGCCGGCGCCGTTCGGGCCGATCACCGCGACCGCCTCGCCGGCCGCTACCGACAGGTCCACGCCGTGCAGCGCCTCGATCGCGCCGTACCGCGCGACCAGCCCCTCCACCGCGAACAAGGTCATGTCGCGGCCCCCAGGTAGGCGGCGCGTACCGCCGGGTCGGCGCGGACCTCGGCCGGCGTGCCGTCGGCGAGCAGCCCGCCGTGGTCGAGCACCACCACCCGGTCGCTCACGGCCAGGACGCTGGCCACGTCGTGCTCGACCAGCAGCACCGTCACGCCGCTGGCCGCGATCGCGGCGACCAGCGCGGTCAGGTCCGCGCTCTCCGCCCCGGACAGGCCGGCGAGCGGTTCGTCGAGCAGCAGCAGCCGGGGCCGGGCCGCCAGCGCCCTGGCCAGTTCCAGCCGGCGCTGGCTGCCGTACGGCAGCGCGCCGGCCCTGGTCGCCGCCGCGGCCGCCAGGCCCACCCGGTCCAGCAGCCCGGCGGCCTCGGCCCGGCGGGCGGTCTCGCCCCGGCCCAGCGCCGCGGCGGCCAGCCCGGCCCGCGCGGTGGCCGGCACCAGCACGTTCTCCAGCGCGGTGAGCGAGGTGAAGACCTTGAGGTCCTGGAACGTCCTGGCCACCCCGAGCGCGCAGATCCGGTGCGCCGGCAGCCGGCCCAGGTCCGCGCCGTCCAGCCGGGCCGTGCCGGCGGTCGGCCGCAGCACCCCGGACAGCACGTTGAGCAGCGTCGTCTTGCCGGCGCCGTTTGGCCCGATCAGGCCGACCACTCCCCCGGCGTCGTGGCGCAGGCTGAGCCCGTCCAGCGCGGTCACCCCGCCGTACCGGACCGACAGCCCGTCCAGCGCGAGTGCGGTCATCCGGCCGGCCTCCGGCGCAGCAGCCGGCGCGCTCCCCCGGCCACCCCGTCCGGCAGGAACAGCAGCACCAGCACGAGCGCCACGCCGTAGACGACGATCTCGTAGTCGCCGCCGGCGTGCGGCAGCATCCGCGGCACGTACTCCTTCGCCGCCTGCGACAGCGACACCACCGCGAACGCGCCGACCGGCGCGCCCCACACCGTGCGCAGACCGCCCACGGTGGCGATGATCAGCAGCTGGATAGAGTTGAGCAGGCCGGCGGTGCTCGGGTCGACGAAGCCGGACCAGTGCGCGTACACGCTGCCCGCCACCGACGCGAGCACCGCGGCGAGCGTGAACGCCAGCCGGCGCAGCCGCGCGATGCCGACCCCGGCGGCGGCCGCCGCCACCGGCGCGTCGCCCACCGCCGTCAGCGCCCGGCCCAGCGGCGCCGCCAGCAGCCACCCGACAGCGAGTACGGCGACCAGCAGCAGGCCGGCGACCAGCGCGTACACGTCGACGTCGCCGCGCAACCGGTGCCCGAACGGGGCCAGCGCCGGCACTCCCGGCACGCCGTTCGGCCCGCCGGTGAACGAGAGCTGGTTGGCCAGGTGCGCCACGGCCAGCCCGAACGCGAGCGTGGCCAGCGCCAGGTAGTGGCCCTGCACGCGGAACAGGAACAGCCCCAGCAGCCACGCCGCCGCCCCGGCCAGCACGGCGCCGGCGAGCAGCGCCACGGCGGCGTTCACGCCGTACCGCTGGGTCAGCACCGCCGAGGTGTACGCGCCGGTCGCGTAGAACGCGCCCTGGCCCAGCGAGACCTGGCCGGCGTACCCGGTCAGCGGCACCAGCCCGAGCGCGGCGAGCGCGGTCAGGCCCATCACCACACCCGAGGCCATCGTGTAGAACGGCACCCGGGTGAAGACCGCCGGCACCAGCGACAGCACCGCCAGGAACGCCGCGTACGGGGCAAGCCGTCTCATGCCCGCCTCCGGCGGCGCAGCAGGCCGGTCGGGCGGACCAGCAGCACCGCCAGCAACAGCAGGTAGACGACCGTGTCGCGGTACCCGGACGAGCCGTAGCCGGTGACGTACGCCTGGAGCAGCCCGACGACCAGCCCGCCGGCCACCGCGCCGGCCGGCGAGTCCAGCCCGCCGAGCACGGCCGCGGCGAAGCCGGTCAGGCCGAGCGGGATGCCGGTGCTCGCGTCCGGCTGCTGGATCGGCGCCAGCACGATGCCGCCGATCGCCGCCAGCCCGGCCGCGGCGGTGAACGCCAGCAGGCTCATCCGGCGCGGGGAGATGCCGACCAGCCGGGCGGCGCCGGGGTCCATCGCGGTGGCGCGCATCGCCTTGCCCACCACGGTGCGGGTCAGCGCCAGCGCCATCGCCGCCACCGCGAGCACGGTGGTCAGCAGCACCCAGACGTACTGGCGTTGCAGGGTCACCCCGTGGAACCGGAACGCGTCGCCGGCCAGGAACGGCCTGGCGAAGTGCGGGTCGGCGCCGAGCACCAGCAGCGTCCCGCCCTCGACGATGATCGAGGCGCCGATCGTGAGAATGATCAGCCGGTCCGGGGTCGCCCGCCGGGCCGGCGCGATGACCCCCAGGTACAGCAGGGCGCCGAGGGACGCGGTGGCCGGGAGAGCCGTGCCGGCGGCGGCGAGGGCCGGCCAGCCGTGCTCCTCCAGGACCGCGAACAGCAGCCCGCCGAACATCACGAAGTCGCCCTGCGCGAAGTTGATCACGCCGGTGACCTGGTACACGAGCGCGATGCCGAGCCCGACCAGGGCGTAGGTGGTGCCCGTCGCCAGCCCCGTCAGCGTGAACTGCAGGAACTGGCTCACGACTCTCGCCAGCACACCAGCATCTGGTTGCCGCCACGGTGCATCTCGTGCGCCACGGTCCTGACCTCGGTGGCGACGCCCCGGTCCGCCAGGTCCGCGCGCAGGTCGTCCAGCCGCGGGTACGGGGTGTTGGCGGTGTCCAGCAGCGGGAACACCCGCGCCTGCCGGGCCACCCTGGCCAGCTCCACCAGCGCGTCCACGTGCAGCGGGTGCGGCAGGTACTCGGCGTAGCAGAACAGCAGGTGGCTGCTCACCGCGAGCGCGAACGCCCGGTCCACGAACGGCAGCCGGGGCAGCTCGGCCGCCAGGTAGGGGCCGCCGGTGGCGTAGTCGATGAGGAACCGCTCGCCGGCCGCCTGCCAGTCCAGCCGCCACGGCGCCGACGGGTCGATCCAGTGCGACACGAACAGGCGCGGATTGGCCGCCACCCAGGCGTACGCGCGGTCCCGGTCGTCCCGCACCCGGCCGGCGAGCAGCTCCGGCGGGTACACGTACAGCGGGTCCGCGCTCACCACCCGGCCGCCGCGGGCGCGGACCTCGGCGCCGAACGAGCTGGCGCCACCGGGACAGTCCAGGATCGGCCCGGCCAGCAGGTCGTCGTCGGTGAGAGCGAACATGTCCCGGTACACCGCCAGCGGGCGGGAGGTGATCGCGACCGACCCGATCCGGCGGGACGGCAGGTGATCGGGCAGGGCAGCCGGGGGGCTCTGGCTCAGCTCGGTCACGGCGCCTGAGGATGCCAGGAACCGGCGCGGAACACCACCGCTGTGCGGGTCTGTCCTGTTACTCACCTCTGACGCTAGAGTGCCCCGTCTGTAGTCGAGTGCCCGATTCTCACCGCTGGAAGAGAGTTCTCGCGATGGAGCGCCCGCTGATCGGCACGATCGCCGTCCTGAGTGGTCTGATCATCGCCGCGACCGGTTGTACGGCCAAGGAGGGCGGCGGCGGCACCAAGGGAGAGATCCCGATCGGGATCAACATCGAGCGGTCCGGGTCCGCGTCCGTGCAGGGCGAGGCGTACCGCAAGGCGCTGAACCTGATGGTCGCGGACATCAACAGGAAGGGCGTGCTCGGCAAGGCGATCAAGCCGTACTACGTCGACAACAGGAGCGATCCGGCCGAGTCGCTCACGGTCACCAAGTCGCTGGTGCAGAACCACCACATCGTCGCACTGGTGGGCGCGGGCGCGTCGCCGACCACGATGTCCATCGTGGACTACCTGGGCCAGGCGCACATCCCGGCCGTGTCGATGGGCTCGTCGGGCGCGATCGTGAAGGACCCGAAGACCGGCGCGACCCGGCCGTACCTGTTCAAGACCCCGGCCGACACGAAGCAGATGGTCGACGTGGTGGCGGCGGACTGGGCGCAGCGCGGCATCCACCGCATCGGCGTGCTGACCGTGAACAACGCCTACGGCGACGCAGGGCTGGCCGGGGTCACCGCCCGGGCCGGCCAGGACCACCTCGACGTCGTCGACAAGGAGAAGTTCGACCCGACCGAGAAGGACCTCACCATCGAGGTACGCAAGATCACGCAGGCCAACCCGGACGCGGTGTGGGTGTCCGCGATCCCGCCCGGCGCCGGGCTGGCGGCGCAGGCGTTCAAGCAGCTCGGGTACGGCGGCAAGGTGTACTTCGACGCCGGCGCCGGCGCCGAGCTGTTCATCAACGGCGCCGGCAAGGCCGCCGAGGGGATGTACATGGTGCATCCGAAGATCCTGGCCGCGAACCAGCTCGCCGCCACCACCCCGGCGGTCATCACGCAGAAGCAGTGGTTCAAGGAGTACTCGCAGAAGTACGGCAACTACTCCGGCTTCGCCTCCTACGCCGCCGACGCCCTGAAACTCATCACGCTCGCCATCCAGAAGGCCCACAGCACCAGCCCGGCGAAGATCCGCGACGCCCTGGAATCCCTCACCTACGACGGCCTCACCGGCACCTACCAGATGACCCCCACCAACCACACCGGCCTACAGGCCGACGCCCTCACCATCTTCACCGTCCGCGACAGCAGCTGGGTCCTGGCCCGCTAGCCCCAAACGTGAATGATCCACTATGGTATTTGAGTGCCTGTCACAACGAATGTCTACATTGACGCGTTCAACCTGTACTACGGCTGCCTGAAGGGAACCCCGTACCGCTGGCTCGACCTCGCGTCCCTGTGCCGCAAACTGCTGCCAGGAGACCACATCAACCGCATCAGATACTTCACCGCCGAGGTGAACGCCTGGCCCGGGAACCCGCACGCGCCGCTGCGCCAGAACCTCTACCTCCGCGCGCTCGGCACCCTTCCGGAGGTGGACATCCACTACGGATACTTCCTCACCTCCGTGGTACAGATGCGGCTCGCCCATCCCATCGGACTGGCGCAGACCGTCGAGGTGGTGAAGACCGAGGAGAAGGGCACGGACGTCAACCTGGCCAGCCACCTTCTGGTCGACGCGTGCCGCCGGGACTGCGATGTCGCGGTGGTGATCACCAACGACTCCGACCTCGCCGAGCCGATCCGTCTGGCCCAGTCCGAGTTCGGCGTGCCCGTGGGCCTGGTGTACCCGCGCCGCCGAGGCGGCCCGAGCCCGACGTTGCTGGCGACCAACCCGCTGTTCTACAAGCGGATCAGGGAAGGAGTCCTGCGCTACTCGCAGTTTCCCGAGGAGATGAAGGACGGCCAGGGCACTTTCCGCAGGCCGGCGCAGTGGAGGTAGAAAACGCTGAGGCCCGCCGTAGGCGGGCCTCGCTCCCGGCTTGCCGAAGCTCCCGGGTGATCACCGCTAGCATAGCGGGGATGTGGGTGGGGTTCAAGTTCAGAAGACGGGGATGATGTCTTCCGGGGAGATTTCGGCGATGTCGACGCCTTCGATGTCGAGTTCGGGGATGGCGGGGAACTCGATGTGCCAGCGGCCGACGATGGCGCGGACCTTGGCCATGGCGACTCGCCAGTTCTCGGCCTGTTCGTCGTAGGACAGGACGCCGAGGCCGGCGTCGCGGGCCAGGTCGATGAGGACGCGGTGGTTGTCCAGGAAGTAGGGCGGCAGGTCCCAGAACTGGGAGGGGGGCTCCCAGAGGATCATCGACAGGAAGACGAAGCCGGCGCGGAGCTGGCGGGTGATCTGGGCGCGGTGCTCGTCGGTGAGGCCGGGCCACTCCTTCTCCAGGATCGTCATGCAGATCTTCAGGTGCCGGGACTCGTCCCGGCCGATCCGCTGGAAGACCTCCTGGAAGACGGGGTGCTGGGCGCCGGTGGCCATCATCCGGAAGAGGGTGGAGGAGGCGACCTCGCCCATCATGAAGCTGGTGAAGAGGACGGCCATCGGGTGCTTGCCGATGCTGGTGTTGTAGCCGTTCCAGTACCGGCCGCCGTTGTGGTACAGCCAGCCGATGTTGTTGTGGGCGGCCCGCTCCAGGTCGTCGGCGGGTTCCCAGTCGAGCGGCCCGCCCGGCCAGAGCGCGTTGATGGCCCGCTGGCAGCACTCCTCGTGGTTCATCTCGTCACGGGTGATCGAGAAGAAGCACTTGCGGACCGGGTCCTCCTCGTGCTGCTCGAAGGAGTGGATGGTGGCCCTGGCGAAGACCGCCGGGCCGCTGGCGTCGAAGTTGGCCAGCAGCGACCACCAGTACATCATTCCGAGCCGCTGCTCCCGGGTGAACTCCTCGGGGTGCAGGTCCCCCCACGGCAGGTCGGCCGGGTTCCAGAGCATGACCTTGGACTTCTCGTAGATGTCGGCCAGCTTCTGGGTGTCGACCCGCCACTCGATCGGGTAGATGTTCGGCTGCGGGATCGCAGGCGCAGGCCAGAACCCACCCTCCGGGACCGTGATGGACATGCGGTACTCCCGTTCATGTGACAGCTACCGACCATGTTGGCACAGAACTGTCACACCGGAAAGGCGCCCGCCCGGTCAGAAGCGGGCGGGCTCGGTGTACACGCCCCACTCGGCCCGCAGGGCGTCGCAGATCTCACCCAGGGTGGCCTCGGCGCGTACCGCGTCGAGCATCGCCGGGATCATGTTGTCCGGCGTGCGCGCCACCTCGACCATCCGCTTCAGCGTCGCGTCCACCTCGGCCTGGTCGCGGGCGGCCCGCCGGTCCGCCAGCACCTGCCGCTGCTCGCGCTCCACCTCGTGGCTCACCCGCAGGATCTCCAGCGGCGGCGTCACGGTCTCCGGGTAGCAGTTCACCCCGACGACCTTCTTCTCGCCCTTCTCAAGTTTCTGCTGGTACTGGAACGCCGCCTCGGCGATCTCGCCGGTGAACCAGCCGTCCTCGATACCGCGCAGGATGCCCGACGTCATCGTGCCGTCCGAGCCCAGGTCGCGGATGCGGGCGAAGATCTCCTCGGCCTCCCGCTCCATGGCGTCGGTCAGCGCCTCCAGGTACCAGGAGCCGCCCAGGGGGTCGGTGACGTTGGCGACCCCGGTCTCCTCGGCGAGCACCTGCTGGGTCCGCAGCGCGATCTCGGCGGCCTGCTCGGTGGGCAGCGCCAGCACCTCGTCGAGCGCGTTGGTGTGCAGCGAGTTCGTGCCGCCGAGCACGGCGGCGAGCGCCTCCACGGCGGTCCGCACGATGTTGTTGTACGGCTGCTGCCCGGTCAGCGACACGCCCGCGGTCTGGGTGTGGAACCGCAGCCACTGGGCCCGCTCGGTGGTGGCGCCGTACACGTCCCGCAGCCACCGCGCCCAGATCCGCCGCGCCGCCCGGAACTTGGCGATCTCCTCGAAGAAGTCGATGTGCGCGTCGAAGAAGAAGGACAGGCCGGGCGCGAAGTCGTCCACGTTCAGCCCGCGCGACTTGCCCAGCTCGACGTAGCCGAACCCGTCGGCCAGCGTGAACGCCAGCTCCTGCGCGGCCGTCGAGCCGGCCTCGCGGATGTGGTACCCGGACACCGACAGCGGCTTGTACCGGGGCACCTCGGCGACGCAGTACTCCATCAGGTCGCCGATCAGGCGCAGGTGCGGCTCGGGCGCGAACAGCCACTCCTTCTGCGCGATGTACTCCTTGAAGATGTCGGTCTGCAGCGTGCCGTCGAG
>JBJMIH010000086.1:0-15268 GCA_045806985.1 Mycobacteriales bacterium | reverse complement strand
GGATTTCGGACCCCTGCGGCCACGATCAAGGAGTTGTGCCCGCATTTTCATGTGACAACGCGGCCACAACTCCTTGATCGTGGCGAGACGGGCGGCGGGCTGGCGGATTTCGGACCTGGCAGCCACTTCGAGACAGGGGCTAGGCCGGGTGGCCGTTGGCCAGCCAGCGGTCGATCTCCGCGTGGATGCGGGCCTTGGTGGGGGTGGCGGCGAAGGAGGCGTCGACGCTGGTCCTGGCCAGGTCGGCGAGGTCGGCGTCGGTGTAGCCGTAGGTGTCGCGGACGCGGGTGTACTCCTCGGCCGTGGTGACGCCGATCATCGACGGGATGTCGGTGTTGACCGTGACGGCGAGGCCGGCGGCGCGCAGCCGGGGCAGCGGGTGGGCGGCCAGCGACGGGGCGAAGCCGAGGGCCACGTTCGAGGACGGGCACACCTCCAGGGCGATGCCGCGGTCCCGCAGCTCCGCGGCCAGCTCCGGGTCGTCGAGGGCGCGGATGCCGTGGCCGAGCCGCTCGGCGCCGGCCGCCAGCGCGGCCCGGATGCTGTCCGCGCCGGCCGCCTCGCCCGCGTGGTGCGTGACCCGCAGCCCGCTGGCGGCGGCCACGGCGAAGACCTCGGCGAACGGCTCGGCCGGGTAGCTCTCGTCGCCGGCCAGGCCGACCCCGACGACACCCGCGTCGGCGTACTGGCGGGCCAGGTCGACGGTCTGCCAGGCGCGCCGGACCGGGCGGCGGCGGGAGTGGTCGAGCAGCACCCGCCACTCGATGCCGTGCCGAGCGCCGCCCTCGGCCAGCCCGTCCAGCACGCTGGCCAGCGGCATGTCCAGGTCGCCGACCCGCTCCCCGTGCGCGGCGGCGGTGAACGACACCTCGGCGTACCGGGTGCCCTGCGCGGCCTCGTCCGCGCAGAACTCGACCGCGACGCGGCGGAAGTCCTCCGGGCGGGTCAGGCAGCGGCGGACCAGGTCGTTCTGGTCCACGAAGTCGGTGAAGCCGGTGAAGGCGTACCGGCCGTCGCGCAGGTGCTCGGGCACGGCGATGCCGTTGGCGGCGGCGATCTCGGCCAGCGTCGACCACCGCACCGCGCTCTCCAGGTGCACGTGCAGGTGAGCCTTGGGTAGTTTCCGCACGTCCCGCGCGGTCGTGGTGGCTTCTGACATCGCCGCCCGAGAGTACCTGTCCGGTTTCGCGTGCGGCTCCGTGCTAGCCCCAGGGTCGCGGCATGGACGTGCTGTATCAGGGCAAACCGGACGGCGACGAGTGCGCGCTCGCCGGTTCATCCGGTTCTGACCGCGACCGCCGCGCGGACCGGCACGTCCGGGTCGGCGAGCAGGGCCGGGTCGGCCACCGCGCCCGCCGCGATCGCCTTCCGCGCCTGCACCAGGTCGCGGTGCCGGTCCACGGCCAGGAAGCCGGCCAGCCGGCCGGCCCGGTCCAGCCAGCAGGCCGCCCAGCCGTGCCCGGACGCCGGGTCGCCGCGCCACACCGCCGGCGGGCCGTCCCGCCAGCCCACCCACTGCACGTACCGGCCGAACTGCTCCGACCACACGTAGGGCACCGGGTCGTAGCCGCCCGGCTGGCCGAGCACGGCCGCGGCGACCACCTCCGGCTGGTGCAGCGCGTCGTCCCAGTGCTCGTGGCGGACGTGCCGGCCGGCCCGGGGCGACCAGCGGCGGGCGCAGTCGCCCACCGCGTACACACCCGGCACGCTGGTGCGCCCGGCCGCGTCGGTGACCACCCCGTCGTCCACCTCGACGCCGGAGCCGGCCAGCCAGCCGAGCCGGGGCGCGACGCCGACCGCGACCAGCACGGTGCCGGCGCGTACCCGCTCCCCCTGGCCGCCGGCCAGCAGCACGCCGTGCGAGTCCACGCCGGCGACCGGCGTCCCGGTACGCAGCGTGACCCCGGCCTCGGCGTACCAGCCGGCCAGCTGCCTGCCGACCTCCTCGCCGAGGATCGCGGCGACCGGGGCCGGGCCGGCCTCCAGCACGGTGACCGCGCAGCCGGCCGCGGCGGCCGCGGTGGCCACCTCCGCGCCGATCCAGCCGGCGCCGACGATGGCCAGCTCGCCACCGGCCCGGATCCGGTCGCGCAGCACGCGGGCCTCGTCGACGGTACGCAGGTGCAGCGCCACCGTGTCGCCGCTGGGGTCGCCCTGCAGCCGGTGCGGCACCGCCCCGGTGGCCAGCACCACCGCGTCCGCCCGCAGGTCACCCTCGGTGGTGCGGACGGTGACCGGCTCGCCGGTCTCGGCGGGGACGAGGGCGGTCGCCGACACCCCGAGCCGCAGGTCCACGCCGTCGAGGCCGACCGGGTCGGGTTCGAGGGAGGTGTCGTCGGTCCCGCCGCGCAGGAACTCCTTGGACAGCGGCGGCCGGTCGTACGGGCGGTGCGGCTCGGCCCCGAGCAGCGTCAGCCGGCCGGCGTACCCGCGCGCCCGCAGCTCCTGGCAGGTCCGCGCGCCGGCCAGCCCGGCGCCCACGACCACGACGTCGTCCACGGGCCCCACCCTATTGCGCCCGCGCCGGGCCGCTATCGAGCTCCGGCCGGGGTCGGGCCCCCGGCGCGGGTGAGAATGGGCTGGTGACCTCGTACGCGCTGCACCTGGCACCCGGGCAGGGGTGGGCCCAGCTGGGCGACCTGATGCTGGCGTTCGTGCTGTCCGGCGTGATCGGGCTGGAGCGGGAGCTGGCCGCCAAGAGCGCCGGGCTCCGGACGAACATGCTGGTCGGGATCGGGTCGGCACTGTTCATGCTGGTCAGCGCGTACGGGTTCGCGAACCTGCTGGCCCAGCGGCACATCGCGCTGGACCCGTCCCGGATCGCCGCCCAGATCGTGTCCGGCATCGGGTTCCTCGGCGGCGGCATGATCTTCGTGCACCGCAGCGCCGTGCGCGGGCTGACCACGGCGGCCACCATCTGGGTGGTGGCCGCGGTGGGCATGGCCTGCGGCGGGGACCTGCCGGTGCTGGCGATCACGGTGACCGTGCTGTACCTGGTCGTCGTGCGCGGCGGCGGGTGGGCGCAGCGGAACGTGACCCGCATGGTCGGCCACCACCACCTGCGGGTGACCTACCGGGACGGGCACGGGGTGCTGCGACGGGTGCTGGAGGAGTGCGGCCGGCTCAACCTGGCCGTGCTGGAGACCTCGGCCGATCGGCAGGACCGCGACGGGCTGGTCACGGTGGTGCTCACCCTGTCCGGCAAGAACCACCTGCACCAGCTGGCCGGCGTCGTCAGCGAGCTGGCCGGCGTCGTCGAGGTCGGCGCCGGCGACGTCGACGACTGACGCCGTCAGCGGGCGGCCGGCGGGGCGATCTGGTACAGCGGCACCGCGTCCTTGTACACCGGCTCGTACCCGGCCGCCGCCAGCATGGTGGCGACCTCGGCCAGCGACCGGTGGTCGGAGACCGCGAACTGCTCCTCGGCCTCGCCGGGCGCCGAGTACCCGCCCGGCTCGGTGGACGAGCCGGCCGACAGGTGGGTGACGGCGATCCGCACCAGGCCGTCGCGGAGGGCGGCCGGCTCGCGGGTGGACAGGACGATCCCGGCGTCCGGCGCGAACAGCCGCAGCGCGGCCAGGGCCTGCACGTACTCGGCGTCCGGCACCGGCGCCGCCGGCTGGAACCCGCTGGCCGACGGCTTGATCCTGGGCAGCGCGACCGTCACCTCGGTCCGCCAGTACCGCCGCATCAGGAACGCGGCGTGGGCCGCCACCGCCAGCGCGTCGGCCCGCCAGTCCGGGGCCAGCCCGAGCAGCGCGCCCAGCCCCAGCCGGCGCACGCCGGCCCCGGCCGCCCGCTCGGTCGAGTTGAGGCGGCGGTCGAAGTCCCGCTTCCAGCCGGCCACGTGCGTCTCCGCGTACCGGGCCCGGTCGTAGGTCTCCTGGTAGTGCACGACGCCCTCGAGGCCGGCCGCGACCAGGCGGGCGTAGGTGTCGTCGGACCAGGTCTGCGTCTCGATGGACAGCGACGGCACGAAGCCGCGCAGCCGCTCCACGCACTCCACCAGGTAGTCGGCGGACACCTCGACCCGGTGCTCGCCGGACACCAGCAGCAGGTGCCGGAAGCCGCGCCCGGTGAGCAGCCGCGCCTCGTCCTCCACCTGGGCCGGGGTGAGCGTGCGGCGGGCGATCGGCAGGTTCTTGCTGAACCCGCAGTACGTGCAGGAGGACAGGCAGGCGTTGGACACGTACAGCGGGGCGAACAGCCGCACCGCCCGGCCGAACCGGCGCAGGGTCACCTCGCGGGCCCGCCGCGCCAGCTCCTCGAGCCGGCCGGTGGCGGCCGGCGACAGCAGCACCGCCAGGTCGGCGAGGTCCAGGTGGTCGCGCTGGAGTACGGCGGTGACGTCGGCGTCCGTCGCCTCGACGGCGGCCAGCGCGGGCAGGTCGACGCTGTCCAGCTCGCGCGCGAACGCGCCCTTGGAAGCACTCACGACAACGACCCGAGGAAGCCGGTGAGCGGGCTGGACGCCTCGGCCTCGGTGGCCTCCCGGACCGCGCCGCGGCCGGCCAGGTGCCCGAGCCGGCCCGCCTCGGTGGCGAGCGCGAACGCCCTGGCCATCGCCACCGGGTCGCGGGCCACCGCGATCGCGGTGTTGACCAGCACGGCGTCCGCGCCGATCTCCATCGCCTCGGCGGCGTCGGACGGCACCCCGAGTCCGGCGTCCACCACGACCGGCACGCGTGCCTGCCCGATGATCACCTCGAGGGCGTCCCGGGTACGCAGGCCGCGGTTGGAGCCGATCCAGGAGCCGAGCGGCATCACGGTGGCGCAGCCGGCCTCCTCCAGGTGGTGGCAGAGCACCGGGTCGGCGGGGCAGTACGGCAGCACGGTGAAGCCGTCCGCGACCAGCCGCTCCGCCGCCCGCAGGGTCTCCACCGGGTCGGGCGCGAGCGTCCGCGGGTCGGGGGTGACCTCGAGCTTGACCAGGCCCGCGCCGGTGGCGGCGCGGCCGAGCCTGGCCAGCCGTACCGCCTCGTCGGCGGTGGCGGCGCCGGAGGTGTTGGGCAGCAGCGTCACCCCGTCCGGCACGAAGTCGAGGATGTCGCCGCCGGCCGCGTCGAGGTCGACGCGGCGCAGCGCGACCGTGACGATCTGCGCGCCGGAGGCCACCAGCGCGTCGCGCATCACCTCGTGGGCGGCGAACTTGCCGGTGCCGACCAGCAACCGGCTGGTGTACGGGCGTCCGCCGATGATCAGTGAAGACATTCCGCTCTCCCCTCGCGGGCATTACCCCGATCGGGTGTTACGGGTCGCCGGCGGGGTACTGGCCGGCCTCTCAGCCCGCGTCCGCGGGCTCCCCGGGGTTCCGAACACCCAGTTTATGGCCTGCCCGGCCGGCTGACCCCAGCGGACCCCGATTAGTCCGGACGCGCCGCCGCGTCACGGGGCCGCCAGCGGGCGTTCACGTTCGTAGACTGGCAGCGTGAGCCAGACGCTGACCGACGCGCTGACCGGGACGGTGCTGGACGGCCGGTACCACCTCGACGCGCGGATCGCCCGCGGCGGGATGGCGACCGTGTACCGCGCCACCGACAGCAAGCTCGAGCGCACGGTCGCGATCAAGGTCCTGCACCCGGACCTGGCCGAGAACGAGGAGTTCGTGGCGCGGTTCGCCCGGGAGGCGCGGGCCACCGCCGGGATCAGCAGCCCGCACGTGGTGGCCGTGTACGACCACGGGATCAGCGAGCACAAGCCGTACCTGGTGATGGAGTACGTGCCCGGCGCCACCCTGCGCGAACTGCTCAACGAACGCGGCCGGCTGAGCCCGGCCGAGGCGCTGTCGGTGCTGGTGCCGGTGCTGGAGGGGCTGGCCGCCGCGCACGCGGCCGGCGTGGTGCACCGCGACGTCAAGCCCGAGAACGTGCTGATCGGCCAGGGCGACGCGGCCGGCGCGGTGAAGGTGGTGGACTTCGGGGTGGCGCGGGCGGTGCGGGCCGACGCGCCGGCGGAGGAGATGATCCTCGGCACCGTCTCCTACCTGGCCCCCGAGCAGGTCACCACCGGCAAGGCCGACTTCCGTACCGACGTGTACGCGGCCGGCGTCGTGCTGTTCGAGATGCTCACCGGCACGCCGCCGTTCCACGGCAAGCGGCCCCACCAGGTCGCGCAACGGCACGTGAACGAGGACGTGCCGGCACCGTCCGACCTGGTCGGCGACCTGCCGCCGGAGGTGGACGCGCTGGTGGTGCGGGCCACCCGGCGGGAGCCGGGGGCGCGGCCGGCCGACGCGGGCGCGCTGCTCGCCGAGCTGCGCGACGTCCAGGACGACCTCGGCCTGCCCACCGCCGCGATCCCCGCGCTGGCCACCACCGCGGCCGCCAGCACCGGGCTGGCCCGCCGCCGGCACACCACCGAACTGCCGAAGCTGCGGGTCAACGCCGGCGCCGAGCGGGACCGCGGGCCCGGCCGGCTGGCCGCGCCGGCCCGGTCCCGGCGGCGCGGGCTGTGGGTGTTCGCGGTCATCGCGGTGCTCGCCGTGGTGGCCGCGGTCGGCGGCTGGTACCTCGGGATGGCGCACTTCACGCACGTCCCCGCGCTGGCCGGGATGTCCCAGCAGGACGCCAGGAAGCAGGCCGGCAAGGCGCACCTGAAGCTGTCCTTCGACGACCCGGTGTACAGCGAGACCGTGCCCACCGGCCACGTCGCCGACCAGAGCCCGGACGCCGGCAAGCGGGTGTCCCGCGGCGGCACGGTGACCGTACGGCTGTCCAGGGGCAAGGAGCGGTACACGCTGCCGGACCTGACCGGCAGGAAGCGCACCGACGCCGAGAACGCGCTGCGCAAGCTGCACCTGACCGCGAAGGTGGAGCAGGACTACAGCGACTCCGTGCCGCGCAACCAGGTGCTGTCGACCTCGCCGGACGCGGGCGCGGTGCTGCGCAGGGGCCAGCAGGTCACGCTCACCGTCAGCAAGGGCCCGGCGCCGGTGGAGGTGCCGGACGTGACCGGCCAGGACATCAACGACGCGGCAGCGGCGCTGGCCGACAAGGGCCTCACGGTGAGCCGGACCGACCGGTACGACGACACCGCCCCGGTCGGCGCGGTGCTGTCGCAGAACCCGCCGGCCGGCGCGAAGGCGCACCGCGGCGACAAGATCACCCTGACCGTCTCCAAGGGACAGCAGCCGATCGACGTGCCCGACGTCACCGGGCGCACGTACGAGCAGGCCAAGGGCATCCTCACCACGCTCGGCTTCAAGGTGAAGCGGGTGGCGATCGCCGGCGGCCCCGGCGACAGGGTGACCAGCCAGGACCCGGCCCCGGACGGCAAGCTGGCCAGGGGCGGTACCGTCACGCTGTATGTCCTCTAAGCGCAAGGCACCGGTGGGCGCCCAGCTCAAGGGCGGTGTCGCCAAGGGCCTGGAGTGGGCCGACCAGGTCGGCGCCGAGGCCGGCCAGGTCTTCACCGGCAACTCGCGCGCCTGGAAGGCGTCCGCCGGCGACCCGGAGCAGGACGCGCGGTTCCGGCACGGTCGCGCGGCGCGCGGGATGCCGGTGTTCGTGCACACGCCGTACCTGGTGAATCTCGCCTCGCCGGACGCGGCCACGCTGGAACGGTCGGTGGCGACCATCCGGCACATCCTGGCCAGGGCCGCCGCGATCGGCGCCGAGGGCGTCGTCGTGCACGGCGGTCAGGCGACGGTGCGGGCCACCGGCGGCCGCGAGGCGGCGTACGCGCAGATGCGTGAGTCGCTGCTGCCGGTGCTGGACGAGGCGCCGGCGGGGGTGCGGCTGCTGGTCGAGCCGGCGGCGGGCGGCCCGATGGCGCTGGCCGACACGGTGCCGGCGCTGGGCGAGTACCTGGACCGGCTGGACCGGCACCCGGCGGCCGGCGTCTGCCTGGACACCTGCCACCTGTGGGCGGCCGGCCACGACCTGTCCTCGGCGGACGGGATGCGGGCCATGCTCGACTCCTACCTCGCCACCGTCGGCCCCGGCCGGCTCGGCCTCATCCACGCCAACGACTCCCGCGACCCGTGCGGCTCCGGCCGCGACCGGCACGCCTCCCTCGGCGAGGGTCAGATCGGCGCCGAGCCGTTCGCCGTCCTCTTCACCCATCCCGCCAGCCGCGGCGTCCCGCTCATCGTCGAAACCGTCGACGTGAACCACGCCGGCGACATCGCCACCCTCAAGAAGCTCCGCGGCGACTGACCCGCCGTTGTCCGCTTTTCCGCGCCACCTCGGCGGCGCGGAAAAGCGGAGTGGGGTCAGACGGTGGCGAGGGGGCGGGTGCCGGTGGCGGCGCGGCGGGCGCGAACCGCGGTGGCCAGGGAGCGGAGGACCGGGGTGGTGGCTTCCCAGCTCAGGCAGGCGTCGGTGATGCTCTGGCCGTAGGTGAGCTCGGCGGTGGGGTCGAGGTCCTGGCGGCCTTCGACCAGGAAGCTCTCCAGCATCACTCCGGCGATGCCCTGCTGCCCGGCGGCGAGTTGGGCGGCGATGTCGGCGGCCACCAGGGGTTGGCGGCGGTGGTCCTTGCCGCTGTTGCCGTGGCTGGCGTCGATGACCAGCCGCTCGCGCAGGCCGGCGGCGCGCAGCGCGGCGAGGGCGGCGGTGACCGAGTCCTCGTCGTAGTTGGGGGTACGCCCGCCGCGCAGGATCACGTGGCAGTCCGGGTTGCCGGTGGTGGACAGGATGGCCGGCACGCCCTGCTCGGTGATGCCCATGAACACGTGCGGCGCGGCGGCGGCGCGGATCGCGTCGACGGCCACCGCGACGTTGCCGTCGGTGCGGTTCTTGACGCCGATCGGCATCGACAGGCCGGAGGCGAGCTGGCGGTGCACCTGGCTCTCGCTGGTCCGCGCGCCGATCGATCCCCACGACACGGTGTCGGCGATGAACTGCGGGGTGATCGGGTCGAGGAACTCGCAGCCCACCGGCAGGCCGAGGGCGAGGATGTCGCGCAGCAGGCTGCGGGCCCGCCGCAGCCCCTCGTTCACCGCGTAGCTGCCGTCCAGGTGCGGGTCGTTGATCAGGCCCTTCCAGCCCACCACCGACCGCGGCTTCTCGAAGTACACCCGCATCACGACGCACAGGTCATCGGCCAGTTCCCCGGCGGCCACGGCGAGCCGGCGGGCGTAGTCCAGCGCCGCCACCGGGTCGTGCACCGAACACGGCCCGACCAGCACCAGCAGGCGGTCGTCGGCGCCGTCGAGGATGGCCGTGGTACTCCGTCTGCCGGCGACGACCGTGCCGGCGAGTTCCTCGGTGAGCGGCAGCTCGTCGGCCAGCAACCCGGGCGAGACGAGCGGGCGGACCCGCTCGATCCGCTGGTCGCGTACCTCGTCGAGGTGGGGTGACATCCCGGTACCTTTCCGCCGGCTGCCCACAGCCGGCTGTTCCGTGGGGAAACACGAAAGGCAGAGGCGACTGCCTCTGCCTTTGCCGGCTCTGGGTGACGTCAGCCCGTGATCAGGCGACCGGGCCCACCCAGGGCCGGCGACCTAAACCACCAATAACGACGAGTCACGGTGAGTGACGTTAGCGCGGACGGCGGCCGTCCGGCAAGCGGGTGTCCGCGTTGCGGGACGCGGCGGCCGTCGTTGATCAGTTGCCGGCCGTCCGTCACTCCTGCTCAGAACCGGTTACTGGGTGGTATGTCCAGGAAGTGACTTTCGTGCCACGATCGTGCTGTCCCACGCCGAAGGAGTGCTCATGCGCTTACGTCCCGTCGTGCCGGCCATGGTCGCCGCCGGCGCGCTCGCCCTCCTCGGACTCGCCGCGCCGCCCACCGCCGCGCGGGCCGACCGCCCCACCGCGGTCGTCTCGCTCGGCGACAGCTGGATCTCCGGCGAGGGCGCCGGCAACTACGAGCCCGGTACCGACCAGCCCGGCGACTTCTGCCACCGGTCGCTCAACTCCGAGATCCACCAGACGCACGTCCCCGGCGTCCAGGCGACCGTCAACCTGGCCTGCTCCGGGGCCACCACCGACGACGTCAGGCTCGGCGGCAACCACCAGAACGGGGAACTGCCACAGGCCGAGAAGCTGCGGACCACCGCCGCGAACTACAAGGTCAAGGCCGTGGTGCTGACCATCGGCGCCAACAACGTCGGGTTCAGCGCCATCGTCCTCGACTGCATCAAGGCGTACTTCCTGCTCGGCCCGCGCTGCCAGGACATCTGGAACCCGCAGCTGCCCACCAAGCTGACCGCCGCCGTGCCCGGCATCGAGCAGGACCTGCGCGACATCCGCACGGTGATGCGCGACGACGGCTACGCCGACGGCGACTACCAGCTCGTCCTCCAGTCCTACTCCTCCCCCGCGCCCACCCACTGCGGTACAACCTGACCCGGTCCGTCGAGGGCTGCCCGTTCCGGCAGGACGACGTGGCCTGGGCGCACAACACGACGGTGCCGGACTTCTCCCAGTACCTCGGGCAGGCCGCCCACGGCGTGCCCGGCGTGCGGTACCTGGACCTCAACGGCGCCTTCACCGGCCGGGAGATCTGCGCCGACGGGATCAGTCACTCCCAGGAGTGGGTGAACGGGCTGGTCATCGACGCCTCGGAGATCCTCAACGGGCTGGGCGAGAACCTCGTCCAGCAGTCATTCCACCCGAACGCCGCCGGCCACGTCGAGATGGGCGGCTGCCTCACCGAGTTCGTCGCGAGCAGCGTCCCGACCGGGCACTGCGCGCGGGGCGGCGACGGAAACCTGCACCTCACGACCTGAGTACACGTGCCGACGAACCGTCCCCGGGGGCTCCCGGGGACGGTTCGCGCGTCTGCGCCTCTCAGCGGGGAGGGTTAGAGTGTCTCCCCGTGGAACCCGACGGAGGGTGGAAAAACGCCCCAGGACCGTACTCCGGCGACCCGTCCGGCGCCGGATCCGACGGCATGTCCGATCAGGGGCCGTACCCGTCCCAGCCCTCCTGGGACGAACCGCCGCCGGAGCCGGCCCAGCCGCCGACCACGTCCTGGGCGTTCACGCCGCCGCCCGAGCGGCAGCGGATCGCGCCCGCCGAGAACCCGCCGCCCGGCGGCGGGTTCGACTCGGCCCGGCCGTACGCGCCGCAGCCGCCGGACCCGGCCACCGAGGAGCCCCCGTCGTTCCCGCTGCCGCCCTGGGTGACCCCGGCGGACCAGGTAGCCGCCCCGACGGCCGCGCAGGACCCCCGGTCGACCCCGGACCCGCGGAACACCCCCGACCCGCGGAACACTCCGGACCCGAGAAGGACGCCCGACCCGAGAAGGACGCCGGACCCGCGCAGGACACCGGACCCGCGGGCGACGCCGTTGCCGCCGCCCCCACCGCCTCCTCCGCCTCCGCCGCCGCCACCTCCCCCCCCACCACCGCCGCCCCCTCCCCCGCCGCCGGGGCCGCCGATGGCCGGCCCGCCGGAGGAGGAACCGTCCGGGTGGGAACCGCCCCGGTGGCAGAACGAGTCGCCGCCGCCTTCGCGGCCGTGGCAGGAGGAACCGCCGCCGTCGCCGCAGCAACCGCAGTGGCAGGACGAGCCGCCGTGGCAGGACCAGCCGTACGCCGCCGACCAGCCGGTCTACCCGCCCGAGCAGCAGCAGGGGTACGGGCAGGCACCCGGATACCCACCGACCGAGCCGGCTTACCCGGAGCAGCCCGCGTACCCGGAGCAGCAGCGGTACCCGGAGGAGCCGCCGGCCGAGCCGGCCTTCCCGGAGCCACGCTTCGGCGGGCCGCCGTACGGCGGTTCGCCGTACGCCGGTTCGCCGTACGCCGAGCAGCCGCCGCCGTGGATGGGCAGCGGGCAGGGCCAGTACGACCAGCAGTACGACCAGCAGCAGTACGGCCAGCAGCCGTACGGCGCCGGCCAGTACGAGCGGGAGTGGCAGCAGGGGGAACCGCCGCCGCCCCGGACCGGCCCCGGGCCCGCGTCCCGTGAGCCCAGGAACCGGAAGAAGCTGATCGTCATCGTCGCGGCGGTCGCCGCGCTCGGCCTGGCCGGCGGCGGCGCGTACGTGCTGATGGACTCCGGTTCCAGCTCCTCCGGGTCCGAGACGCCGCACAGCTCGGCCTGGCTCGACGACGTGCGGCCGGCGGCCAGCGGCAAGACCGTGGGCGGCGCGGCCGGCGACAGGAACTTCCCGCTCACCTTCGACGTGCCCGCCGGCTGGACCAGCGCGGCCCCGGCCGCCGCCACCGGCGACTACAAGGCGGTGGCCACCGTGAAGGCCCCGCAGGGCGCGACGCTGACCGTGCTGCGCGGGCCGGACGGCGCGCCCGAGGACGCGGTGCGCAAGTACGCGGCCACGACCGGCACCGCGTCCGGCCTGATCACCCGGCAGATGGACGCGGCCGGCGCGCACGGCGGCGAGGGCCAGTGGCTGGTGTCCGGCCAGCGGCGCCGGGCGCTCGCGGTCTCCCACGGCGGCGCGGTGTACCTGGTCGTGCTGACCACCGCCGACGCCTCGTACCGCACCGACCTGCCGGCCTACCTGCTGGCCAGGAACTCGCTGACGTTCAGCTGACCAGCTTGGCGAGGATCGCGGCGGCCCGGGTGGTGGCCGTGTCGTCCAGGTCGAGGTGGGTGACGGCGCGGCACTGGGTGGGGCCGGTGATGCCGACGAGGACGCCCTCGGCCCTGGCGGCGGCGGCGAAGGCCGGCGCGTCCGGGACGGCGAAGCGGACGATGTTGGTCTCCGGCTCGGGCGCGCCGACCGCCTCGGCGATCCGGCGGGCCCGCGCGTGGTCGTCGGCGAGCCGCTCCAGGTGGTTGGCGAGTGCGTAGCTGCCGGCGGCGGCCAGCACGCCGGCCTGCCGCATCGCGCCACCCAGCCGGCGGCGCAGTGCCCGCGCCTCGCCGGTACGGTCCGCGTCGCAGACGATGACCGAGCCGACCGGCGCGCCGAGGCCCTTGGACAGGCACACCGACAGGGTGGTGAACAGCCGTCCGTAGGTGGTCAGCGGGGTGCCGGTGGCGACGTGGGCGTTCCAGATCCGGGCGCCGTCGCAGTGCAGCGCCATCCCGTGTTCGGAGGTCAGCGCGGCCAGCGACTCCAGCACCGGCAGCGGGTACACCGCGCCGCCGCCCCGGTTGTGGGTGTCCTCGACGGCCACGCACGAGGTCGGCACCGTGCCCCAACCGTCGGGGCGGAGCTGGCCGGCGACCGCGTCCGGGTCGAGGATGCCGCGCTCGGTCACCAGCGTGCGGGTCTGGATGCCGCCGTGCTGGGCCGCGCCGCCGCCCTCGTAGGTGACGATGTGGGCGTCGGCGTCGCACAGCACCTCGGTGCCGGCGGGGGCGTCCAGCCGCAGGCAGATCTGGTTGCCCATGGTGCCGCTGGGCACGTACACCGCGGCCTCCCGGCCGAACAGCGCGGCGACCTCGGCCTCCAGCGCGTTGACGGACGGGTCCTCGCCGTACACGTCGTCGCCCACCTCGGCCCCGGCCATCGCCCGCCGCATACCCGGAGTGGGCCTGGTGAGGGTGTCGGAACGCAGGTCGACGACGTCGGTCACACTCGTCAGTCCCTCAGCATCTCGGCGACCAGGAAGGCCAGTTCGAGCGCCTGCTGGGTGTTGAGGCGCGGGTCGCAGGCGGTCTCGTACCGCCGTTCCAGGTCGGCGTGGTCGATGCGCTGCCCGCCGCCGAGGCACTCGGTGACGTCGGCGCCGGTCAGCTCGACGTGGATGCCGCCGGGGTGGGTGCCCTGGGCGCGGTGCGCCTCGAAGAATCCCTGCACCTCGTCGACGATCTGGTCGAAGTGGCGGGTCTTGTACCCGTACGCCGACTCGACCGTGTTGCCGTGCATCGGGTCGCAGGCCCACACCACCTGGTGGCCGGACGCGGTGACCTTGGCCAGCAGTGGCGGCAGCGCGGACCGTACCGTCCCGGCGCCCATCCGGCTGATCACGGTCACCTTGCCGGCCCGGCAGTCGGGGTCGAGCCGGTCGAGCAGCGCGACGACCTCGCCGGGGTCGGCGGTAGGCCCGACCTTCAGCCCCACCGGGTTGGCGACGGCGGCGGCGAAGGCCACGTGCGCGCCGTCGAGCTGCCTGGTCCGCTCCCCCACCCACACCAGGTGCGCGGACAGGTCGTACGCGCGGCCGTCGATGTCGCGGGTGAGCGCGTCCTCGTAGTCCAGGATCAGCGCCTCGTGGCTGGCGAACAGCTCCACCCCGCGCAGCGCCGCCTCGGAGTCGGCCACCCCGCAGGCCCGCATGAACGCCAGCGCCCGCTCGATCTCGGTGGCCATCGCCTCGTACCGCTGGCCGACCGGGGAGCGGCGGACGAAGTCCTTGTTCCAGTCGTGCACCAGGTGCAGGTCGGCGAGGCCGCCGGTGGCGTACGCCCTGACCAGGTTGAGCGTGGCGGAGGCCGCCGCGTACGCCTGGAGCAGCCGGCGCGGGTCGGGGACCCTGGCGGCCGGGTCGGGCTCGAAGGAGTTGACCATGTCGCCGCGGTAGGACGGCAGGCCGGCGGCGTCGGTGTCGCTGCTGCGGGGCTTGGCGTACTGGCCGGCGATGCGGCCCAGCTTCACCACCGGCATGGAGGCGCCGTAGGTGAGCACGATCGCCATCTGGAGCAGCGTCTTGACGGTGCCGCGCAGCTCCTCCTCGGTGGCGGTGGCGAACGTCTCGGCGCACGCCCCGCCCTGGAGCAGGAACGCCTCGCCGCGGGCGACCGCGGCCAGCCGCGCCTGGAGCTGGTCGACCTCGCTGGGCACGACCAGCGGCGGATAGGTGGCGAGGGTGGCGGCCGTCTCGGCCAGGGCGCCCCGGTCGGGCCAGGCCGGCTGCTGCGCGGCAGGCCGGCCGCGCCAGTCCTGCACGGAACTCACGAAGGTCGAGGGTATCCCGTACGCCCCGAACGCCCACCGGCCGGGCCCCGGCGCTGACGGGGCCCGGCCGGCTTTCACCGGAGGAGGGTGGTCTCAGCAGCCGCAGCTGTAGTACGTGATGTCCCAGTGGTTGCCCTCGTCGCAGTAGAGGTTGCCGGACGGAGCCTTCCACTGCGGGTACCCGTCACCGCGCAGGCCGATGTAGCTGAAGTTGTTCTTGATGTAGGAGTCGATGCAGCTGTTGTGGCTGACGTCGACCTTGTAGCCGTTCCAGTGGCTGTACGTGCCGGAGGCGTGACCGGTCTCGGTGCCGCCGGTGATGTTGATCGCGCAGCCGCTGGCGTGCCTGAGGGTGATGACCCCGCTCACCGTGCTCTGGTTGATCTGCTCGAACGAGGTGCAGTGCGCGTTGTTGCGGTCGGTGCTGTTGCCGCTGGAGGACCAGGTGTCGGGGGCGGCGCTGAGGTGCGAGGCGGCCTGGGCCTGGGTGAGCTTGGTCACCATCGGG
>JBJMIH010000085.1:0-7009 GCA_045806985.1 Mycobacteriales bacterium | reverse complement strand
GTCGAGTTCGTCGAGAAGCCGACCCTGGAGTACCACGTCAGCATGGGCGTCTACGGCATGTCCCGGGCCTGCCTGGCGCCCTACCCGGCCGGGCTGCCGATGGGATTCGACGAGCTGGTGCTCGACCTGCTGTCGCGGGGCACGCCGCCGCACAGCTACGAGTTCGACGGGTACTGGCTGGACATCGGCAGGCCCGACGACTACGACCGCGCCAACGCCGAGTTCGACACGCTGCGCTCGCTGTTGCTGCGGGAGGGAGCGCGGGTCCCATGACCGGGCCGGTGCTGGTGTTCGGGGCGACCGGGTACCTCGGCCGGCACGTGCACGCGGCGCTGGCGGCCGAGCACGAGGTGGTCACGGTCGGCGGCCGGAACCGGGACGCCGACTACCGGATCGACCTGACCGCCCGGTCCGGCGCGGCGACGGTGGCGGCGCTGCTCACCGCCGTCGCCCCGGTCGCGGTGGTGAACTGCGTGGGCGTGACCGGCGGCGAGCTGACCGGCCTGGTCGCGGCCAACGTCCCCGCGGTGGCCGCGCTGCTGGAGGCGGCCGCGCTGGCCGCGCCGGGCATCCGGCTGGTGCACCTGGGGTCGGCGGCCGAGTACGGGCCCTGCGTGCCGGGGCAGCCGCTGGCGGAGTCGATGGCGCCGCGGCCGGTGGGCGCGTACGGCGTCAGCAAGCTCGCCGGTTCCGAGCTGGTACGGCAGAACGGCACGGTGGACGGCGTGGTGCTGCGGGTGTTCAACCCGCTCGGCCCCGGCGCGCCGGACAGCAGCCTGCCGGGCCGGCTCGCCGCCGAGCTGCGCCGTGCCGCCGCGGCCGGCGACGCGGTGCGGCTGGGCCGGCTGGACGCCTGGCGGGACTTCGTGGACGTCCGGGACGTGGGCGCGGCGGTCGCCGCCGCCGTCCGCGCCCCGGACGCCGGCGGCCGGGTGCTCAACGTCGGGGCCGGCCGGGCGGTCCCGGTCGCCGACCTGGTCAGCGCGATGGCCACGGCCGCCGACTACCGGGGCGAGGTTCGCGAGCTGGGCCCCGGCTCGGCCCGCTCGGCCGCCGTGAGCTGGCAGCAGGCCGACATCCGGCAGGCCCGCGAGGTCCTCGGCTGGCGGCCCTGCTACGACCTCGCCGCCGCCGTCCAGGACCTCTGGCTGGCCTCCGCGCCCTGATCCCGGTGGAACCGGCCGGTCGGGCCGGAGCGCGTCACGGTGCTCCGGCCCGACCGTCGTGCCGTTCTACGGCAACGCGGTGATGGTCGGCAGGACGGCCTTGGCAAGGGCCCAGCTGGTACGCGCCCCGGCCTCCATGCGGGCGGCCGCGGCCGTACCCTGGCCGGTGTCCCCGTTGTAGGACTCGCACAGAACCTCGCCCGGGCTCCCGGGCTCGGGAATCCTTCCGCACTCGGGATTGAGCACGGTCTTCACCGTCTGGTTGTCGCCGACCAGGATGGGCGTCACGCCGGTGTTGCTCAGGCCGGTACGGGCACGCACGATCAGCGTGATCGGGCCGAGCGAGTTGAGAGCGAAGCCGAGCTGGTCGACGGCACCCTTGTCGCTCACCGTGGTGAGCAGGCTGTCGATCAGGGTCTGGCAACCGGTCGCGTTGAGCGCGAACAGTTGCTGGTTGTCCGCGCTGAGCGCGTTGAAGCTGGGGAAGTCGACAACGGCCTCCTCGGCGCATGCCTTGGCCTGGGCGGTGGCGATGGCGTCGATATGGGCGATGATCTCCGTCTTCGCGTTGTTGATGGCGGTGATGATCTGGTTGGTGGCGTCCTGGACGGACAGACCTCCCTGAAGGAACTTCTTGTAGGCGCTGTACGCGGCGTTGATGATGTTGATGATGGTGAGGGGGTCGACGGCGGGGGTGGCCGCGCCGTGGGCGCCGGCCGTCGCCGGCCGCCTGGCATCTTCGGCGTTCGCCGTTCCGCTACCCGCCGCGATGACTCCGGCCGTGGTGGCCAGCGCGACAGCGACCGTGATCATTCGGATCCTCACTGGCGGTTCCTCCTCGCGTTCCTAGTCCGGACAAATGGAGATACGCCGAGGGGTTACACGATTGAACTCGAACACCTCTGTATGAGTTAATAACTCGTACAGAGGTGTTCGAGTTCGAGACGGGTGATCGTGTGAAGAAGATCCTCACGCTGCTCTGCCTGGCCCAGTTCATGCTGATCGTGGACGTGACCGTGGTGAACGTGGCCATGCCCACCATCGGCGCCGACCTGGGCCTCGGCCGGGGCGGGCTGGCCTGGGTGGTGGCGGCGTACTCGCTGTGCTTCGGCGGGCTGCTGCTGCTCGGCGGCCGGCTGGCCGACGCGCTCGGGCCGCGCCGCACCTTCCTCGCCGGCCTGGCCGTGTTCACCACCGCCTCGCTGGCCGCCGGGCTGGCCCGCGACGGCGGCCTGCTGATCGGCGCGCGGGCCACCCAGGGCGTGGGCGCGGCGCTGCTGTCCCCGTCCGCGCTGGCGATCCTGACCACCGTGTTCGAGGGCCCGGCCCGGACGCGGGCGCTCGGCGTGTGGGCAGCCCTCGGAGGTACCGGGGCCGCGTCCGGCGTGCTGCTCGGCGGCGCGCTCACGTCCGGGCCGGGCTGGCGGTGGGTGTTCGCGGTGAACGTCCCGGTCGGCGTGGCGCTGCTGGCCGCGGTGCCGCGGGTGGTGCCGGCGGTGGCCGGGAGGCGGGGCGGCGGGACGGACCTGGCGGGCGCGCTGGCGGTCACCGCCGGGGCCGGCCTGCTGCTGTACGGGCTGATCAGGGCCGGCGACGACGGCTGGAGCGACAGGGCGGCGCTGGCCTGCCTGGCCGGGGCGGCGGTGGCGGTCGCGTTGTTCGTCGCCCGCGAGCGGACCGCCCGCACGCCGCTGGTACCGCCGCGGCTGCTCGCCCAGCCCGGTCTCGCCGCCGGCGCCGGGGTCATGCTGGCCGCCTCCGCACTGCTGATCGCCGCGTTCTTCCTGTGCTCGCTGTACCTCCAGGACGTGCGGCACTACTCGCCGTGGCGGACCGGGCTGGCGTTCCTGCCGGTGGCGCTGGCCACGATCGCGGGCGCGCACACCGGGGTGCGGATGCTCGGGCGGGTGGGCCGGCGGCCGGTCGGGATGGCGGCGTTCGCCGTCGCCGCCGCTGGCGCGGCACTGCTCAGCCGGCTGCCGGCGGACGGGTCGGTGCCGCTCCGCCTGGAACCGGGATTCGTCCTGCTCGCGGCCGGGCTCGGCGCCGGGTTCGTGTGCGCGACGACCACCGCGATGGGCGGCCCGGCCGGGCAGCACCACGCCGGGCTGGTGTCCGGGATCGTCAACACCTGCCATGAGCTGGGTTCGGCGCTCGGCCTGGCCGGGGTGGCGGCGGCCGGCGGGTTCCGTACCGCGTTCACGGCCGGCGCGGTGCTGGCGCTGGTGGTCGCGGTCGCCTCGGCCCGGCTGCTGCCGGCGGGCCGCCCGGACCTGGACCCGGACCGCCCGGCCTTCGCTCATTAGGCTCTGCCCCATGCCGAACGGGAAGCGCCGCGCCGACGCCGAGCGCAACATCACGGCGATCCTCGACGCGGCGCTGGCCTGTTTCGGCAGCTCGCCGGCTGCCAGCATGACCGAGATCGCGGCGGCGGCCGGTGTCGGCAGGGTCACCCTGTACGGGCACTTCCCGTCCCGTGACGCGCTGATCGGCGCGCTGATGGAGCGCGCGCTGGCGGTGACCGCCGCCGCCCTCGACGCGGCCGAGGTGGACGAGGGACCGGCGGACCAGGCGGTCGCCAGGGTGGTGCGGCTGGCCTGGCGGCACCTGGACCGGTACCGGGCCGTCCTCGCCGCCGCCACCGGCAGCGGCCTCGCCCCGGACACGATCCGGGACCGGCACGGGGCCGTACTGGACCGGGTGGACCGGCTGGTCGAACGCGGCCAGGCCGGCGGCGCCTTCCGTACCGACCTGCCCCGCTCCTGGCTGATCACCGCGTTCTACACGCTCATGCACGCCGCCGCCCAGGAGGTCGACGCCGGCCGGCTCGCCGCCGGGGACGCCGCCGGTGTGCTGGAACGCACCGTGCTCGCGCTGCTGCGCGGGTGAGGCCCCCCGACGCGGCGTACCAGGTACTCGCCGCGACACCGCTGGCCGCGCAGGCCGAGCGGCGGCGTACTCGCCCAGCTCACCTGGGGCTAGCCCCCGCCCAGACCGGGGGCCAGCCGGACTGTGTCCCGCGACGGAGTGCGACAGGCTGCTGGCATGGAATCCGGAGATCACATCGTCAGTCGACGCGCCGTACTGGGCGGCGGTGCCGTCGTGGCGGGAGCCGCGCTGGTGCCGGCGGGGACGGCGTACGCCGGGAACGGTCCGGTGGACGGGAGGGCCGTGGACACGGTGGTGTCCAGGCTGGACCGTGGCCTGATCGCGCTGCGCCGCGACATCCACCGGCATCCCGAGGTCGCCGGCCGGGAGGAGCGGACCGCCGCGGTGGTGGCGCGGCGGCTCCGCGCGGCCGGCCTGGACGTCACCACGGGCATCGGCGGGCACGGGGTGGTGGGCATCCTCACCGGCGCGCGCCGCG
Source organism: Mycobacteriales bacterium (assembly GCA_045806985.1). Lineage (GTDB taxonomy): Bacteria > Actinomycetota > Actinomycetes > Mycobacteriales > JBJMIH01 > JBJMIH01. The sequence goes on along the minus strand of JBJMIH010000085.1, from coordinate 2,476 downwards.
GCCGTACCGTCGCCTACCGGGCGGACATGGACGCGGTGCCGCCGGACCAGCAGATCAACGGCGGCCCGGAGCTGGCCCACCTGTGCGGGCACGACCTGCACACCACCATCGGCGTGGGGGTGGCGGAGACGCTGGCACGGCTGCGGGACCGGCTCGCCGGCACGGTCGTGTTCGTCTTCCAGCCCGCCGAGGAGGCGCTCTCCGGCGCCGCCGCGATGCTCGCGCACGGCGTGTTCACCGGGGCCGACCCGGCGGAGATCCACGCACTGCACTGCGGGCCGTTCCCGGTCGGCCAGCTCGCCGTCATGCCCGGCTTCGGGCTACCCGGCCTGGACCGCGGTCTCATCACGCTCACCGGCCCCGACGCGGCGGCGCGCGCCGAGCGGCTCGCCGCCGACATCGGCGCCCTCGGCACGGTGTCTCCCCCGGCCGGTTCGGCGGACCTCGAGCGGCTGGTGGCCGACCTCCGGGTACCGGACGGGCCGCTGGCCAGGTACGTCTTCATGCGCGCCGGGGCCGCCGAGGGCCAGGTGCGGGTGTCGTACCGCTGCTGGCCGGAGGACCGGTACGTCGAGATCCGCGCGGACATCGACGGCCTCGCGGGGAGGTACGGCGGGACCCTGGTCCCCGACCCTGGCGACCCGTTCCCCGCCATGGTCTGCCCCGAGCGGGAGGGCCGGGCGCTGGAGCGGCACCTGCGCCGGACGCTGGGCCCCGAGCGGGTGCCGGAGCTCCACGCCGCGATCCCGTACAGCGGCGAGGATTTCGCGCTGTTCCTCAAGCGGATGCCCGGCACGTTCACCTTCCTCGGCGTCCGCACCCCCGGCGCCGACATCCAGACCAGCTATCCGCACTTCGGCCTCTTCGACCCGGACGAGCGGGCCATCGGCCTCGGCGTGCGGGCGATGGCGGGCTGGCTGGCCAGGCGAGCGGGTCAGGCGCCCGCCATCGCGTAGCCGGCCTCCTCGACGGCGCCGCGCACGGCCGCCAGGTCGACCGGCGCCGTCGAGGTGATCGTCACCCGGCCGGACCCCAGGTCCACCGCCACGCTCTCCACCCCGCCGACCTGGCTGACCTCCTCGGACACCGACTGGACGCAGTGCGCGCAGGTCATCCCGGTCACGGTGACGGTGGTCTGGTTCATCGCTTCTGTCCCCATTTCAGCTACGGACGAGCCTGGCGATCGCCTCGGACGCCTCCCGCACCTTGGCGTCGGCCTCGTCGCCGCCGGCCGCGACGGCCTCGGCGACGCAGTGCCCGAGGTGGGCCTCCAGCAGCCCCAGCGCGACGGCCTGGAGCGCCTTGGTGGCGGCCGACACCTGGGTCAGCACGTCGATGCAGTACGTGTCGTCCTCGACCATCCGCTGCAACCCGCGGATCTGCCCCTCGACGCGGCGGAGCCGCTTGAGGTAGTCCTCCTTGTTGGCGACGTAACCCGGCACGGCGCACCTCCCTTCCCCAGCAGGCCCACAGTACCCCCCGAGGGTATAACTCAGCAACGTTCCCTGAGCGTGCAGGTGCGGCAGAGGATGCCTGGGTTGAGGCCGCGGACCGGCGGGATGGGGACGGTGCGGCCGGCCTGGCAGGTGACGGTGCCGGCGGGCGTGTCGACCGCGAAGTCGCGGTAGAGGGTCGAGACGGCGACGCCGTGGCTGCCCAGCTCGTCGAGCAGGCCGTGCAGGTCCTCCGGCGATCGGCCGACCCGGTCCCAGCCGTCCAGGAGCACGAAGTCGAAGCGCTCGGCGGCGGCGCCGGCCAGCAGGGCGCGCCAGCCGGGCGAGACGGCGAGCGGGGCGGAACCGTCGTCGGCGTACGCCTCGACGGGCTCCCAGCCCCGCTCGCGGGCGGCCGTGCCGAGCAGGCCGACCTGATCGTCCCGATCGGCACCGCGGGCGTAGAGCGCGACCTTCACGTCACCCACGGTACCGGACCGTCACGCCTTCTCTACCAGCGGGAACGCCCGGTGCCGGCGGGGCGGAACCAGGAAGTTCTGCCGGCGCGTGGTGGTCATGAACCGCTCCAGCCCGTTGTCGGTGTCCGCCACGTTGAACTGCTGGACCAGGTCCCGGGAGGCCTGGTTGCGGCGCATCGTGGTGAAGAAGTCCGCGGTCGGGGTGAACGCCGTGAACTGCAACTTCGGCGTCGTGACCCCGCCGGGCACGTCCAGCGGGTCGAAGCCGGGCCCGTCCATCCGGATGTGCACCGGCGTGCCGTCGGCGGCCCGGGACGAGCGCTGGAGGGTGGACAGGTGACCCATCCGGTGCTCGTTGTCGGGGGTGCCGATGCCCTGGGCGCTGTTGCGGGCGTCGTTGGTACCCTTGAAGTCGTTCGCCAGGAACGACGGGCCGCCGCCGTTGGTGAACTGGTCGGCGTTGCCCTGGCTCGGCGGCGGGGTGGAGCGGAACATGTACTGCACCCGCTCCAGGAACGTCCCGTCGTCGCCCGGGTTGCCGTTCGCGTCCAGGTCGAAGAACTG
>JBJMIH010000084.1:0-46826 GCA_045806985.1 Mycobacteriales bacterium | reverse complement strand
GGTGGCGAAGACCCGCACCATATAGGTGTTGTCACAGGAGGTCGCCGCCGTCGGGGTGGTCAACCCGACGTCGCCGACCGAGAAGGTCGCCTGGCCGTGCGTGTGCCCGGCCAGGTACCGGTGACTGGTCTCGCCGGGCTGGCCGAGCCGGTTGCCCGCGTCGAGCCGGTCACCGAGCGGGTTGGTGAACGTGTTGACGTTCACCGCGCCGCTGTTGCCGACGAACAGGAATCCGAGGAAGTCGGTGGCGGGAGCGGAGAACTCCACCACCGCCCCGCGCGCCCCCGGCACCGCCCTGACGTCGTAGCTGACCGTGAAGTTCGGCGAGCCCGCCGCCTCCACGTCGGCCACGTCCCACCACACCGGCGCGGTCGCCCCGAAGCCGGACGCCGTGGCCAGCACCTTCGGCGAGGCCGGCGTGGCGCGGACGGCCGGAGCCACCCGCAGCGGGATCCACGAGCTGGTGGTGTCCGCGGTCGTACCGGTGCCGTCCTGCGGAACCCCGTGCAGCGTGCCACGCACCGCCAGGCCGTACGTGCCCGCGCCCTGCAACGCCGACAGCGGAACGTCGACGGTGCCGGTCTGGTGGGTGAGCGGGATCGTGATGCCGTGCGCGTTGAGGTCCCGGTCAGGGAACGCCCTCGGCAGCGCCCTGTCGATGTCGCTGACGATCAGCACGCCGCCGTCGACGCCGCGCAGCCCGCGCAGGTCGTAGGACACCTTCACGGACCGGTCCCGGCCCGAGGTCGCCAGCGGATCGAACACCGGCGACAGCGCGTGCGTGTACGTGGCCGCCGCCAGCGGCTTGAACGTCACCTTCTCCGCGATCGAGTCACCGGCCGCCCGTGCCGTCACCGTCACGACCCGGCTGGTCGCACTCGTCAGCGGCTGGTGCAGGAGCCCGAAGATCTCCGCCGGCAGCAGCCGAAGGTACGGCTGGGACGGGTCGAAGTCCGCGCGCGGCACGTCGACCGTCCGGCCGCCGTACGACAGCGACCAGCGATACCTCGTGCCAGGCGGCGTGTACACCGCGTCCGCGCCGAACGTGATCGGCGCGTTGACGTTGTCGCCGGACTGGCCGATCGTCTCGTTGTCGAACGACGTCGGCGCCACCAGCCCCTGACTGAGGTCGATGGTGGCCGTGCCAGCCGCCGCGTCCTGCGGCGTGTCGCTGTAGAAGCCGCGACCGTAGCCGTTGTTGTACGGCACCGCCTTGCGCTGCGCGACCGTCATCCGCACGAACGCGTGGTCGCCGCGCACGTGCGCCCTGGCCAGCACCCTGTCGGTGGCGGCGGTGAGGTCGAGCACCTTGCCCACGTTGTACTTCGGCAGGTCGAACGTCGGGCTGACGTTGTCGCGGCCGGTGTCGACCAGCAGGTCACGGGTCTGCACGGCGGACAGCGGGTGCCCGGTCAGCGCGGCGAGCTGGCGGACGATCACCGCCGCCGACGCGATCTCCGGGCAGGACGCCGAGGTGCCGCCGACCAGCTCCGGCTCGTCCGAGACCGGGTCGACCGGGATGCCGTTGGCGTCTTCCACCTGGGCCAGGTACAGCACGTCGTCGGCGGGCGCCGCGATGTTGTCGCGCGGGCCGACCGTGGAGTGGAAGTTCTGCTGGCCGGTCCAGCGCTCCTCGGTCGTCACCTGCGCGTGCCGCTGCCGCGACGACACCGCGGTGTTGTTCGGCGAGTTGTTGAAGATGTCGTTGAGCGTGGTGCCGCCGGCCTCGTTCGCGCCGCTGTCCGGGATGGCGCGGTGCTCGAACGTCCACGTGTACGTGTAGTTCGGGTCGGCGGGGTTGAAGGAGTCCAGGTCGGGCGGGTTGGACCCGGCCGGGGCCACGTCGTACGGCCCGGAGGCGCCGTCCGGCGGCCCCGCCGCGCCCTCGAACGTCTGGCCGTCACCGGAGGCGATCGTCACGAAGATGTCCTGCCCGTGCACGATCGTGGTGACGATGTCGCGGATCATCGTCTGCGCCTCGAACATGTCCCACGGGAACTCGCCGGGCGGCAGCGCGTTCGCGATCGACGCGGTGATCACCGACGGCTTCGGCGTCTGCAGGAAGCTCGCGCCCAGCCAGGCGGCGAAGAAGTCCGGGGTGCTGTTCTGCAGCGGGTTGATGAGCCGGTAGTTCGCCCCGTACGCCGCGCCCAGGATCTGGCCGCGCTGGTTCGGGGCCTGCGGGTTCGGCACCCGCGGGTCGCCGGCCGGCGGCGGCGCCATCACCGAGAAGTCCAGCAGCACCTCGCCCAGGTCGCCCTGGCCGTCGGCGGTGTTGGTGCCGTTGCCGTTCAGCGTCACCGAGCAGGACTGGGTGCCGCCCGGCTCGGTCACGCACTGCTGGTGCGACAGGTACGCCGGGATGCGCTGGAAGCCACGCTGCTCCAGGTACCGCTGGCCGTTCTCGACCACCGTCGAGGTGTCGTCGATCGTGCCGAGCGAGATGTTGGTGACGTACTGCCCCTGGCCGGGCGTCTGGTGGTAGCGCTGGGCCAGCTCGGCCATCGCGCCGGTCACGTCGTTGGCGGCGGCGTCGTGGTAACTCTGACCGTCCGTGGCGTAGCCGTAGTTGGTCGGCAGGGCGGTCGCGGCCGGGTTGTTCGCCGCGCCGGTCGCCCGGCTGGCGGCGGCCGGCGTGGCCGCCGGCGCATGGCCCGGCGCGGTCTCGCGCGGCGGCTGGACGAACCTGTAGTCCGGCATCGCGCTGGTCACCAGGCCGGTCGACTGGAGCCGGTTGACGGCCTCGCCGTCGTTGACCGACGGGTCGAAGCTGACCTGGTACACCTGGCTGAGGTCGGTGAGGTACCGGCCGGTGGACTTCATCGCCCGCGTGCGCGCCGCGCCCAGCGCCGCGGCGGGGATGTTGGTGAACAGGTGCCGCACGGCGGTGGCGTGCAGGCCGGCGAGTACCTGGTTGACCTGGTTGACCTGACCCTTCTCGCTCGCGGACCCGCCGGGGCGGAGCCGGGAGCCGGCCAGCGCGACCGGGGACCGGAAGGCCACCAGCACCGAACCGGGATGGACGGCGCTGTCGGGCAGGTGGGTCGAGTGGTGGAGCGCGGACGGCGGCCTGGCCGCCGAGCCGCTCGGGCCGGTCGAGGCGGGGCCGGCGGACGCCGACGGGACGCCGGCCGCGGACAGGCCGATCGCGGTGGCGATCCCTGTCGTCGCGGCCAGCACGCCCCGCACCCGTCGGCGGGTGGTGACGTTGTTGGGCACAGTTCCTCCACGCGAAGAGGTCCAGCACCGGACGTGAAGTCCGGGGCCGCTCCGTGTGCTCCGGCCCCAGGAGTTACCCACGGAAGCGTCGGCACCGTAACTCCGCGTACGAGGAACCACCAGATCTGGCGAAGCCGCCACGGATCGTGTAGTGCTGGGACGAGCAGTGGCGAATCGGGCACGCGACCAGCAGGATGATCGTGTGCCACGACCCGACGACCTGACCGCGCCCGAGGCCAGCGTGTGGGCGGCCTTCGCCGGCGGCGACACGGTGGACCTGCGCGACCAGGAGAGCCCGCCGGACACTCCGGACAGTCCAGACGGTCCGGAGCGGACGGTACGGGCGAGCGTGCTGGCCGCGCTGCTGCTCCGGGCCGCCGGCGCGGAACCGGGCGGCTCGGCGGGCCTGCGGCTGCGCGGCGCGCACGTCACCGGCCTGCTGCAACTGTCGTTCGCCGACGTCAGGTACCCGGTCGTGCTGGAGAACTGCGTGTTCGACAGCCGCCCCGACTTGTACTGGGCCTCCCTCCGGTACACCAGCCTCGGCGGCTCCACCCTGCCCGGCCTGCGCGCCAGCCACGTCCGCGTGGACGGGCACCTGCGGCTGTCCGGCTGCCGGTTCACCGCCACGCTCGGCCTGCTCGGCGCCCGGATCGGCGGCAGCCTGCTGCTCGACGGCGCTCAGCTGGAACGGGGCGACGGCCCACGGGCCTGGAGCGCCGAGCGGCTCACCGTCGGCGGCGACCTGCGCGGCCGGGCCGGCCTCCGCTGCGACGGCGGGGCCGACCTCCGGCACACGCAGGTGAACGGGGCGGTCAGCCTGGAGGAGGCGACCTTCCACGCGCCGGGCGAGCGGGCCCTGGTCCTCGACGACCTCGAGGTCGGCACCGGAGTGTTCGGCCACGGCATCCAGGTCGATGGTGAGCTGAGCCTGCGGGCATCCCGCATCGACGGTCCGGTGTCGCTCAACGGCGGCCGGCTTCGCAATCCGGGCCGGGTGGCGCTGCGGATGAGCCGGGCGACGGTCGAGGGCGGCCTGTTCCTCAGCGGCGGGCTGGCGGTCGACGGCGAGGTACGGCTGACCGCGGCCAGGGTGAGCCGGCTGCTGTCGCTGGAGGGAGCGCAGCTCAACCACGCCGGAGCGATGGCCGTGTTCGCCGACGGCCTCGAGGTGGACGGCGCCCTGGAGGCCGAGGGCATGCGGGTGCGCGGGCGGATACAGCTCCGGGACGCGCGGGTGAGCGGCTCGATGACGCTCGCCAGGTCGACGCTGTCCGACCCGCCGGAGGCGAGGGCGGTACTGGCCGCGGCCGGGCTGCGGGTGGGGCAGTCGCTGCGGCTCTGCGAGGGCTTCACCGCCCACGGCCGGGTGGCGCTGGGCCGCGCGTCCGTGGGCAGCCGGGTCTGCTTCCAGCACGCCGAGCTGCGCCACCCCGGCGGTGTGGCGCTCGAGTGCCGGCGGCTGGAGACCCAGGAGCTGGCGATGGGCCCGATACGTGGTGTCGACGGCGCGGTCGACCTGCGGCACGCGCGCGTCGGCGTGCTCAAGGACGATCCCGGGAGCTGGCCGGAGGAGCTGTGGCTGGACGGCTTCGCCTACGAGGTGCTCGACCCGCGGCTGCCGGCCGAGCAGCGGCTGCGGTGGCTGCGCCGGGACCGGTCCGGGTACCTGTCGAACCGGTACGAGCGGCTGGCCGGGGCGTACCGGGCGGCCGGCGACGACGGCGACGCCCGTACCGTGCTGCTCGCCAGGCACCGCGACCGGCGGGCGACGCTGCCCTGGTACGGGCGGCTGTGGGGGTACCTGCAGGACGTCACCGTCGGGTACGGGTACCGGCCGGCACGGGCGGTGCTGTGGCTGGCGGCGCTGCTCACGATCGGGACGGCGGTGTTCGCGCGGTACCGGCCGGCGCCGGTGGACGCGGCGCACGGGCCGGGTTTCAACCCGTTCGTGTACACCGCCGACCTGCTGCTGCCGGTGATCGACTTCGGGCAGGAGCACGCGTTCGTGTCGCGCGGGCACCTGCAGCTGCTGGCCGACGGGCTGGTGGCGGCCGGCTGGCTGCTGGCCAGCACGGTGGCCGCCGGCTTCACCAGGGCGGTCAACAGGGACTGACGTGGGAACATGTGACGGTGAAGTACCTGATCATGATCCACAGCAATCCCGCGTCCCGCCAGGTCTGGGAGGGGTTCACCGACGAGCAGCGGGCGGAGGGCTTCAGGTACTACGCCGGCCTGCGGGAGGACCTGGAGGCGACCGGCGAGCTGATCGTCTCCGAGGCGCTGGCCGACCCCGCCACCGCCGCCCGGGTGACCGTCACCGGCGGCGAGACGGTGACCAGCGACGGGCCGTTCGCCGAGGTGAAGGAGCACCTGGCCGGCTTCTTCCTGGTCGACTGCGAGAGCCGCGAGCGGGCCGTGCGGATCGCGGCCCGGTGCCCGGAGGCGATGTTCGGCCTGATCGAGGTGCGGCCGGTGCTCGACTACGGCGGGATCGAGGGGTGACCGAGCCGGTCGAGGGGCTGTTCCGCGCGCTGGCGCCGGAGGTGCTCGGCGTCCTCGTCCGGCGGTACGGCGGCTTCGACACCTGCGAGGACGCGGTGCAGGAGGCGCTGCTGGCGGCCGCCACCCAGTGGCCCGCCGACGGCGTGCCGGCCAACCCGAAGGGCTGGCTGATCACGGTCGCGTCGCGACGCTGGATCGAGCTGTGGCGGAACGAGTCGGCGCGCCGCCGCCGCGAGGAGGCGGCCGCGCTGATGGCGGCGCCGGAGCCCGACCCCGCCCCGGCCGAGGACGACACGCTCACCCTGCTGATGCTGTGCTGCCACCCGTCGCTCACCACGGTGTCGCAGGTGGCGCTGACGCTGCGCGCGGTCGGCGGGCTGACCACCCAGGAGATCGCCCGCGCGCTGCTGGTCCCGGAGGCCACCGTGGGCCAGCGGATCAGCAGGGCGAAGCAGCGGATCAGGACCAGCGGGGCGGAGTTCCGGCTGCCGCCGCCGGCGGAACGGTCGGCGCGGACGGCGGCGGTACTGCACGTGCTGTACCTGGTCTTCAACGAGGGGTACACGGCCAGCTCCGTCCCGTCGCTGCTGCGGGTCGAGCTGACCGCCGAGGCGATCCGGCTGGCCCGGCAGCTGCGGGCCCGGCTGCCCGACGACGGCGAGGTCGCCGGGCTGCTGGCGCTGATGCTGCTCACCGACGCGCGCCGGGCGGCGCGGACCCGGCCGGACGGCGCGCTGGTACCGCTGGCCGAGCAGGACCGCTCCCGGTGGGACAGGGCCGCCATCGCCGAGGGGGTCGCGCTGGTGGACGAGGCGCTGACCGGCGCCCCGGTCGGGCCCTACCAGCTCCAGGCGGCGATCGCCGCCGTGCACGACGAGGCCGCCCGCGCCGAGGACACCGACTGGCGGCAGATCCTCGGCCTCTACGAACTCCTGAACCGGGTCGCTCCCGGCCCGATGGTCACCCTCAACACGATCGTCGCCCTCGCCATGGTCGACGGTCCCGAGGCCGGCCTCCGCGAACTGACCACCGCGGCCACCGACCCGGCCCTCGCCGACCACCACCGCACCGAGGCGGTCCGCGCCCACCTGCTGGAACTCGCCGGCGACCGGGCCGCCGCCGGCGACTGCTACCGCCTCGCCGCCCGCCGCACCCTCAGCATCCCCGAACAGCGCTACCTCGAGTCCCGCGCCGCCGCGCTCACCGGAGCCCGTTGAGCTGGGCCATCTCCTCGTCGGTGAGGCTGAAGTCGAGGGCGAAGTTGGTGGCGATGCGGTCGGGGTCGCTGGACCGCGGGATGACCGGGATCCCGTGCTCGACGTGCCAGCGCAGCACGACCTGGGCCGGGGTGACGCCGTGGGTGTCGGCGATCCGGGCCAAGGTGCGGTTGCGCAGGTTGGTGCCCTTGAGCGGGCTGTAGCCCTCCACGACCACGCCGAGCCGGCGGCTCTCGGCCAGCAGCTCGGCGTCGTACTGGGCCGGGCTCCACGGGATCTGGTTGGCGGCCGGCGCCTCGCCGGTGACGGCGATCAGCCGCTCGATCTGGCCGAGGCTGTAGTTGCTCACGCCGACGGCCGTGGCCAGGCCCTCGTTCCGTACCGCCAGGAACTCGCGCCACGTCGACTCGAGCAGCCGCGCCGACGGCGGCCAGTGCACCAGCCACAGGTCCACGTGGTCGGTGCCGAGGGCGCGCAGGCTGGCCGTGATGGTGGCCCGTTCCTGCCCGGCGCGGCCCGGCGGCAGCTTGGTGGTCAGGAAGATGTCCTCCCTGGCCAGCCCGCTGTCCTTGACGGCCCTGCCGACCTCGGACTCGTTGCCGTACATGGTCGCGGTGTCGAGGTGCCGGTACCCGACCTCCAGCGCCCGCCGCACGCTCTCGTACGCCTGCCGCCCGCGCAGCTGCCAGGTGCCGAACCCGACGAGCGGCATCCGCACCCCGCCGGCCAGCGCCACACTCCCCTCACTCATGCCCCCATCTTCCCCCGCGAACCCTTCCCAACGGACTTGCCACACCACTTACTCTGGGTAGTCTTGTGACCTCTCATCGCGATTGCCCGGAGTCTGATGATTGACGAGACCACTGCACTGACGCGCGCCGACCTGCGGTCGGTGTTCACCGGCGCGGGCCGCGCCGGCGAGCGGATCGGCGTCGAGGTCGAGGCCGCGGCGCTGGACCCGGTGACCGGGCTGGCCGTGCCGTACGCCGGCCCCGGCGGTGTCCGGGACCTGCTCCGCACGCTGCTGGAGCACTCCGGCGGCGAGCCGGTGCACGACGGGCCGTACCTCACCGGCGTCCGGCTCGGACCGGACGGACCGCTGGTCAGCCTGGAGCTGGGCGGCGCCGTCGAGTACTCCTCCGAACCCGCCCCCGACCTGGTCACCCTAGTCGAGACCACCCGGCGCGACCTGGCGACACTGGCCGAGCTGGCGGCCCGGCACGGGATCGCGCTGGTGCCCGGCGGCAACCTCCCGTTCAACGGCGCCGACGACGCCACCTGGGTGCCGAAGGCGCGCGGCGAGGTGATGCGCCGGTACTACCGCCGGCACGGGCGGGAGCACGTCGCGTACGCCTCGATGACGCTCGCGCTGTCCACCCAGGTCACGGTCGACTACCTCGCGCCCGACGAAGACCCGCACGACCTGTGCGACAAGCTGCGGGCACTGGCCGCGGTCGGGCCGGTCGTCCGCGCGCTGTGCGCCAACTCGCCGCTGGAGCGCGGCGAGTACACCGGCGTGCTGTCCCGCCGCGGCCAGCTGTGGGGGCTGGCCGACCCGGACCGGTCCGGCCTGCTGCCCGGCGCGCTCACCGCCGAGCCGGACCTGGACGGCCTGCTGGATTGGGCGCTCGCGCTGCCGATGATCTACCGCCGGCGAGGCGACACGTCCGTCGCAGCCCCCGACCTGCCGTTCGGCGCGCTGCTCCGCGCCGCCGACCCCGCCCAGCGGGCCGGCCTCGCCGACTGGCGCGCCCACCTCGACCAGATCTGGACCGACGTGCGGCTGCGCCGGACGCTGGAGCTGCGCGGCGCGGACGGCCTCACCGGGGACGCGCTCGCGGCGCTGCCCGCGCTGTGGACCGGGCTCAGCTACCACCCGCCGACCCGGGCCGCCGCCGCGGCGCTCACCGCCGGCTGGGGACCGGGCACGCACGCGGCGGCGCTGCGGGCGGCCGCGCACGGGCTGCGCGGCGGGTACGGCCGTGTGCGGCGCGGCGAACTCGCCGAACTGGCCCGCGAGCTGGTCAGGCTGGCCGGCGAGGGCCTGGCGGCGCGGGTGGCGGCCGGCCGGGAACGGCCGGCGGCGCTGGCCTACCTCGACCCGCTGCGGGAGATCGCCGACACCGGAGTGACGCTGGCCGAGCGGGCGCTGCGGGACTGGCACGGCGGCTGGGAGCGCAAGCCGGAGCGGTGGGTCGCCCACCACCGGCTCTGATAGCCGAGCTGGCCGGGCCGTGCCTCAAGCCCGCTCCCGCCTGTACTCATGCCCTTGGCGGATTTCGGACCCCCGCGGCCACTGAGAGACCCGGCCTACTCGAGGACGGCGAGCCCGTCGATCTCGACCAGCATTCCGGGCGGCAGGCCGACATACACGGTGGTGCGGCCGGGAAAGGGTGCGGTGACGAATTCGGAATAGACCTGATTCATTACCGCGAAATGCTCCGGATCGGTCAGGTAGACACGCATCATCACAACATCCGCGAATGACGCGCCGGCCTCCGCCAGCACCGCCCCCAGGTTGGTCAGCGCCTGCCGCGTCTGCGCGGCCACCCCGTCGACCAGCTGACCGGTGGCCGGGTCGAAGCCGGCCTGGCCGGCGAGGGCGAGCACGCTGCCGCGCCGGACACCCTGCGAGTACGGCCCCGCCGGCGCGGGGGCCCCGCTGGTGGAGTAGCCGATCGACGGCATCCTGACTCCTCACTGCTCGTGACTGTCCTGACGGTACGGGTGCTGTGCTCTGACTTTAGCGTGCAGTACATTCCCCTCGCCTGGCATGACTGCGCAGTCGATGGGACGATCGGCAACATTGGGGTGAGGGCGGGAGTAGCTACGGTGGCGGATCCGGTAGGGCCTGCCGAGCGGCTGCGTGTGCTGCTGATCGAGGACGACGCGGCAGACGTGTTCCTCGTGCGTGAACTGCTGGCCGAGGCCAACGCGGCCGTCGACCTCTCCGTGGCCGCCAGCGTCGGCGAGGCCCGGCACCAGATCGCCAGGGCCGACTGCGTGCTCCTCGATCTCGGCCTGCCGGACGCGACCGGCATCGCCGCGCTGCGCCAGGTGATGGCGATGGTCGCCGAATCCACCGCCGAGGCCGCCGTGTGCGTGCTCACCGGTCTCGAGGACGAGCACGTCGGGATCGCGGCGGTCGCCGAGGGCGCCCAGGACTACCTCAGCAAGGGCCAGGTCGACGGCGTGCTGCTGGCCAGGGCCATCCGGTACGCGGTCGAGCGGCGGCGGGCCGAGGAGAACGCGCGGCGGCTGCGCGACGCCGAGCGGATGCAGGCCGAGTCGGACCGCCTCGAGCGCGGCCTGCTCCCGCAGCCGCTCACCCTCAACCGGGCCGTCGCGGTCGACGCCTTCTACCAGCCGGGCCGGCGGCGGGCGCTGCTCGGCGGCGACTTCTTCGACGTGGTGCAGACCGGGCCGCGCCGGCTCGAGGTGATGATCGGCGACGTCAGCGGGCACGGCGTGGAGGAGGCCGCGCTCGGCGTCGAGCTGCGGGTGGCGTGGCGGGCGCTGGTACTGGCCGGCGTGCCCGACGAGGCGGTGTACCCGGCGCTGGAGCAGGTCCTGGTCAGCGAGCGCGCCGTGGACGACGTGTTCGCCAGCGTGCTGTCCGCCACCGTGGACGCCGAGGCCGGCACGGTGACCGTCCGCTCGGCTGGGCACCCGCCGGCGGTGCTGGTACGCGGCGGGGAGATCGTGACGTTGCGCGAGGCCCGGGGCATGGTGCTGGGGATCTCCACCGGCGTGCGGCGGGCGCCGGTCGCCGCCACGCTCGGCCGGGACGGCTGGTCGCTGCTGCTGTACACCGACGGCCTCATCGAGGGCAGGAACGGCGACGGCCGGCTCGGCATCGACGGGCTGTGCGCGCTGCTCGCCCACCCCGACACGGCCGGCCGGGTACCCGCCGACCTGCTGGCCTGGCTGGCCGCCAGCGCCGAGCGGGCCAACGGCGGGCCACTCGCCGACGACGTGGCGATGCTGCTGCTCACTCCGGGGGAGGACGCGTGACGGGGCTGGTGAGCGCCGATCGTGGGTGGACGCTCCGGACCAGGGTGGCGGTCCTGTGCGGGGCGGTGGCGGCGCTGCTCGCGCTGGTGGCGGTGGCCGCGGCGCTGGCGGCCACCGCCAGCCGGTCGCAGGTGGAGACGCTGGTCGACACCTACGCGCCGCAGCGGGCCAACGCCGAGAAGCTGCTGTCCGCCCTGGTCGACCAGGAGACCGCGGTACGCGGGTACGCCGTCACCGGCAACCCCGCCGACCTCACCCCGTACACCAGCGGAAAGGCCACCGAGGACAAGCTCGCCGCGAGCATCCGGCACGGGCTGTCCGGGCACCCGCCGGTGCTGCGCCAGCTGGCGGTGGTGGAGAGCCTGGCCGGCGAGTGGCGGTCCGGCACCGCCGAACCGGTCATCGCGGCGGTGCGGACCCAGGGCACGGCCGTCGGGCAGGCGCTCATCACCGACACGGGCCGGCGGCAGTTCGAGAACGTGCGGGCGGCGGTCGGCGACCTCCAGCGGCAGATCATCGCCCTCCGGGACGCGGCGGGGCGCCGCGCCAAGCACACCAGTGGCGAGGTGGTCTGGCTGCTGCTCGCCGCCGCCGTCGTCGTGGTACTGGCCGGCCTCGCGCTCGCCGGGCTGCTGGAACGGATGGTGTCGCGGCCGGTGACCGCGCTGGCCGCCGAGGTGCGGCGGGTGTCGCGCGGCGACTACGACCATGAGATCGCCGGCAGCGGACCGCCCGAATTGAACCGGCTGGCCACCGACGTCGACCGGATGCGCCGGCAGATCGTGCACGACCTGGCCGAGCTGGAGACGAGGGCGGCGGACCTGGTCCGGTCCAACGGCGACCTGGAGCAGTTCGCCTACGTCGCCTCCCACGACCTGCAGGAGCCGCTGCGCAAGGTGGCCAGCTTCTGCCAGCTGCTCAAGCGGCGGTACGCCGGTCAGCTGGACGAGCGCGGCGAGCAGTACATCGCGTTCGCGGTGGACGGCGCGCAGCGGATGCAGCGACTCATCAACGACCTGCTCGCGTTCTCCCGGATCGGCCGGGTCACCAGCGGCTTCCGCGACGTCGACCTGAACGAGGCGGCGCGGGACGCGGTGGCCGGGCTGGACTCGCTGGTCGAGCGGACCGGCGCCGAGGTCACCTGGTCCGACCTGCCGGTGGTGCGCGGCGAGGAGGCGCTGCTCGGCAACCTGCTGGCCAACCTCATCGGCAACGCGGTCAAGTTCCGCCGGCCGGACACCCCGCCACGGATCACCCTCTCCGCCCGCCGTGAGGACTTCGAGTGGGTGATCACCTGCGCGGACAACGGCATCGGCATCGAGCCGGAGTTCGCCGACAAGATCTTCCTGATCTTCCAGCGGCTGCACCCGCGGGAGGCGTACCCGGGCACCGGGATCGGCCTCGCCGTGGCCAAGAAGATCGTGGAGTACCACGGCGGCCGCATCTGGGTGGACGCCGAGCACACCGGCGGAGCCGCGCTCTGCTTCACCCTCCCTGTCGCCGCGAAGGAACCGGAGACCTCATGATCGACCCCGACGCCAGCGCCACCCCCGTCGAAGTGCTCCTCGTCGAGGACGACCCCGGCGACGTGCTCATGACGCGGGAGGCGTTCGAGGAGCACCTGCTGAACAACCGGCTCAGCGTGGTGAACGACGGCGCCGAGGCCATCGACTACCTGCGCCGGCGCGGCCCGTACGCCGACGCGCCCCGCCCCGACCTGATCCTCCTCGACCTCAACCTCCCCCGCCGCGACGGCCGCGAGGTCCTCGCCGAGATCAAGGCCGACGAGAGCCTCCGCCAGATCCCGGTGGTCGTCCTGACCACCTCCCAGGCCGACGAGGACATCCTCCGCAGCTACCAACTCCACGCCAACGCCTACGTCACCAAACCCGTCGACCTCGACCGCTTCATCGCCGTGGTCAAGCAGATCGACGAGTTCTTCGTCAGCGTGGTCAAGCTCCCACCCCGCAATTAGCGACAAACGCTCATTGCCCCCGTCCCCCCTCCATGGCACCCTCGCCACGGACAACGGGGGACAGACATGCCCGAAATCCACCTCCCACGCGACCACCCGCCCGAGGACAGGCCCGAAGCCGGGCTCGACAGCCGCGCCGCACCGGAGCGCCGCGACCGCGACCCACTCGCCTGGTTCGACCGCTACGTGGAACTCGAGCTCGGACCCGAGGCCGCCCAGCGGGTCAGGGAAGCGGTGGAGCAGGCCGAATCCCGCACGCCCCGAGCCGATGCCCTCCGCGAGCGCCGCCCCGAAGGGTTCCCGGCCCCCGCCTGGGACAAGGTGTGCGATGGCGTCGGCTTCGACGAGATCCGAGCGCCGCACTACGCCGAACGCGGCGGAGGAAACGAGATCGTGCTGGAGAATGGCAAGCGGCTGGACTCCTACATCCCGGCTGAAGCAATCGTGTCCCGCAAGCACACCCAGCTCGCCGAGGTCCAGATCGAAACCGCGATCGGCTACCTGCGGGAGCTGGACCGCAAGTACAGCGCGAATGAGACGTTGGCTGACACGCCCCGCAACCGTGCGCAGCTACCCGGTGAAATCGGCAAGAACCTCGATGGATTCTCCATTCTCGAGGTGCCGCCCCAACGCGCCGACGTGCCCGGCGCCGTACTCGAGGAGGCCGACCGGTTGGGCATCGTCATCCGGGACAGCGACGGTCGGGAACACCGGCTTCCGTGAGGGAGGATGAGGACGTGCAGGTGACCTACTGCCGGCGGTGGAACTTCTTGCGCAACCGGCCCATCGACCCGCTGACCGAACAGCAGGCCAGGGAGCGTGACCGGAAGGGCGAGCTGTACACCGCCGCGCTAGGTGTCCCCACGGATCCTGCGGTGATTGTCGAGGTGGAGCGCCCGTCCATCCGAGTCAAGTTCCTCGACCGGTTCCAGCGTGTGTCCAACAGCTTCGACTTCCGGCGCTACGACGACAAGATGTTCCTGCACCACATCACCAACTGGGCGTATCCCGACGACGAGTTTCGCCGGATCGACCAGTCCAGCGTGATCAAGTCGGTGGAGTACGAACTCCCCGACCTCGCCCATCTCAGGATCCGTGACAAGGTGGCCAACGAAGTCACGGGACGGAGTTATCGCGAGGTGGATCTCAGCTCGCACTGGGAGCCCGTACCTGAGTTCGGGGACTGGCTGTCCATTGCCCGGTATGACCGGGACAAGCCCGTGGAGGAGCAGTTCTGGGCGCACCTGTTGGGGGATGGATCGGTCAGTGGGTGAGGTCAGTGCGGTGGTGGGGGGCTCGGCCCTTGGGTTGTTGGGGTGGCAGGCCGACCTTGGGGTTGGGGCGCATGGGCCGGGTGATCGGGCCGGCCGTGCTGACCGTGAGGGTTTCGTCGTAGTGGCGGAGCTGGAGTTTGGCGCCGTCGTCGCCGTCGCGGAGCGAGTAGGTGATCTCCTCGGGCGTGATGGCCACGCGAAGGCGGTGGCCGTGCCAGAGCAGGGCGAACTCCAGGCGGGTGAGGCGGCTCGGGAGGCGGGGGGCGAAGGACAGCTCGCCGTCGTGGTCCCGCATCCCGCCCAGGCCGGCGACCAGGGCCAGCCAGGCACCGGCGAGCGAGGCGATGTGCAGGCCGTCGCGGGTGTTGCGTTCCAGGTCGCGCAGGTCCATCAGCGCGGCCTCGCCGATGTAGTCGTGGGCCAGCTCCAGGTGCCCGACCTCGGCCGCCAGCACCGCCTGCGTACAGGCGGACAGTGACGAGTCGCGTACGGTACGCCGCTCGTAGTAGTCGAAGTTGCGGTACTTCTGCTCCGGCGTGAACGCGTCCCCCCGCCAGTGCATGGCCAGCACCAGGTCGGCCTGCTTGATCACCTGCTTGCGGTACAGGTCGAAGTAGGGGTAGTTCAGCAGCAGCGGGTAGCAGTCCTCGTTCATCGCGTCGAAGTTCCACTCCTCGTGCTTGGTGAAGTTCACCGACTGGGAGTGGACGTCGAGCTCCTGGTCGTACGGGACGTACATGGCGGTGGCCGCGTCCCGCCAGGACGCCGCCTCCTCGTCGTCCACGCCGAGCTCGCGGGCGCGCTTGGGGTGCCGGGTGACCACCTGCGAGGCGGCCAGCAGGTTCCGCTGCGCCATCAGGTTCGTGTAGATGTTGTCGTCCGCGATCGCGGTGTACTCGTCCGGCCCTGTCACCCCGGTCAGGTGGAAGACGCCGTGCCGGTCGTGGTGGCCGAGCGAGCGCCACAGCCGGGCGGTCTCCACCAGGATGTCCACGGCGGTGTCCCGCTCGAACGCCTCGTCGCCGGTGGCGTGCACGTACCGCAGCGTCGCGTCGGCGATGTCCGCGCCGATGTGGAACGCGGCCGTGCCGGCCGGCCAGTACCCGGAGCACTCCTGCCCGCGGATGGTCCGCCACGGGTACGCGGCCCCGTTCAGGTGCAGCTGGCGGGCCCGCTCCCGGGCCAGGTCGAGGGTGGCGTGCCGCCAGCGCAGCACGTCGGCGGCGGCGCTCGGCTGGATGTAGGTCAGCATCGGCAGCACGAAGGTCTCGGTGTCCCAGAACACGTGCCCGTCGTAGCCGGGTCCGGTGAGGCCCTTGGCCGGGATCGGCCGGTTCTCCACCCGCGCGCCGGCCTGGAGCACGTGGTACATCGCGAACCGGACCGCCTGCTGGACCTCGGCGTCGCCCTCCACCTTGACGTCGGCGGCGTCCCAGAACGTGTCCAGGTACCCGCGCTGCGCCTTGCGCAGGCCCTCCCAGCCGCTGTGCCGGGCACCGGCCAGCGCGGCGAACACCTGGTCGCGCAGGGCCGGCATCGACCGCTGGCTGGACCAGCCGTACGCGAGCAGCTTCACGATCCGCAGCTTCTCGCCGGGCTTCACGTCGGTGACGATCGTGGTGCGGGCCCAGTCCGGCATCGAGTCCGCCTCCACCCGCAGCCCGTCCGGGCCCTCCACCAGGTGGTCCATGGCGGCGGCGATCCGCAGGCCGCTCAGCTTGGTGCGGTGCACCAGCATCCCGCCGGTCTCCCTGGACAGGTGCTGCTCGGCCTCCAGCGGCGACTTCAGCACCGCCGAGCTGCGCGGGTCGCCCGGCTTCTCCGGCACGGTCTCGTTGGCGACCAGCTCGGACTGGACCACCAGCCGGACCGGCTCGTCGACGGGTTCGATCTCGTACAGGATCGCGGCGATGGCCCGCTGGGTGAACGACACCAGCCGGGTGGAGTGCACCCGTACCGCCTTGCCGGCCGGCGACACCCACTCCAGCGTCCGGTCCAGCACACCCTCGCGCAGGTCGAGCACGCGCTCGTGGGAGCGAAGCTCGCCGTACCGGACGTCGAACGGCTCGTCGTCCACCAGCAGCCGCATCGGCTTGCCGTTGGTGACGTTGACAACGGTCTGGCCGTTCTCCGGGAAGCCGTAGCCGATCTCCGGGTACGGCAGCGGCCTGATCTCGTAAAACGAGTTCAGGTACGTGCCGGGCGTGCCGTGCGGCTCGCCCTCGTCCAGGTTGCCGCGCAGCCCGATGTGGCCGTTGGAGAGCGCGAACACCGACTCCGACTGGGCGAGCAGGTCGAGGTTGAGGCTGGTCTCCCGGACGTGCCACGGCTCGACCGGGTACGCGCGCTGGATGATCATGACGTACCCCCGTCGAGCAGCTCGGCCAGGTCGGTGACTGCCGTGTCGGCGCCGTGCTCGCGCAGCGCGTCGGCGTGGCCGACCCGGTCCACGCCGATGACGTACCCGAAGTCGCCGGCCCGGCCGGCCTCGACGCCGGCGAGGGCGTCCTCGAACACGGCGGCGCGGTCCGCCGGCACGCCGAGCTTCTTCGCGGCGGCGAGGAAGGTGTCCGGAGCGGGCTTGCCGCGCAGCTTCTCCTGGGCCGCGACGACGCCGTCGACCCGCACGTCCAGGTAGCCGGCGAGCCCGGCCGCGTCAACGACCTCCTGGCAGTTGGCGCTGGCCGAGACGACCGCGGTCGCCAGGCCGGCGTCCCTGACCGCCTTGAGGTAGGCCACCGAGCCGGGGTAGGGCTCGATGCCCTCCTCGCGCAGCTTGCGCAGCAGGCTCTCGTTCTTGCGGTTGCCGAGCCCGTTGACGGTCTCGGCGTCCGGCGGATCATCCGGGCCGCCGTCGGGCAGGGTGATCCCGCGGGAGGCGAGAAACGCGCGGACGCCGTCCGCCCGCGGCCGGCCGTCGACGTAGCGGTCGTAGTCGGCCCTCGGGTCGAACGGGACGAAAGGTTCGCCGGTACGGTCGGCCCGTTCCCGCAGGTAGGCGTCGAACATCTCCTTCCACGCCGCTTCGTGCACGCGGGCGGTGGGAGTGAGCACGCCGTCCAGGTCGAACAGGCACGCGGCGATGTGGTCAGGCATCCCCAGCACCCGAACACAGTAGCCCCCCGGCCTGAGCGCCGCCGCGCGGCTGGCGGGAATGTCGGGTCTCCGTAACGTGGGTGGTATGGACGGCTCCCGGATCCTCGCCACCCGCCTCGACACCGCCGGTGACCTCATCCTCACCGGTCCGGCGATCCGGGCCCTCGCGGCCAGCGGCAGGCCCGTTGACCTGCTGTGCGGCCCGTACGGCCAGGCGGCGGCGGGGCTGCTGCCGGGACCGGCCGACGTGATCGTCTGGGACGGGGCCTGGGCGGGGTACGCGCCGCGCACCGGCTACACGCCGGACGTGCTGGCGCTGGTGGACCAGCTCGCCGCCCGACGGTATTCCGACGCTGTCATCTTCACGTCCTACCCGCAGTCGCCGCTGCCGCTGGCGCTGCTGCTCCGGTTCGCCGGGATCCGGCGGATCTGCGCGGTCAGCGAACAGCACGTGCCCGGCCAGCTACTCGACGTGCGACACCAGTTGCGCGGCGAGCCGCACGAGGTGGTGCGGGCGCTGTCGCTGGCCGCCGCGGCCGGCTTCGGCCTGCCGCCGGGCGACGATGGGCGACTGAGCGTACGACAGCCGCTACCCGACGTGCGCGCGCTGACCGGCCTGGACCCGTACGTCGTCGTCCACCCCGGTGGCGACGTGACCGGCGCGCAGGTGCGCGGGCTGGCGGAGGCCGGGCTGCGGGTGCTGGTGGTAGGCCCGCCCGGAATGGAGCAGCGGACGGCCGAGGTGGCCGGCGCGCACGGCGAGGACCTGGGCGGGACGACCGACCTGCCCGCGCTGGCCGCCGTGATGGCGGGCGCGGAGGTCGTCGTGACCGGCGACGCCGGGGCCGGACACCTGGCCGCCGCCGTCGGCGTGCCGGTGGTGTCGATGGCGCCGGTGCCGCGCCGGTCGGTGCCGTACCGGGTGCCGAGCCGGGCGCCGCGCCGTGACCGCGACGGCATCGTGCCGCCGCCCGACGTGGTGGGCGCCGTAGCGGCCCTCCTCCCCGAGCAAGTCGCCGCCTGACCAAGGCGCTACCAACGCAACCGGCGGGGGCAGCGCCGGCACGGGGTGTGGGCATAGTTTGGACGCATGGTGAGCGTTCTCGTGGTAGGCGCGGGCATCATCGGTACGGCGCTGGCCGACCGGCTGGCCGGCGAGGGGGTACCCGTCACGCTGGTGGACTCCGGCGACGTGGCCGCCGGCACCACCAGGACCAGTACGGCCTGGCTCAACAGCAACCACAAGCGGCCGCGGTCGTACCACGACTTCAACGTGGCCGGGATGGCCGCGTGGCAGGAGCTGGCCGGCGGGTTCGGCACGCCGGGCTGGTACGCCCCGACCGGCCACCTCGCCTGGGGCGGCGCCGAGATCGCACGCCGGGTCGAGGAGCTGCGCGCCTGGGACTACCCTGCCGAGCTGATCAGCGCCGACGAGGCCGCGGCCAGGGAACCGGAGCTGCGGGTGCCGGCCGGCGCGACCGTGGCGGTGTTCCCCGGCGAGGCGCACGTGCTGCCGGACACGGCCGCCCGCGCGCTCGCCACCAGGGCCGCCGGCAACGGCGCGGTACTCCACATCGGACAGGAAGTGACCACTGTGGACGGTGACGGCGTCGCGCTGGCCGGCGGCGACCGGCTCGCGGCCGACGTGGTGGTGTGCGCGGCCGGCTGGCGGGTCAACGAGCTGCTCGCCCGCTCGGGGCTGGCGCCGCTGGCGCTGACCCCCGCCGACGGGCCGGACTCGCCCGCGCCGTGCCTGGTCGCGCGGACCGCGCCGAGCCCGGTGACCGTGCGGCACTTCATCCGCACGCCGGGCGTGGACCTCCGCCCGGACAGCACCGGCGGGCTGGCGCTCCAGGGAGCCGACCTGAGCGAGCGGGCCACGCTGGACATGCCGCCCGAGGCACGCCAGCGGGCCGGCGCCGAGCTGCTACGCCGGGCCCGCGCGGTACTCCCCCGGCTGGACGCGGAGCTGGCCGAGGCGGCCGTGTGCGTCCGCCCGCTGCCCGCCGACGGCCACCCGATCGTGGGCTGGCACCCGGACCTGCCCAGCCTGTACGTGATCTCCACGCACAGCGGGATCACGCTCGCACCGCTGCTGGCGCGGCTGGCCACCGCCGAGATCAGGACGCGCGGAACCGCCGCGCCGGAGCTCTCGCCCTACCGCCCCGAACGCTTCGCCCGCGCCAGTACGAGCTAGCGGATGGAACGCCGGCCGCGGCCGCTTCCGATGGAGTTCCTGGCGCGGCCGATGGCGTACCACACGCCACCGACGACCAGGACTCCCACGATGGCCGCGAACAACAGGGTGAGGATCTGATGGATCACCCAGAGGGTCACCCATCCCACGATCACGACGCCGACAACAGCCAGCCCGATCAATACCAGTCCGCGCACGTCCTTTACCTCCACCTCCCCAACGAAAAAACCTGGCTTGAGGTTTCCGTACCCTGAAACCCGTGAGTTGGCCTCCCGCTCCGTTGCCCGCCGCCGATCTCGACCGCGCGCTGCGACCGTTCGGTGAGTCCACCATGCTGCCCGCTCCGGCCTACACCGCGCCAGAGGTACTGGCCTGGGAACGCCGGCACCTGTTCGCCGGCACGTGGAGCTGCCTGGGGCGGGCCGGGGAGCTGCTCGGCGCCGGGGTGACCCAGCGCGGGGTGACCGTCGGTGACGTCCCGGTGCTGCTCACCGCCGCGGACGGCGGGGTGGCGGCGTTCGCGAACACCTGCCGGCACCGCGGTCACGAGCTGCTGCCGGACGGTGGCACGTCAGGCCGCGACCTGGTGTCCTGCCCATACCACGCCTGGGCGTACGGCCTGGACGGCGGCCTGCGGCGGGCGCCGGGGTTCAAGGACGCGCCGGGCTTCGCCCGCGACAACCACCCGCTGGTGCGGCTGCCGGTCGAGGACTGGCACGGCTGGCTGTTCGTCAACGCCAGCGGGGACGCCGCGCCGCTGGCCATCCACCTGGGCGCGCTGGCCGAGCTGGTCGCCCCGTACGCGCCGGAACGCCTGCGGCTGGCCGACCGGCACGCCTACGACGTGCGCGCCAACTGGAAGGCGCTGGTCGAGAACTACCACGAGTGCTACCACTGCCCGCTGATCCACCCGGAGCTGTGCGCGGTGTCCCCGCCGGCCAGCGGCGACAACTACGACCTGCCGGGCGCGTGGGTGGGCGGCGCGATGGACCTGCGGCCGGACGCGGAGACGATGTCGCTGGACGGCCGGTCCGGTGGCGCGTTCCTGCCGGGAGTGGACCGGCGCCGGGTGCTGTACCTGGGGCTGCTTCCCGACCTGCTGATCTCGCTGCACCCGGACTACGTGATGACGCACCGGCTGCGGCCGGTGTCGCCGGACCTGACCAGGGTGGAGTGCTCGTGGTACGCCCCGGAAGGGGTGGACGGGCTCGGGTACGCCGTCGAGTTCTGGGACCGGACGAACCGCCAGGACTGGGCCGCCTGCGAGTCCGTCCAGCGCGGGCTGGCCTCGCCGCACTTCCGGCCCGGCCCGTTCGGCCCGTCCGAGGACGCCGTGCACCAGTGGGTCCGCCTGGTCGGCCGGGCCTACCAAGGCACCCCGCCGTGGGACGCGGTCAGCCTAATGTGAGGGAATGACGCGCACGAGGTGGCTCGCGGTCACGGTGGCCGCGGCGCTGGTGGCGGGCGGGCTGGCGGCCTGCCGGCACCCGGCGCGGCCGGCGGGCGGCGCGGCGCCGCGGCTGGCGGCCGGACTCGGCACCACCACCGTCGACCACTGGGCCGTGCAGTCCTCGGCCGTGGCGGGGGCGGACGGGGCGGCGATCTCCACCCCCGGCCACCCGACCGCCGGCTGGTACCCGACCGGCGGCACCTCCACCGTGTTCGCGGCGGTGCTGGGCGAGTACCCGGGCGTGCTCACCTCGACCCGGATGCGGTCGGTGGACGCGGGGCGGTTCGCCGTGCCGTGGTGGTACCGGACCGAACTCACCCTCACCGGCGCCGCCGCGCACACCGTGCTGCGCACCAACGGCGTGCTGTCCAGAGCCGACGTGTGGCTCAACGGCCATCGGGTCGCGGACCGGACGGTGGTGGTCGGCGCGTACGCCGTGCACGAGTTCGACGTGGGTGGGCTGGTCCGGGACGGCGTGAACGCGCTCGCCGTCCAGGTGTATCCGAACGACGCCGACCGCGACCTCACGCTCGGCTGGATCGACTGGGCGCCGGCGCCGCCCGACCACGACATGGGCGTGTGGCGGCCGGTGCGGCTGGTCCGGACCGGCCCGGTCACCCTCACCGACCTCCACGTGACGACCGCGCTGCGGGTGCCCGCGCTCGACCACGCCGACGTGGCGGCGGTGGTGACGGCGACCAACACGTCGGGCACCCCGCGCACCGCCACGATCGCCGGCACGCTGGCCGGGCACGCGGTACGGCGGCGGGTGGCGCTGGCGGCGGGGCAGTCGCGGACGGTGACGCTGCGGGTCGGGCTGGACCATCCGAGGGTGTGGTGGCCGAACGGATGGGGCGGCCAGCCGGAGTACGACGTCACGCTGTCGGCCGTGCTCGGACGTGCCGCCTCCGACCAGGTACGGGACCGCTTCGGCGTGCGTGACGTGCGGTCGGACCTGACACGCC
Organism: Mycobacteriales bacterium; assembly: GCA_045806985.1. Lineage (GTDB taxonomy): Bacteria > Actinomycetota > Actinomycetes > Mycobacteriales > JBJMIH01 > JBJMIH01. Next base: position 24,914 of record JBJMIH010000084.1, on the reverse strand, counting down.
AGGGGTACCGGCGGTTCACCGTCAACGGCCGGGTGCTGCCGCTGCGCGGGGCCGGCTGGGGCGGCGACCTGCTGCTGCGCGACACCGGCTACGCCCGCGACCTCGGGTACGCCCGCGACCTGGGGCTCAACCTGGTCCGGCTGGAGGGCCGGCTGCCCGGCGCGGCCTTCTACGACCTGGCGGACCGGGACGGGATCCTGGTGCTGGCCGGCTGGGAGTGCTGTAACAAGTGGGAGGCGGGGGCGGTGCCGCTCGGCTCCGGCTCGCACGGCGTGGCCTGGACGGACGAGGACTACCGGGTGGCCGGCGAGTCGATGGCGGGCGCGGCGCGGCTGCTGCGCGACCACCCGAGCGTGGCCGGGTTCCTGATCGGCTCGGACTGGGCGCCGCCGGACCGGACCGAGGCGGTGTACGTGGACGCGCTGGCGGCGGCCGGCTGGTCGCTGCCGGTCATCTCGTCGGCGTCGGACCGGCTCCGTCCACCCCGGACAGGGCCGTCCGGGCTGAAGATGCTGGGGCCGTACGAGTGGGTGCCGCCGGTGTACTGGTACGGGCACCAGGCCGGCGCGGCGTTCGGGTTCGGCTCGGAACTGTCGGCGGGGCGGACGATCCCGCCGCTGGAGGTGCTGCGGTCGTTCCTGAGCCCGGCCGAGCTGGACGCGCTGTGGCGGTCGCCGTCCACGCCGCAGTACCACTCCGCCCCCGGCGGGCCGTTCGCCACCCCGGCGGCCTTCGACGCGGCGCTGTCGGCCCGGTACGGCCCGCCGCGCGACCTGGCCGACTGGGTGGACAAGGCGCAGCTGTCCAACTACGAGAGCGCCCGGGCCGAGTTCGAGGCGTACGGCGACCGGGCGGACGCGGCCGACCCGGCGACCGGGGTCGTGTACTGGATGCTCAACGCGGCGTGGCCGAGCCTGAACTGGCAGCTCTACGACGTGGCTGGCGGCGATCCCGGCGGCGCCTACTACGGCGCGAAGAAGGCCAACGAGGCGGTGCACGTGCAGTACTCCTACGACGACCGGTCGGTGGTCGTCGTGAACCGGGGCCGGTCGCGGGTGTCCGGGCTGGCGGTGACCGCGCGGACGTGGACACCGGACGGCCGGCGGGTCGCCGAGCGGCGGGCCGGCGGGATCGCGCTGGACGGCGGGCGGACCGCGCGCCCGCTCACGCTGCCGGCCCCGGACGGCCTGCCCGCCAGCTATTTCCTCGAGCTGACGCTGCGCGACGGCCACCGGGAGGTGAGCCGCAACGTGTACTGGCTGTCCACCCGCCCGGACACCCTCGACTGGGCCGGCACGACCCTGTTCGTCACGCCGACCACCGGGTACGCCGACCTCCGGGCCGTCACCGCGCTGCCGCCCGCGTCGGTGCGGGCCACGGTCGCCGGCACCACCGTGACCCTCACCAACACCGGCACGGTGCCGGCGTTCTTCCTGCACCTCACGCTGCGCGACGGCGCGGGCGCGCCGGTGCTCCCGGTGTCGGCCCCGGTGTCCTGGTCCGACAACGACGTGACGCTGTTCGCCGGCCAGTCCGTCACGCTGCGCGCCCGCGCCGCCGTCCGCGGCCCGACGATCGTGACCCTCGCCGGCCGGAACGTGCCGGCGCGGACCCTTCGCTGACGGGCGAAGGCGAGGAGCTGGTCGCGGCTTCCGTTGAACTACGCGAGTAGCCGCAGAGCACGCGCGATCGACGGGTGCGCCGCCAGCTCGGCCACCGTGACCTCACCGGCCACGCTGCGCCGGAACATCCGCCATGCCGGCGGTAGCGTGGCGACCACCGCGTGGAACGCCAGCGGGCGCCGGGCGAAGGCGGCCAGCAGCAGGTCGCCCGCCCGCATCTCCTCCCCCAGCGTCGCGTCCACGGCGGCGGCGTAGTCGTCGGCGGCGCCGGTGTCCCCGCCGGCCAGCCGGGCCGCCGCCGCCCCGGCCAGGGTGCCGGACCGGAGCGCGTACGAGATGCCCTCCCGGGTCCACGGCTCCAGCAGCCCGGCCGCGTCCCCGGCCAGCAGCACCCGGCCGCGGGACAGCGGCGAGTCGGCGGCGCGCACCCGGGTCAGGTGGCCGGAGCCGCGGTCGGCCTCGACACCGTCCAGGCCGAGGCGGGCCAGGAACGCGGCCAGGTACGCCCGGGTGGCCGCGCCGTCGCCGCGCGCCGCGATGACGCCGACCGTGAGCGCGTCCCGCTTCGGGAACACCCAGCCGTACGAGCCTGGCAGCGGTCCCCAGTCGATGAGCAGGTGCTCGCCGTCCCAGCGCGCGGCGCGCGGGTGCGAGCGCGGCAACTCCACCTCCAGGCCGAGGTCCACCTGGCGCAGCGTGACGCCGACGTGCACGCCGGCCCGGCCGCCGGTGCCGTCGGCGCCCACCACCGCGGCGGCCCGCACCTCGCCCCGGGCGGTACCCAGCGTGACCCCGTCACCGTCCTGGTCGATGCGGCTGACCGCCACGCCGTCGGCGATCTCCGCGCCGGCCTTGGCGGCCGCCTCCACCAGCGCGGCGTCGAACTCGTCCCGGTACACCAGGTCGAGCAGCGGCCGGTCCGCCGTCCGGGTGCGCGCCCAGCGGCCCCGGTAGCTGAAGGTGACGGTGCGGATGGAGCGCTGCACCGGTACCGCGAACCCGGCCGGCAGCGCCCGCCGGGACAGCCCGATCAGCCCGCCGCCGCAGGTCTTGTAGCGCGGCAGGTTGGCGCGCTCCACCAGGATCACCGAGGCGCCGCTGGTCGCGGCCGCGTGGGCGGCCATCGCACCGGCCGGGCCGCCCCCGATCACCGCCACGTCGTACTCCACCACACCACAGAGCGTAGTGGTGGCTTGCACGACGCCACGAGTGATGTCATAGTGACGTCATAAAGAGGTCAGAGAGGAGTCAGTCATGCAGCCACTCAACCCGCACCTCGTCCACGAGCTGGCCGAGCAGCGCGCCGGCGAGGTGCGCCGGGCCGTCCGGCAGTCCGGCCGCGGCCCGGCGCACTCTCGCCACCCCCGTACCCGCCTGCGCTACCGCACCGGCTGGCTGCTGGTCGACCTCGGGCTGCGGATGACCTCCGCCGGGCCGTCCGCGTCCTGAACCACCGGCACCCGGCCCAGCCGGCGGGGCGCCCACCAGGCGTACCGGCCCAGCAGCGTCATCGCCGCCGGCACCAGCACCATCCGCACCACCGTGGCGTCGATCGCGACGGCCAGCACCAGCCCCAGCCCGACCTCCTTGATCGGCGCGAACCCCGCCGTCAGGAAGCCGGCGAACGCCACGATCAGCAGCATCGCGGCGGCCGTGATGATCCGCCCGCTGCGCCGCAGGCCCTCCACGACCGAGCGGTCCGCGCCGTCGCCGAGCAGCCACCGCTCCCGGATCCGGGACAGCAGGAACACCTCGTAGTCCATGGACAGGCCGAACGCGATCGCGGCCACCACCACCGGCACGGTCAGGTCCACCCCGTCCAGCCCGGACGTGCCGAACCAGCCCGCCAGGTGCCCCTCCTGGAACACCCACACCACCGCGCCGAACGCCGCCCCGATGCTGAGCAGCGTGCTCGCCACCGCCTTGAGCGGCAGCAGCACCGACCCGGTGAACGCGAACAGCAGCAGGAACGAGCCCAGCACGACCACACCGGCGCTCCACGGCAACCGGTCGGCCAGCTGCGCGCGGTAGTCCACCAGCCGGGCCGCGTCGCCGGTCACCGACACCGGGACCGGCGCCGGCAGGTCGCGCAGCCTGGCCACGGTACGGGCGGTGCGCGGGCTGCTGGTGCCGCCGTCGGGGGTGGCCTCCAGCAGGGTGATCCCGTGCCCGGTGGCGCCGCGCGACACCGCCGCCACCCCCGGTACCCGCGACACCCTGCGCTGGAGGTCCGCCAGCGCCGGATCGTCCGCGCCGGCGCTCGCCACCAGCACGATCGGGTCCGGCCCGCCGGCATGGGGGAAGTGCGCGACCAGCGTGTCGTGCAGCTTCCGGGTCTGGCTGCCGGCCGGCAGCGCCCGCGGGTCGCTCTTGCTGAGCCGCATCCCCACCGCCGGCCACGCCACCGCCAGCAGCGCCACGGCGGTGAGCAGCAGCGCCACCGCCGGCCGGCGCTGCACCCGCCGGGCCACCGCCGCGAACACCCTGCCGCCGCGTGCGGCGTCGCGGCGGGCAGGCTTGATCCGGTGGCCGAACAGCGCGAGCAGCGCCGGCAGCAGGGTCAGCGCGGCCAGCATGTCGATGGCCACCACGCAGGCGCCGGCCAGGCCGAGCGAGCGCAGGAACGGGTCCGGGAAGACCAGCATCCCGGCCAGGCTGACCGACACGGTGAGGCCAGAGAACAGCACGGTACGGCCGGCGCTCAGGCAGGTCCGGTCCAGCGCCGCCGCCGGTGTGGCCGCCCGCGCCCGCTCCTCGCGGAACCGGCTGACCAGCAGCAGCGCGTAGTCGACGGCCAGGCCGATGCTGAGCATCGTGGTCACCTGGATCGCGTAGATCGACACGTCGGTGAGGAAGCTGAACGCGTACAGCAGGCCGAACGTGCCGCCGGTCCCGGCGACCGCGACCAGCAGCGGCAGGCCGGCGGCCAGCACCGCGCCGAACACCAGCAGGAGCAGCACCAGCAGTACCGGCGTGGACAGCGTCTCGGCCCGCGAGGTGTCGGACTGGGCCTGCCGGTTGAAGTCGTCGTCGGTGAGCGGGCCGCCGGCGACCGTGACGTGGTCCGGGTCGACGCGGCGCAGGCGGTCGGCGACCGTACCGGCCGCGTCGTCGCCGTCCTCGCGGAACGTGACGTCGACCTTGACCGCGCCGCGGCTCTCATCGGGACCCGAGACGCCGGCCACGCCGGGGGTGGCGCGGACGTCGTCCAGGGCCGCGCGCAGCGCCGGGTCGGTGGCCGGCCGGCCGGTGACGACGGCCGTGATCACCGGCGCGTCCAGGTGGGCGGCGTCGATCAGCTGGTTGGCGTGCCGGGACTCGCTGCCGGGGACGGCGCCGACGCTGGAGGTCATCCGGCCGAACACGGCGCCGCCGAGCCCGAAACCGGCGCCGATCACCAGCAGCCACACCACCAGCGTGACGACCGGGTGCCGGCGGGCAGCGCCGGTGAGGATGCGGACCATGAGTGGGTCTCCTCGCGATGCGGTAGGCGGACCGCATCACGATCGGCCGCCGGCCCCCTGCCGCGGATCGCCGCCGCGACCCATTTCCCGCTCCCCCGTACCGGGGATGACCAGACCGGACTCGTAGGCGAACATCACCGCCTGGGCGCGGTCCCGGAGTTCCAGCTTGGTGAGGACGTTGCTGACGTGCGTCTTGACCGTGTGCTCGCTGACGGTGAGCGAGGCGGCGATCTCCGCGTTGGACAGGCCGGCCGCGACCAGGCGGAGCGTCTCCCGCTCGCGGGTGGTGAGGTCGGCGAGCCGCGCGGCCAGGGCCGGCGCCGGCGTGCCGCGGGCGGCCAGGTCGGCGATGACGCGCCGGGTCACGCTCGGCGCGAGGAGGGCGTCGCCGGCGGCCACCACCCGTACCGCGTGCACCAGCTCCTCCCGCCGGGTGTCCTTCAGGACGAAGCCGCTCGCCCCGGCACGCAGCGCCGCGTAGACGTACTCGTCCAGGTCGAACATGGTCAGCACCAGCACCCGCGCGTCGGTTCTCGCGCAGATCCGGGCGGTGGCCTGGATGCCGTCCAGCACCGGCATCCGGATGTCCATCAGCACCACGTCCGGCCGCAGCGCCACCGCCGCCGCCACCGCCTCGGCCCCGTCGGCGGCCTCGCCGACCACGGTGATCCCGTCCTGGGCGTTGAGGATCATGGTGAAGCCGCCGCGGAACAGGTCCTGGTCGTCCACGACCAGCACCCGCAGCGGGCCGTCGCTTCCCATGGCGGTCATCCGGTCGGCAGGGTCGCGCTGACGAGGAAACCGGCCGGGCCGTCGGGCGCGGCGCCCGCCGTGAGCGTCCCGCCGCAGGCCGCGACCCGCTCCCGCATCCCGATCATCCCGTGCCCGGCGACCAGCCGCGCCGCGCCCCGCCCGTCGTCGCGCACCGCCACCATCAGCGTCCCGTCCGCCCAGGCCAGCCGTACCGCGACCGCCTTCGCGCCGGCGTGCCGGATCGTGTTGGTCAGCGACTCCTGCACGATCCGGTACGCCGCGATGTCCACGTCCGCCGGGACCGGCCGGGCCGGGCCGTCCACCGACAGCGTCGCGTCCAGGCCGGCCCGCCGGGCCCGCTCCACCAGCTCGGGTACCGCGGCCAGGCCGGGTTGCGGGGCCAGCTCGGCCCCGTCCTCGCCGGACCGCAGCGCCCCGACGATGCGCCGGAGCTGCACGATCGCGTCCCGGCCGGCGCCGGCGATCGCCTCGAACGCCGCCACCGCCTGGTCGGGCGCCGTCCGCACCACCAGCGGCCCCGCCTCGGCCTGCACCACCATCAGCCCCACCGCGTGGGTCACGATGTCGTGCATGTCGCGGGCGATGCGGGTGCGCTCGCGCTCCGCCACCGCGGCCCGCTCCTCCTCCAGCGCGACGATCCGGGCCCGGCGGGCCCTGGCGTCCGCGCCGAGCGCGTACGCGGTCACGAACGCCATTCCGACGTACCCGTACGCCGCCGGGTCGTCGTGCGGCACCACGAGCGAGATCACCACGCAGACCGTCTCGATCGTCATCGCCAGCAGCCGGAGCAGCGGCGGGCTGAGCGCGGCCACCGTGTAGGTGCCCACCAGCACCCCGTACGGGATCGGCGGCAGCGCGCCGATCAGCGCCAGCGCGGTGGTGCCGGTACCGAGGACGGCCAGCGTGGTCACCGGGGCGCGCCGCCGCCACAGCAGCGGCACCGAGGCGAGCGCCGCCGCGAACGGCACCCACCAGCGCGACTGCGCCGGCAGTGCCGCCGACACCGTGGTGGCGGCGGCGACCGCGAGCGTGATACCGGCATCGACGGCCAGCGGCGGCAGCTCGCGCAGCCGCGCCGGCAGCGGAATGACGTGCGAATCCCAGGCAGACACGCCCCAGTATCGACGCACCCCTGCCCCGCCCGCCTCACCGGCCAGAATGAGTCCGCCCTCACTCCTACCGGCGATACTGGCGGGCATGAAGCTGAAGCTCGACCTGCACGACGTCTACAACCGTGGCCAGGACATCGACCGCGCCCTCAAATCGATCATGGACGAGGCGGTCGCCAAGAAGGCCACGATGGTCGAGATCATCCCCGGCAAGGGATCGGGCCAGCTCAAGAAGCGGGTGCTCCGCTTCCTCGACCAGAAGGACGTCAAGGCGCTCTACCACCGCGTGGAAAAGGACTCCAAGAACTGGGGCCGCCTCTTCGTCCACTTCCGCTGGAAGTAAAACCAGGGGGTCGCTGACCTCGCGACCCTTCGCCGACCTCCGCTCTGACCAGGCAGAAAGCCTCCCATCGGTTCCCAACCGCTCCCAGCGTTCCTCGGCCTCATGTGCCCTCGTTGTGCCCTTGCCGCGGCTGCCGCTGCGTACCCGCGCCCTGTCGTGGTGGGCCGGTGTCGGCCAGCCCGTGTGGCGCCGATGGGCGCGACGCATCGACATGCTGGTGCTGTTGGTGACGCCGCTGCTGCTGATGGGCGCGCTGCGGCTGACCATCACGCAGGACAGCCCCGCGCCGGCCGCCGGCTCCTGCACACTGGTGGGCTCGACCTGGTCGTGCACGGGGCTTCCCTCGGCCCGCGCGCCGCCGCGCGCCTTGCTCGGCGGAGACGACCGCCAACCAGTAGGCGGCCCCGGACGCGGAGAGGTCATCTCCGGCCGGGGGCCCTGATCCCCGATGGAGGGGGACCCATGTACAACGCTACCCAGACGCCCGCCGAGCGCGGCGCGTTGCACTGCCCGTCCTGGTGCTCACCGGAGCACCGCACCGACCCCGAGCTTGCCGACACCGGCCACTACCGCGCGGTGTGGGAGGGCTGGCTGCCCGAGGTGCGCACCTCCCGGCAGGTGCGCCGGCCCGACACCGGATCGTGGGAGCTGTTCATCGAGCAGCCGGCCGACAGGAGCCGGCTGGAGACCGTGACTCTGGAGCACTCGCCGGCAAGCGGCGGGGTGGCGATGCTGCCGGGTGAGGCCCGGGCGCTGGCCGCCGCGCTCGTGCGCGCCGCCGACCTCGCCGAGGGAGGCACCCGGTGAGCGGCGAGTCGCCGGGCTGCGCCGAGTGGTGCACCGGTCAGCATTTGCCGACCTGGCCGAGCCACCGGGGCGAGGTGACCGAGGTACTGCTCGGCCCGTTGATGGTCGAGATCTGCACCACGCAGTGGGCGGACTGCCCGGCACAGACGACCGTGACCGTCGCCGACGTCGAACACCAAACCGACACCGTGGTCGACCTGGACATGACCACGGCCAGCGAGCTGGTCGGCGCGCTGGGCGAGTCGCTGGCGCATGTGTACGGGCGGGGGTCGCGGCCGTGACCCGACGGCGGCCCGAGGTGCCGCGCCTGGTCGACCTGGTGCGCGAGGGCACTATCCCGGTGTCGAAGAAGCCGGCTCGGCAGCTGCAGCTGCCGGCCGGCCGGATGCCGGCAGAGGATGAGGCGTTGCTGCGCCGGTACCTGGAGCGGCAGCGGGTGTGCGGCCTGGCGGACCGGACGCTCGAGGAGCGGCGCCGCGCCATGCGCCGGCTGCGGCGCCGGCTGGGCAAGCCGCTGTTGGAGGCGACCAGGGAGGACCTGCGGGACTGGCAGGAGGGCCTTGCCGGTGGCCCGAGCTACCGGCGGTCCCAGACCTCCCACGTGCAGGGGTTCTACCGGTGGGCGGTCGTCGTCGAGGAGCTGCTGGGCAAGGATCCCTCAGCGGCTCTGCCCCGGCCACGCACCCGGCCGGGGCTTCCCCGGCCCATCAGCGAGGCCGACCTCGCCCTGGCACTGACCCACGCGGAAGGGTACGTGCGGCTGACCCTGGTGCTCGCCGCGTACGCCGGGCTGCGCTGCGCCGAAGTCGCCGGCCTGCGGTGCGCCGACATCCTCGACACCGCCGAGGAGCCGTACCTGCGGATCAGCGGCAAGGGCGGCAAGACTCGCGCGGTGCCGGTCGGGCCCGCTGTGCTGGCCGAGCTACGCGCCTACGGGCCGAGGGGGCGTGGGTTCGTGCTGCGGCGCCGCGACGGCAAGGCCGGCCAGGTGCATCCCGGCACGCTGGACAACCAGGTCAACCTGTACCTGGCCGAGCGCGGGATCGTCTCGACACTGCACACGCTGCGGCACCGGTACGGGACCCGTATGTACAAGGCGACAAAGGACCTGCGGGTCACCGGTCAAGTCATGGGCCACAGCGACCCGAAGACGACTGCCCTGTACGCCGCGGTGAGCGACATCCAGGCGCGGCCGGCCGCGCTCGACCTGGACGCCCAGCTGGACGGTGCCACCCGCGCCGAGGACACGCAGGGAACGGGGGCGGATCGGTGAGCACGGTCGACCGGCTCATCCGCTGGTCGGCGAGGCGCTGCCGGTGCGGTACCGGGTGCTGGTCGACGAGGGCGCCGGTCTCGGGCTCCGGCAGGGTGAGGCGTTCGGGCTCGACGTGGACGACGTGGACTTCCTGCGCGGGACCGTCCACGTGCGCCGTCAGGTCAAGCTCGTGGGCGGTGTGCTGTTCTTCGCGTCGCCGAAGGGTGGCAAGGAGCGGGACGTGCCGCTCGGCGAGGCGGTCGGGTTCCGGCTGGCCCGACACCTCGAGCTGTTCCCGCCCGTCGATGTGACGCTGCCGTGGAAGACGCCGGACGGCCCGCCGGTGACGCACCGCCTGATCGTCACCTCCGGGCAGCACAAGGCGATGAACCGCAACTACATGAACGCGTTCCTGTGGAAGCCGGCGCTGGTTGCCGCCGGCGTGCTGGACCGCCCGGCGGCGGCTCGGCGGCACGGCTTCCATGGGTTCAGGCACACCTACGCCTCGGCGATGCTCGCTGAAGGGGTGGACATCCGGGCGCTGGCGGAGTTCCTAGGGCACCACTCGGCGGCGTTCACGCTGGAGGTGTACTGCCACCTGATGCCGGCGGCCGAGGACCGGGCCCGGGCGGCGGCCGATCGGCTGTTCTCGCCGGCTGGTGCCCTGGCTGTGCCCGCTGGGGGTGGCTCCGGTGCGTAGCCGCTGGTCAGGTCGTTCTTCGTCCACTTCCGCTGGAAGTGACGTGGAGTGGGGAGCTCCCGTCCCGCCGGGTCCGGGAGCTCCCCGCTCTTTCCCGCGGCGCCGCCCCGCCTGCCACGGGGCGGCGCCGAGGTCTTCAGGCCGCCGGCGTCCAGGTGAGGATGTCGGCGTAGGCCGGTTCCAGGCCGGCGGCGGCCACCAGGGCGGAGGGGAGCTGGCCGGGGCCGGTGATCGTGTGGTTGTTCCTGATCAGGACCGACTTCTGGTTGTAGTCGGCGGCGCCCTTCTCCCAGTAGTTGCCCTCGATGTCCAGCGGGTCGTAGGAGCCGTCGTTGAGCGTGTAGTTGACGTGCTTGCTGCCCCAGTCGCCGACGGTGTTGTTGTACTCGCCGTTGCCGCTGATCGTGATGTAGCCGGCGCCGTTGTCGGTGTAGAGGGCGTGCCCGCCGGTGGCGTTCTTCTGGTCGTGCACGATGTTGCCGGTGACGTGCTCGCCGGTGGACAGGCTGGTGCCGGTGATCCCGTTGGTGTAGATCCCGCCGCCGTCGCCGAGCACCGACATGTGGTTGAAGATCAGGTTGTTCGACAGCGTGTTGTGGTTGGAGTAGTTCGGCTGCGCGGGCAGCTTCACCTTGTCCGGCCAGCCGCCCCAGCCGATCGAGATGCCCGAGTACGCCACGTGGTCGATCTGGTTGTGGCTGATCGTGGCGTGCTCGACGTACCCGACGTCGATGGCGACCCCGCCGTGGTACTCGACCGGCAGGTTGGCGAAGTGGTTGTCGGAGACGACGTCGCCGCTGGTGTGCTGGCCGGCCGAGGTCGGCAGCGGGATGTCCACCCCGCCCAGCTCCAGCCCGTTACCGGAGGTGTCGGTGAACACGCAGCCGGTGACCGAATCGTCCCGCGAGCCGTCGCCGAGGTCCAGGCCGGCCGCGCCGAGGTGCGTGAACGCGTCGCGGTCGAAGTGGATGTCCTGGTCGTAGGCCAGTGACACGTTGCCGGGCAGCTTGGTCCAGGCGCCGTACGGGCAGGTGCCGTTCTTGACGAACGCGCACAGCCCCTGCGTCGCGTACGCCCCGGCGCCGGTCAGCGTGTAGTCGGCCTGGATCTCCGAGAAGCCCTCGCCGCCGTTGGGCGTGGTCCAGGTGGCGTAGGAGAACTGGATGCCCCGGAAGGTCAGGTCGTGCACTGGCGCGTCGGCGGTCCCGGTCGCCGACAGCAGCGTCTGCGCCGCCGCCACCTCGACGTCGGCGGTGGACAGGTCCTCACCGGAGCGCGGGATGTAGTTCAGCGTCGAGGTGGACGAGTCGAGGTACCACTCGCCGGGCTTGTCCAGCAGCTCGTACGCGTTCTCGACGGCGGTCGGCGCCTCGGTGATCTTCTGCCGCCCGACCAGCTCGTACGTCCGGCCCGACCCGTCGGTCCGCAGCACCCGCTTCGTCGAGTTGTCCCAGCACGGCTGGTCCATGGTGATGGCGGTCGAGGTGATCGACGCGACGCCGCACCGCGGCTCGGTCCACGCGCCGAGCCCGCCCCGGTACACGAACTCGACCTGCCCCCGGTTGTGCCACTTCGCCATCGGGTCGCCGCTGCCGGTGGTGTACCCGGTGTCGGTCTGCTTCACCGACACCGGCAGCGTGCCGGTGGCGCGCTGCGCCCGGCCGCCGTTGACGTACACCTGGCGGGTGGTGGTGCCGGCCGGCACCGGCGCGGACCAGATGTCGCGGCTCGCGTCGGTACGCGTCCAGCCGGTGACCTTGACGCCCCCGCTGATCACCGGCCGGGCGCCCGGCGCCGCCGCCCACACCACCTGGTGGCCGTCGGTGCCGGAGTCCCGCGCGGTCAGGGCGAGCGGAGCGGTCAGCCGGTACACCCCGCCGGCCAGGTTCACCCTGATCTCGCCGCTGGTGCTCTGGTCGATGCCGCGCACCACGTCCCGCGCGTGCGTGAGGGTCTGGATCGGACTGTCGGGGCTGGCGCCGGAGTTGCTGTCACTGCCGGTCGGCGACACGTACAGGTTGGTCGCGGTCGCGGCCACGGCGCGCGGTGTTGTCACGACGAGCAGCGCGGTCGCGGCGAGCAGGCCGGCCACGGCGGCGGCGGCCTTGCGGGTGACGGGCATGACGGCCTCCGGTGGAGGTGGTGCCCGGCCGGGGCGGGACCCGGTTGCCCCGGCCGGGGTCTGGGGAGGGCGGTTACGGGACCATTCCGCCCAGTACCGAGGTGGATTGCAGCCAGACGAGCACGCAGAGCAGCAGGAGCAGGCCGAGGCTCCACAGCAGGATGCGGCGCAGCAGCACGCCCTCGACGCCGACCTTGCCGACCGCGGCGGCCGCGATCGCCAGGCTCTGCGGGGAGATCATCTTCGCCAGCACGCCGCCGGTGTCGTTGCCGGCGGACAGCAGCGTCGGGTTGAGGCCGGCCTTGTGCGCCCCGGCCACCTGGAGCGCCCCGAACAGCGCGTTCGAGCCGGCGTCGGTACCGGTGATCGTCACCCCGAACCAGCCGACCAGCGGCGACAGGAAGGCGAAGAACCCGCCGGCCCCGGCCAGCCAGACGCCGAGCGTGACGGTCTGGCCGGACAGGTTCATCACGTACGCCAGCGCGAACACCGCGAGGATCGTCACGATGGCCCAGCCGAACCGGCGGATCGTGTCGCCGTACGCGGCCAGCGCGCCCCACGGGGTGAGCCGCAGCACGAGCATGGTCAGCACGCCGGAGACGAACAGCAGCGTGCCGGTCGCGCCCGCCCAGGTGAGGGCGTAGGCGGTGTTGGCCGGCTTGCCGCTCGCGCCGAGCACGTGCAGGCCCGGCCACGTGAACGTCCAGGTGCCCTTGGCCAGCCACGTCTTGACGGAGGTGATCTGGGCGATCGAGAACACCGCGACGATGATCGCGTACGGCGCGTACGCGGTCAGGATGTCGGCCGTGCTGTCGCCGCCGGGCCGGCCGTGGGTGCGGACGTAGGCGGGGTCGTCGACCGCGCCGCCGGCCACCGCCGGCGCCGGACCGGCCGCCCCCGCCTCACCCTGCCGGGTGGAGATCAGCGGCTCGGCCGGCTGCCACACCCGCAGGAACGCCACCACCGACACGGCGGAGACGATCGCCGCGACGATGTCGCTCAGCTTGTACGCCAGGTAGTTGGAGAACAGGAACTGGACGAACGCGAAGCTCACCCCGGCCACCGCCGCGGCCGGCCACACCTGGCGCAGGCCGCGCCGGCCGTCGGCGAGCAGCAGCAGCACGAACGGCACCAGCAGCGCCAGGAACGGGGCCTGCCGGCCGACCATCACCGCGAGGTCGTGCTCCTTGATGCCGGTGACCGTGGACAGTGACAGGATCGGGTTGCCGAGGCCCCCGAAGGCGACCGGCGCGGTGTCCGCCACCAGCGCGATCGCGGCCGCCTTGAGCGGGTCGAAGCCCAGCGCGATCAGCATCACCGCGGCGATCGCCACCGGCGAGCCGCCGCCGGCCAGGCCCTCGATCAGCGCACCGAAGCAGAAGGCGATGACGATCGCCTGCAACCGCTGGTCGTCGCTGACCGCCGCGAACGACCGGCGCAGCACCGCGAAGTGTCCGGTGCGGACGGTCATCTCGTAGATCCAGATCGCGTTGAACGTGATCCACAGGATCACCAGCACGCTGGTCGCCACCCCGTACAGGCCGGCGTCGAGCGACTGGCCGAACGGCATGTCGTACTCCCACACCGCGATGACGACCGCGACGGCGAGGGCGACCAGCGAGGCCCACTGCGCCTTCCACTTCAGCCCACCGAGCAGCGCCAGCAGGGTGAGCAGCGGCAGCAGGGCGATGACGCCCGACAGCCACAGGTGCCCGGTGGGGTTGAGGTCCTGGTGGTACATCAGGCCACTCTCCCCGGGGTCGGGTGGGTGAACTGCTCGTTGGCGATGAGGAACGCGCCCAGGCCGTGGAAGTCGTTGGTGGCGCGGTCGCGGCCCAGGTAGTAGTTCAGGTCGCCGACGTTGGTGCCGACGCAGATGTCGGTGATGTTGGTGAGGCCGTCGGAGCCGACCGACACCTTCTTGAGCACGCCCTGGTAGCCCTTGTCGGCCACGGCCTGGTAGCTCGGGTCGACCCAGCCCTGCTGGACGGCGACGTCGATGGTGTAGCTGTACATCGCCGAGCAGGACGTCTCGGTCCAGTTGGCGGACAGGTCGCCGCGGTTGACGACCTGGAACCAGCGACCGGTGCCGGGGTCCTGGTACTGGGCCATGCCCTGGATCAACTTCTGGTCGATCTGGAGGAGGGCGGCGCGGTCGGGGTGGCTGGCCGGCAGCGCTTTCAGCGTCTCGGTGGTGGCCATGCCGTACCAGCCGATCGCGCGGCACCAGTACTGCGAGGAGTGGTGGGTCTTGGGGTCGGCCCAGCTGGAGGCGCCGGTCTCGTCGTAGGCGTGGTACAGCAGGCCGGTGGTCGGGTCCTGGAGGTGGCTGCCGTACACCTTGATCTGCTTGGCGGCCTCGTTCTGGGTGTACGTGGCCTCGCCGATCGACTGTCCGTAGTGGATCAGGAACGGCACGATCATGAACGTGCCGTCACCCCACAGCTGGCCCTTCTTGCTGGTGGCGTGGAAGAAGCCGCCGTCGGAGGTGCGCGGGTAGGTCTTCAGCCGGTTGCGGATCTGGGTGGCGGCCGTCTTGTACTTCGCCTGGTGCGTCTCGTTGTAGAGCGCTACCAGCAGGTTGCCGGCCTCCATGCTGTCCAGGTTGTCCAGGCCGTGGTTGAGCTTGCCGCTGCTGTTCACGAACCTGTCGACCCAGGCCCGGACGTAGCTCAGGTACTTGGTGTTGTGGGTGCGCTGGTACACCAGGTACGTGCCCCACAGGAACAGGCCGGTCTGGTACCCCCACCCGCCCAGGTCGGACGCTGACGGCTTGCGCTTCATGGTCGAGTCGATGACCGCGGTTGACCAGTCGGCCGGCGCCGCCGCGCGCGGGGCGGGATCGGCCCTCGCGACGGGGGCGGCCGCGGTGATCAGTGCGCTCGCGGTCAGGCCGGCGAGCAGAGTGAGCGCTCGGCGCATGGTGAGGTCCTCCTACGCGGAGACCGGTGTCCGGTTTATGGCTGATTGGGAGTATGCAAAGGATTGCAGGATTGGTCAAGGCCAGTTGTCGGATGAATTTTGAACGGGGTCCCAGGAGGCCAAGATCAGTCACAACTGGACCATCTGACCGTTCAAACGGACACCTCTTGCCAGATTTCGGGCATTGGTGTAGACCTACTTGGTACAAACGTTTGCATCATCCGAGGTGAGAAGCGAGGTTCGCGGGCCCATCGGTTCCCCCACCGAGCGCCCCGCCACACTCCTCGCGACGACGTGGATCTCACCTCCTGGTGGTCGCCGGGCCCTCCACCACCCTCCTGGAGGACCCGGCGACTCCACCCCACACGTCGTCCCCCGCGCCGGCCCGCCGCCACGCCGACCGTCCCAGCTGCAGGCCTCCGCGGCCGCCAGGCGCCGTGGCCGCCAGGCGCCGCCGCTCGCGTGCCGCGTGCCGCACACCCTGATGGATGGCCGCCGGAGTGGATAGAGGCCTACGGCTTTCACTTTTTGTGATTGTTTGAGTACTTGTTGTGCTGGCCTTGATCGTGAGTTGAGATCAGGCTTTGCGCGTGCTCGCTTCCCGTTCAGACCCTGGCGCCAGTCGCATCGCTCCGGGGGGACCGCGGCCGGCGGGTTCCGTACACCCTGTCGGTCCTGGACAACAGGTGTCCCGGACACCGGCGGGCTCGTATGCCGTGACGGCAGCTCCAGACGACGAGAGGAACCCTTCCATGTCCGAGGAATTCGTCCTCACCCCCGGCGGCCTCCGGCCGCGGGAACAGGTCAACCACCTCCAGCCCGGCGCGTCCGTCGACGGCGCGGACAGCCGGCTGACCATCGTGCACCAGTCCGGTGAGATCGAGGTCGGCCTCCTCGAGCGCCGCGTGGAAGGCCAGCCGCTGATGCCGGCCAACGTCGTCCAGCCGAAGGCCGTCGAGCCGGCACTCGGCACCGGCTGGATCACCTACTCCTCGTGGCTGAACGACACCGGGAAGACCGTCTCGTCGTTCGTCACCAAGTGGGTGGTGCCCGCCCCGCCCACCACTCACAACGGACAGACGATCTTCCTGTTCAACGGGATCCAGAACTCGACGATGATCTACCAGCCGGTGCTCCAGTGGGGGCCGTCCGCGGCCGGCGGCGGCAACTTCTGGTCGGTGGCGAGCTGGTACGTGGACGGCCAGGGCGGCCCGGCCTTCCACACCAACCTGATCACCGTCAACCCCGGCGACGTGCTCACCGGCGTGATGACCCTGACCGGCAGCTCGGCCAGCGGGTTCAACTACAACTGCCAGTTCCAGGGCATCGCCAACAGCAGCCTGCCGATCAGCAACGTCGAGGAGCTGACCTGGCTGATCGAGACGCTGGAGGTGTACGGGGTCACCGTGGTCTCCGACTACCCTGACACCGCCGAGACGAAGATGTCGTCCATCGGCGTCGCGCTGAGCGGCAACAACACCCCGTCGATGACGTGGACCGCGAACAACGCGGTGACCGACACCGGGCAGCACACCGTCATCATGAGCAACTCGGCGGTCTCCGGCGAGGTCGACCTGCACTATTACGGCGACCAGGCGAACTGGGCATGGTGCAACAAGTGCCAGTCGCTGGCCTTCGCCGGCAACCCGCTGCCCGGCGCGTGCGCGGCCGGCGGCAGCCACAACCACGCCGGCAGCGGCAACTACGTCCTCATGACGAACCGCGGCAGCGGTCCCGGCGGCCAGTCCAACTGGCGCTGGTGCAACAAGTGCCAGGTCCTCGCCTTCGCCGGCAACGCATCGCTCGGCCCCTGCCCGGCCGGCGGCAACCACAACCATTCCGGCAGCGGCGACTATGTACTGCCGGTGAACGGCCCGGCCGGCGGCGACCAGAACAACTGGCGCTGGTGCAACAAGTGCCAGGTCCTCGCCTTCGCCGGCAACGCGTCCCAGGGCGCCTGCCAGGCCGGCGGCAGCCACGACCACACCGGCAGCGGCAACTACGCGCTGACCTTCAACCAGACGCCGATCCCCGAGCAGAGCGACTGGCGCTGGTGCAACAAGTGCCAGGCCATGGCCTTCGCCGGCAACGCGTCCCAGGGCGCCTGCCCCGCCGGCGGCAAGCACGACCACGGCGGCAGCGGCGACTACTCCCTCGCCGTCGGCATCGGCGCGTCGTCGAACAGCCAGTCGAACTGGCGCTGGTGCAACAAGTGCCAGGTGCTCTCGTTCGCCGGCAACGCGTCGCAGGGTCCCTGTTCGGGCGGTGGCAACCACAGTCACTCCGGCAGCGGCGACTACACCCTCAGCTCCAACACCGGCGCCACCGCCGGAGCCCAGAGCAACTGGCGCTGGTGCAACAAGTGCCAGGAGCTGACCTTCGCCGGCAACGCCTCGCTCGGCGCCTGCCAGGCCGGCGGCAGCCACAACCACACCGGCAGCGGCGACTACCTGCTCGCCTTCGTCTGACCTGCCTGACACACCGCCTACCGCCCCGGACCCCGGCGGCAGGACCGGGCGCTCAGAGGACGGCGCCCAGCTGCCAGGGAGTGAACTCCTCGTCGCCGAAGCCCAGCTGTTCGCTGAGAGTCTGGTGCCCGGACGCGGTGTCCAGGAGGAGCTGGAAGATTTCCCGGCCGACCTCTTCGAGGGTGGCGGTGCCGTCGAGGATCCGGCCGCAGTTGACGTCCATGTCCTCGGACATGCGGTCGTAGGTCGGGGTGTTGGTGCACAGTTTCAGGCTGGGGACGGGTTTGCAGCCGAAGACCGAGCCTCGGCCGGTCGTGAAGGCGATGATGTTCGCACCGCCGGCGACCATCCCGGTGACCGAGACCGGGTCGTAGCCCGGGGTGTCCATGAAGACCAGACCGGGGCCGTTGACGGCTTCGGCGTACTCGACCACCTCGGCGAGCGGGCTGTGGCCGGCCTTGGCGACCGCGCCGAGGGACTTCTCCAGGATGGTGGTCAGGCCGCCGGCCTTGTTGCCGGGTGACGGATTGTTGTCCATGCTGCCCTGGTTGGCGGCCGTGTACCTCTCCCACCAGCGGATCCTCGTGATGAGGCGGTCGGCGACCTCCGCGGAGACGGCGCGGCGGGTGAGAAGGTGTTCGGCGCCGTAGACCTCCGGCGTCTCGCCGAGGATGGACGTGCCGCCGTGGCGGACGAGGAGGTCGGAGGCGACGCCGAGGGCCGGGTTGGCGGTGATGCCGGAGTACCCGTCGGAGCCGCCGCACTGGAGGCCCAGCACCAGGTGGGACGCTGGTACCGGCTGGCGGCGGCCGCCCTCCTCGGCCGCCGGGAGGAGCTCCTCCAGCGCGGCCAGGCCGGCCCTGACGGCGGCGGCCGTGCCGCCGGCCTCCTGGATGGTGAGCGTGCGGATGGGCGTGGGCGTGTCGAAGGAGATGTCGGCGATCTGGTTGACCTCGCAGCCCAGGCCGACGACGACGAGGCCGGCGAAGTTGGGGTGGCGCGCGTAGCCCTGGAGAGTGCGGCGGAGCACCGCCAGGCCGTCGCCGGGCGCGGTCATCCCGCAGCCGGTGCCGTGCGTGAGGGCGACGACGCCGTCCACGTGGGGGAAGTCGGCCAGCAGCCGGTCGGCGCGGGCGGCGATCAGCTTGGCGACCGTGGCCGAGCAGTTCACCGAGGTGAGGACGCCCAGGTAGTTGCGGGTGGCGACGCGGCCGTCCGGGCGGACGATGCCGTCGAAGGTGGCCAGGTCGGGGGCGGGCTCGACCGGCACGACCGCGGTGCCGACCTCGTACTCGCGATCCCCGACCGCGCGGAACTCCAGGTTGTGCGCGTGCACGTGCTCGCCGGCCGCGACCGGCGCGGTCGTGTACCCGATGAGCTGGCCGTACTTGTGGACGGGCGCGCCGGCCGGCAGGTCGCGCAGGGCGACCTTGTGGCCGGCCGGCACCGCGTCGCGCGCCGCG
This sequence comes from Mycobacteriales bacterium, assembly GCA_045806985.1. GTDB lineage: Bacteria > Actinomycetota > Actinomycetes > Mycobacteriales > JBJMIH01 > JBJMIH01. The sequence continues at coordinate 5,865 of JBJMIH010000084.1, read as the reverse complement.
ACCCCGTCCACGACGGGGTCGCCGGCGGCCAGCGCCTGCCGCGCGATCCCGACGTCGTCGTCCGCGTGCAGGCGCAGGACGGTCATGAGTTGCGGGCCTCCTCCTTGATGCGGGTCACCAGCTGGGTCGGGTTGACGAAGCGCAGCGCGACCACCAGCAACAGCAGCATCCACGCCGTGTACATGACCGCCATCGCGTCGATCGACTGCGGCGCCCGGATGCCGGCCGAGAACATCGAGTAGTAGAGCGCGACAACGAGCGTCTGCGTGGTCGGCCCGGAGGTGAAGAAGGTCAGCTCGAACATGCCGACCGTGCGCACCAGCACCAGGATCGACGCGGCGAGGATGCCGGGTATCAGCAGTGGCGCGAGGATGCGCAGGAAGATGGCGTGCGTCCGCGCCCCGCACATCCGGGCCGCCGCCTCGATCTTCGGGTCGATCTGCTCGATGAACGGTGTCATGGTGAGCACGACGAACGGCACCGACGGCACCAGGTTGGCCAGCACCACCCCGATCAGCTTGCCGGCCAGGTGGTACTTGTACAGCACGGTCGCCAGCGGGATGCCGTACGTGATCGGCGGCACCAGGATCGGCAGCAGGAACAGCACCATGACCAGCCGCTTGCCGGGGAAGTTGGAGCGCGCGAGCGCGTACGCGGCCGGCACCCCGAGCAGCACCGAGAACAGCATGACCAGGAAGGCCACCTCGATGGTGACGCGGAACACCCTGCCGAGGCTGAACTCCTTCCAGGCGTCCGAGTAGTAGTGCGCGACGTAGTGCTTCGGCAGCCAGGTGCCGAACCACTGGGTGCCGACCGAGTTCACCACCACCATCGCGACCATCGCGATGAGGTTGACGAAGAAGAACACCACCAGCGCCCAGGTCAGCCAGGCACCGGGCGAGGCCACCAGTCGGCGGCGGCCGGGGGCGGTCGTCGTGGTCATCCCTTGCCTCCCGTCGCGCCGCGGTACAACCGCGCCCTGCCGGCCAGCACGATCCCGATCACGACCAGCATCACGCCGGCCATCAGCATCGCGATCGCCGAGCCCATCGAGTAGTCGAACCGCTGGAACGCCGCGTCCGCCGCCTCGATCGACATCACGTGCGTGCTCCGGCGCGGGTCACCGACCAGTTGCGCGGACGGGAACACCGAGAACGCCATCACGAAGCTGAGGCAGAACGTGATGGCCAGCCCCGGCGCGAGCAGCGGCAGCGTGATCGTCCGGAACCGCTGCAGCCAGCCGGCCCCGAGCGTGGCGGCGGCCCGGTCCAGCGTCGGGTCGATGCCGGTGAGGTAGGACATCGTCAGCAGGAACGAGAAGGGGAACCCGGTGATGATCAGCGACGCGAGCACGCCCCAGTAGTTGTGCACCAGCATCGGCGGCTTGTCGACCAGGTGCAGCGCCTTCAGCGTCTTGCTGAACCAGCCCGCCGGTCCCAGGTAGGACAGCAGCGCGTCGGCCGTGAGCACCGTGCCGAGCGTGATCGGCACCACCAGGATGGTGATCAGCAATCGTTTGCCGCGGAACTCGCCGCGCAGCCGGTACGCGATCGGCACCGCGGCGACGACGTTGACGATCGCCGCGGTGAGGCCGAGCTTGAGCGTGATCCACAGGGTGCCGCGCAGGTACGAGTCGCGGAAGAACTTCGAGTAGTTGGCGAACGCCCCACCGCCCTTCTGCGGCTGGAAGGACAGCTGGAGGCCGTAGATGAACGGGTACAGGAAGAGGATCAGCAGGAACGCGACCCCGGGCAGGAGCAGCAGCAGGTTCCGGTCGACGCCGCGCTCGGCCAGCCGGTGCCGCAACGAGCGGCCGGCGGGAGGCGCACTGAGCGGCGCCTTCGTGTCCACAGTGGTGGTCATGATGCTCCCCGGTTCGCTTCGCTCACGACAGCTCCGGCGCGAACACCAGCACCCGCTCCGGCGGGACGGACAGCCGCACGTTGTCGCCGGGTGCGAGCCGCTCGTGGGTGCGGAAGTGGATCTCCTGGCCGCCGGACAGCCGGGCCTGCACCGACTGCTCGCGGCCGTGGTACTCGACCACCTCGACCCCGGCCGCCAGGCCGTCCTCGCTGACCGTGAAGTCCTCCGGCCGGATCGCCGCGACGGCCGTGCCGGACGACACGTCGTCGCGGTTGACGCCGACGAGCTTCACGTCCTTGTCGCCGGTCAGCGTGACGTTCTTCTCGTCCACGCCGGCGACGGCCAGCTCGATCATGTTCCGGTACCCCATGAAGCCGGCCACGTAACGGTTCGCGGGCTGCGCGTACACCTCCTCCGGCGTGCCGACCTGCTGGACCAGGCCGTCCCGCAGCACGACCAGGCGGTCGGCCATGGACAGCGCCTCCTCCTGGTCGTGCGTGACGTACACGGTGGTGAGGCCCAGGTCCTGGTGCAGCTTGCGGATCTCGGTGCGCATCTCCAGCCGCAGCCGGGCGTCCAGGTTGGACAGTGGCTCGTCCATCAGCACCAGCGGCGGCTCGAACACGATCGCCCTGGCGATCGCCACCCGCTGCTGCTGCCCGCCGGACAGCTGGCCGGGGAACTTCGCGCCGTGCTCGGTGAGCTGCACCAGCTTCAGCGCCTCCTCCACCCTGCGCCGCGTCTCGGCCCGGTTGGTCCCGCGCATGCGCAGGCCGAAGGCCACGTTCTTGCGGACGGACAGGTGCGGGAACAGCGCGTAGTTCTGGAACACCATGCCGAACCCGCGCTTCTCCGGCGGCAGCGTGTCGATGCGGCGGTCGTCCAGGTGGATCTGGCCCGCGGTGAGCGGCAGCAGGCCGGCGAGGCAGTTCAACGCGGTGGACTTGCCGCACCCGGAGGGGCCGAGGAGGGCGACGAACTCGCCCCCCTTGACCTCCAGGTCCAGCGCCCGCAGGGCCTGCTGGCTGCCGAAGCTGCGGGACACCCCGTCGAGCCGCAGCGAGGTGAAGCTGTCTGCGTGAACCATCAGCTCTTCTTCTTCCCTGCGCCGATCTGGCGGGCCCACATGTCGAACGCGGTGACCTGCTTGTCGGCGGGCAGCGACGGGTCCTTCGGGTACTTGGCGATCCAGTCGTCGAACCGGGGGTCGCCGTACTTCCTGATCGTCTCCTGCGAGGCGGCCGGCGCCATCTTCAGCGTCACGCCCTTCACCGCGGGGCCGGGGTAGAAGTAGCCGGTGTCGTACGCCTTGGCCTGCTGCTTCGGCGTGAGCATCCACTTGATCAGGGCGAGGTCGGCGACGAGGGTGTCGGTGTCGACGCCCTTCGGGATGACCGCGTACTGGGCGTCGGTCACCCAGTGCTCGTTGTCGTACTTGCCGACCGCGGTGTCCTGCGGGACGGTGCCCAGCGCGCGCGGGTTGATGTACCAGCCGGTGGTGGTGGCGATCATGTCGACGGCGCCGGAGGCCAGGTTCTTCATGGTCTCGGTGGTGCCGGAGGCGTAGTACGGGATGTACTGGCCGAGGTCCTTGAGGTAGGCCCAGGTCTTGTCCCAGCCGTGCACCGGGTCCTTCGGGTCCTTGTCACCGAGCAGGTAGGGCAGGCCCATCAGGAACGTGCGGCCAGGGCCGGAGTTGGCCGGGTCGGCGTACTGGAACCGGCCGGGGTGCGCCTTGGCCCACGCGAGCAGCGCCTGCGGGCTGGTGGGCGGGCTGCTGACCTTGCTGTGGTTGTACTCCAGCAGCGGGCCGGACGGGTAGTACACGACCTCGACGCCGTGGCCCTGCGCGAGCTCCTGCATCTTCGCGGCGGGGTCGAGGTAGTGGTCCCGCGGGTTGCCGACCTTCGCGTCGTAGTCCGGGCTGATCTTCTGCCACAGGCCCTGCTTGAGGCCGGCGGACAGGCCGTCGGTGCCGGTCAGCACCAGGTTGATCTGGATCTGCCCGGCGTCCTCCTGGGCCTTGATCTTGCCGGCCAGCTCGGGCGCGGTGCCCTTGGAGTAGGTGACGCCGCTGACGATGTCGCTGTGCGACTTCACGAACTCGTCGATCATGCCCTGGGTGAGCTGGAGGTTGCCGGCCACGTCGAGGATGTTGAGCGGGACGGGGTGGCTGGGCTTGACGGGCAGGCTCGCGCCGGGCTTCGGCTTGCTGGACTTCTTGCTCCCCGGCGCGGAGCACGCGGCTGCGGCGAGCGCGATACAGATCGCCAGGGCGCCGGCGATCCTGAACGGGTGGGACGGGCGTGTCACGGAGGTCACCTCACTGGGCGGCGTGGGGACTAGTTGGTGGTACCGGGTGGGGGTGGTGCGGTCGATGCGCGGACGATCAGCTGGGTCGGCAGCTCGGTCCTCGCCTCGCCGCCGGTGCCGGTGACGAGCAGGCCGAGCAGGAGGTCGACGGCGGCACGGCCGGCGGCCTCCTTGGGGACGGCGACCGTGGTGAGCGACGGGACGGTCATCGCCGCGAGCGGGATGTCGTCGAAGCCCAGCACGCTCACGGACGCCGGGACCGGGATGTCGCGATCGGCGAGACGGGACAGCACGCCGAGGGCCATCAGGTCGTTGTAGGCGATGATCGCGGTGACGCCGGCGGCCACGGCCAGGTCGGCGCCCTGCACCCCGGCGTCGAAGCCCGGCGTGAACGGGCCCAGCTCGAGGACGTCCATGCCGACGCGGCGGGCGGCGGTGCGCAGCCCGCGCCGGCGTTCCTTGTTGGACCACGAGTTGCGCGGCCCGGACAGGTACGCGACCCGCCGGTGGCCGAGCGCCGCCAGGTGGTCGACCGCCTGCTGGCCGCCGCCGCCGCTGTCCATCAGCACCGACGGCACGCCGGCCACCCTGCGGTTGAGGAACACCAGGCTGGTGACGCCGACGACCTGCTCCAGTTGGAGCGCGGTCATCCGGGACGAGCAGACCACGATGCCCTCGACCTGCTTGGCCATCTGCAGGATCAGCTCGTACTCGGCCCGCGGGTCCTCACCGGAGTCGGCCAGGAAGACCCAGTGGTCGGCCGTGCGGGCCCGGTCCTGGACCCCTTGCAGGATCCCGTGGAAGAACGGGTTGGCCAGGTCGGGGATCAGCACACCGATGTTGCCGGTGCGGCCGGTGATCAGACCTCGGGCGGCCCGGTTGGGCCGGTACCCCAGCTCCTCCGCCGTGGCGAGCACCCGCTGGCGGGTGGTCTCGTTCACCAGGTCGGGTGCGGTGAACGCCCGTGACACGGTGGACACGGACACCTCCGCGGCCCGGGCGACTTCCCGGATCGTGATCGTCACCGCACCTCCTGGGCAGACCCGGATCAACTGACAAAAGAGTGCAAACGTTTGCGGTAACTGTCAATACCCCAATGGACTCCGGGCGTGTATTGGTCCTACCTCTTGCCGGCGAGGGACATCCGGACCGCGTCGAGCGCGGGTTGCCCTGCCAGCGCGGCGACGTACTCGGTGAGCAGCGAGCGGAATCCGTCGTGGGCGGCGAGGTCGTCGCCGAAGACCTGGCGGATGCCGAGCAGTGCTCCGACCAATCCGGCCGCGCTCGTGGCGCCGTTGACACGCTCGGCGAGCAGTTCGGCGAGCGGGTCGTCCACGGGCTGCGTCGCGACGTACCGCATCCAGGCCGCCACCGCGAGGACGGCCCAGTACGGGGTGGCGCCGGCCGCGTACCGGTCCCTGACGGTGCCGAGCAGCCGCTGCGGCAGCTTCTGCGTGCCGTCCATCGCCACCTGCGCGGTGCGGTGGCGCAGCGCCGGGTTGGCGAACCGGGCCCGCACGCTGGCGCCGTAGGAGTCCAGGTCCAGGCCGTCCGGCGCGGTCAGCGTGGGCACCACGTCCTCGGCCATCAGCCGGCCGACCAGTTCCGCCAGCACCGGGTCGGCGACCGCCTCGGCGATGGTGACGTAGCCGGCCAGCCCACCGAGGTAGGCGAGCGTGGAGTGGCTGC